>MUCR01000060.1 GCA_002816455.1 SAR202 cluster bacterium Io17-Chloro-G4 | reverse complement strand
GTTCGACAAGCTCACCATGAGCGGGAAGGGTAGCAATCACCAACTCTGACTATTGATGTATTTGAACGCGGCGATCGCTGCCGTGGCCCCGTCCCCTGCCGATGTCACCAGTTGGGAAGCGGACTGCTGACGGATGTCGCCAGCGGCATATAGGCCGGGCACTTCCGTCTCCATGGATACGTTCACAGGAACATGGCCCGCATTGTCCAGCTTCACCAATCCCTGCAGCAACCGCGAATTAGGCTCCAAGCCTACGTAAACGAACAAGCCCGTCAGATCCACGACGTTTTCAATGTTGGTGACTACGTTACGGACCCGCACTCCTGAAACGGTATCTTCCCCGAGCACCGCCTCGATGGATGAATTGTATACCACCTCGATGCCCCGGTCTTGGTGCACCCGGTCTTGCAGAACCTGTTGGGCGTCCAGTTGCTCCTTTTTGTGGAAGAGCAGAACCCGGTCAGCATACTGGGTTAAGGTCAGGGCTTCATCGGCGGCCGAGTCGCCTCCACCCACGACGCCAATCACTTGTCCCATGTAAAGAGGACCGTCGCAGGTGGCGCATTGGGACACGCCCCGGCCGTACATTTCTTCTTCGCCGGGGATGCCCAGCTTGCGCAGTGTGGAGCCTCCTGCCAGAATCACCGCCTTTGCTCTATATTCGCCGCCGTCGGTGGCCACTACTTTGTAGTTGCCGTCACGGGACACGCCGGTGGCCTCGGCCATAATTATCTCCACTCCGGCGTCCATCGCCTGCTCTTGCACCGCAGGGGCCAACTCAGCTCCGGCGATTCCTTGAGGAAAACCGGGAAAATTCTCGATTTTTTCGATGTTGATGATCTGGGCCCCGCCCATCATTTGCTCGATTAAGCCGGTCTTTAGACCATAGCGAGCGCCAAACATGCCAGCAGTCAGGCCGGCCAGCCCGCCTCCTACGACCAGAACATCGTAATCGTTAGCCAAAATATGGACCTCCTAGATTAGCCAGGCGCGCCAGTTGGGCATGACCGCCGACGGTTGGCCCGCCAGTTGGGCATGACCGCCGACGGTTGGCCCGCCGATGATTCCCACTTCGTGGCGTCGAAGCGCAGCCTGGCTTCTGTTTTCGCTTCCGGCATCTATTTTGGAGAACTTGGGGCTCTGACGCAACCATAAACGACTGCGATTTTTGGACGCATTGCTAGAAACATTGGAATTGGCCGGTTGCGGATCGGCGACGCCGCCTCTAAAATTGAGGCCTCGAATATCCTTGGGCGCCGGTTTTGCCCTACGCTCTAGCGATGGTCCGACAAGGGAAATTATTCCTAAAAATTTCTGAGGTACGTAACGATGCTAGTAGACTTGATTAGTGTAAATAATGCCGATGGAATTCGCTTGGACGGCGCGTTTTTCGCTCCTTCTATAGACACAGAACCCACAGGGCCTGTGGATGCAATCTTATTGTTCCACGGCTCCAGAGGTAACTTTAGTGAGCCGAATACCAGGACCATGGCCGAAGATTTGCGCCAAATGGGGTACGCTTGCTTGGCCCTAAACACCACCGCCCACGACACAGTCTGGAACGACGCGGCAACGGGTCTAAACTATGGCAACGCCTACGAGATCCTTGATGAGACTCGCGGAGATATCAATGCAGGGGTTGATTACCTGTGGGATGCCGGTTACCGCCGCATCGCCCTGTTGGGACATAGCATGGGCGCAGTACGCGTCGCATACTACGCCGCCACCCAGGCTGACCGGCGAGTGGCCGCTGTCATCCCCATATCGCCGGTGCGGTTGTCCTACGCCTATTATATGTCCTCCGGCGACTCTCAAGAGTTTAGCGATTTAATACGGCGGGCCCAAGAACTTGAAGCGGCAGGCAATGGCCGGGAATTATTCGACGCCCATTTCCCCATAAAGCAGTTGTTCAGCGCCACTTCTTACTTGGATAAACACGGGCCAGAAGAGCGCTACAACCTGATTAATTTGGCGCCGAAAATAGAAATACCCATGTTCGTGGTGGGAGGCTCTCTGGAAACCCACACCCGGCTGCTAAACATGGCAAAAGACTTGGCTGATGCCGCAGTGAACAGCCCCCTGGCCGGCTACGTGATTATTGACGGCGGGGAGCATTCCATTGCTAACAAGAAGAAGGAGTCCTCTACCACCGTACTGAGATGGTTGGCATCTTTAACAGCACAACCGGCCAAGGTATAGCACACCCGCCAATGGTGGATGCTGTACGAGAAAATCGGAAATTAAGCCGTCGAAAATGACAACAAAAGACGACCCACCCGACGGGGTGTTCCAAGTCTATTCTCAGCACGATGCGGCGGTGCCCATGCGTGACGGGGCGAACCTGGCTGCGGATGTCCACCGGCCTTCCAGAGGTGGCCAGCCTTTGGAAGAGCCTCTTCCGGTGCTGCTCCACAGGACTCCCTACAACAAGTCGAAAGAGGCGGCGGTACTGGAAGCCAGTTTTTTTGCTACACATGGCTACGTTACGGTGGTCCAAGACTGCCGGGGCAGATACGCTTCCGATGGTGGGTTCACCAAGTACGTTGACGAGGGCCCAGACGGTTCCGACACGTTGGAGTGGATCAGCCAACAGCCTTGGTGCAACGGTAAGGTTGGCGCTTACGGGTTATCCTACGCAGCCCACACTCAGGCGGCAATGGCTTGCTTCAATCCAAGTCTACTAGCATGCATGTGGATGGATTCCGGCGGGTTCTCCAACGCCTTCTTGAGCGGTTGCCGCAACGGGGGAGCCTTCGAGTTGCGCCAAGTCACCTGGGCTTTCAATGAAGCTATGCAAAGCCCTCTTGCCCTTGCCGACCCCCTGATTACCCAGGCCGCTCTTAAAGGTCAAGATATTCACGACTGGTTTCAAAAATTTCCATTCAAAAGGGGCCACTCGCCGTTGCAGTGGACCCCGGATTATGAGAACTACTTGCTTGAAATCTGGGCGCATGAGATTTCTGACGACTATTGGCGTCAAGTGGGGTTGTGCGCTGAAGCCCATTACGATAATTTTTCCCCTGTGCCTCAAGTCCACATGGGAAGTTGGTATGACCCCTATGCTCGCAGCACCACGGATAACTACGTTGCGCTTTCCAAGAGAATTCGAGGCACGCAATTGATCATGGGCCCCTGGACCCACGGCGCCCGCACCTTGACCTACTCAGGAGATGCCGACTTCGGACCCCAAGCTGTATTGGATGGCAATCTTGACCAGGATTACAACCACTTTCGGTTACGATTCTTCGACCGCTGGCTGAAGGGCGCACAAAACACATGGGAAGAAGAGCCGCCGGTCAGGATTTTCGTTATGGGCGGCGGCTCGGGACGGCGCAATTCTGAGGGTAGGTTGGACCACGGTGGCCGGTGGCGATCCGAAAAACAGTGGCCATTGGCGCAGGCTCGGAACTGCCCATTTTATCTGGGATCCGGCGGCGGATTATCAGTCCGAGCGCCACAATCCGATGATGATTTAAACCTACGAGACCGCAGCACTTACTTATTCGACCCCGGGAGCCCTGTCCCAACCATCGGTGGCAACATCTCCTCTGGTCAACCCATTATGCAAGCCGGGGGGTTCGATCAGCGGGAGTCACCGGAGTTTTATGGTTCCAGACCGCCCCATCTGCCCTTGGCCTCTCGTCCCGATGTGCTTGTGTTTCAGACGGACCCCCTGGCCGAGGATGTTGAGGTAACGGGGACGATCAGCGTCAACTTGTGGATTTCGTCCTCTGCGGTTGACACCGATTTCACGGCAAAGTTGCTGGACGTATACCCACCATCCCAGGATTACCCCGAGGGATATGCCCTGAATTTGACCGACGGTATCTTGCGGGTAAAATTTCGCGACTCGTGGGAAAAGCCGGAGCTGATGGAGCCGGGACAAGCGTACGCCGTGACTATCCAATTGTTGCCTACAAGTAACCTTTTTGTTCGGGGACACCGGATTCGGTTAGACGTTTCTTCCAGCAATTTCCCCAGGTTCGACGTCAACGGAAACACGGGAGAAAATCCGGGCACGTCGCCGGTGAAATTAATGGCATTAAACACCGTGTACCACAGCCCGGACCGTCCTTCTCACGTGGTCCTGCCGCTAATTCCTACCGACTAAGCTGAGACAGGCTAAGCTGAGACAATCCCAGACCTAATCAAACGCAGCAACTCAGAGTCTACCTGGCGTTAACGGAATGATTTAGGAATCGCCCACTCGTGGCCAAATCAGTTACGAAGCGTGGTCATATATTGATCGCCGTTCAGGTCCCGCCACCGCATGTGCCTGAATCCCGCTTCTTCCGCCAAAGATTGGAGTTCCTCCGGGTCTACTCGGCGTTCCACAGGAGGCCCTCCGGATTCGGTGTCTTTCTTGTACCACTCCAACACAGTGCACCATCCCCTGGGAGCAAGGAGCTCCCGCACCGCCCTGAGCAACCGCGGTTTATCCAGGCTCTCCTGGACCACGAATGCCATGAATGCCCCGTCTAGAGAGCCTTTTCCCACGGGAAACTCGAACTCCGAGCACTTTAGTACCTCGACGTTGCCCATCTGGGCCTCGGCGACCCGTTCCCGGCACGCATCTAGCATTTCATCGTCAATGTCTAGTGCGAACACCTTGCCGGTGACTGCGTACTTGGCCAATGGGAGGGTGAAAAATCCTGGGCCGCAACCTATATCGGCAACGGTGCTGTGGAGATTTATATCGCTCAGCGTCAGAATCAAGAAAGTGTCCACTGCTTTGGCCCTTTCGGGGCTGACAAGCGCCTCGATTAGCTCTTGAGAATCCATCTCGTTAGAATCAGACGTCATTTCTAAGATCCATTCCCGAAATCTATTGGGGCGGGTTGTTGATCCGGTATCTCGTTCGTCCAAATAATTTACACGAGGGCGCAGGTAGCCGCAATCGTCCAGTGGTTACAGGAATGTCACAAAAGATGACTTTACCTCCATCGGTGCGGACGCAGACTCGTTGACATGCTATAGCCCTCATCGTACACTACCACCGCACCAGCAGAAGGTCTGCTTCCCCTTGGGTCAAAATGGCCGTGTGGCCGGAAAGAGTAGGGAGTGATTGGCAGAACGATAGCGGGTGGTGTTGCGGCCCTCTCGGTCAGCCAGGCTTATAGACCCAATTAATCGCCATCCTCTTGTGCCGTCGTCTGTTGATTTCCATGTTGGACAACTGAACCGTTGTCCGATTTGGCCCCCTAGATACAGTCCAATGACCTTTAAGCTGTAAAAGCAACCTGTGGGAGATTGGTATGGCATTCTTGGCTAAACAAGACCCTGAAATAGCTCAAGCTATCGAGCAAGAAGACCGCAGACAGCGCGAATTTATAGTACTGATTGCTTCGGAAAATTATGCCAGCAATGCGGTGCTGGAAGCCCAAGCCGGGGTTATGAGCAACAAGTACGCAGAAGGCTATCCCGGACGCCGCTATTACGCTGGCTGCGAAAACGTGGACGTGGTCGAAAGCCTGGCTCTAAAACGGGCGAAACAGCTTTTTAATGCCGAACATGCCAACGTGCAACCCCATAGTGGCGCACAGGCCAACATGGCAGCCTACTTTGCTCTGTTGGAGCCCGGTGACCGGGTGATGGGTATGCAGTTGGACCACGGTGGCCACCTCACTCACGGGGCATCAGTCAATTTTTCGGGAAAACTGTACGATTTTTTGCCTTACGGCGTAGACCGAGAGACGGAACAAATAGACTACGATGAAGTTGAGCGGTTGGCCAAGGAACACAACCCAAAGCTCATCGTAGCCGGTTGCAGCGCCTATCCCAGGACCTTGGATTTTCCCCGGTTCCGGGCCATTGCCGACCAAGTGGGAGCTCTGTTAATGGTCGATATGGCGCATATCTCAGGGCTGGTGGCTGGCGGCGTCCATCCGTCACCGCTGCCCCACGCTCAGATAGTCACGTCCACGACTCAGAAAAGCCTTCGAGGCCCGCGGGGCGGATTTATTTTGTCTACCGAAGACCTGGCCAAAAGCATTGACTTTGCTGTTTTTCCTTACATGCAGGGCGGGCCGTTCATGCACACGATTGCCGCCAAAGCCGTTTGTTTTGGCGAAGCCCTGACTCCGGGATTCGCCAAATACGCAGAGCGGGTGGTGGCCAACTCCCAAACAATGGCCAGGGAGATATCCGAAGGCGGTCTACGGCTGGTATCAGGCGGCACCGACAATCATATTATGCTGGTGGACTTGACACCCGCTGGCATCACCGGAAAAGACGCCGATGCCGCCTTGGAAAAAGCGGGTATCATTGCCAACAAGAACGCCATACCCTTCGACCCCAAACCGCCTCGGGTCACCAGCGGCATACGTTTGGGCACTCCCGCCATTACCAGCCGCGGTTTTGACGAAGCAGCGGTGAAGCAAGTGTCCCGAATGATTGTGGAAGTGCTTAACTACATTGACGATGAAAAAATCCAGAAACGGGTTGCCCAAGAGGTAAAAGAACTGACCTCTAAGTTCCCGGTGCCTGGCCTGGATCATTAAGTACAGCACTAAGTAAAGCATTAATCCAAAAATTAGTTGAGACGCCAACCCCTCAATGCTATAATTTCAGTACTTCTGAACAGGTGGTGGATATTCCTTTGCGCCATTATGAACTAGTCGTCGTCCTCAGTCCCATGCTGAATCAAGAGCAAGCATCCGGCACTTGGGGGCGTATAAAAGACTTTATCAGTACTCGGAACGCAGACATTACATACGAGGAACAGTGGGGCACCCGTAGATTGGCCTATCCCATCAGGAAGGGCTCTCACCAATTTCTCGAAGGCAGTTATCACCTAACTCGGTTTAGCGTGGAAAAGCCCATAAACCAGGAACTGCACACCTTCTTGCGGCTGGATGACGAAGTGATTAGGTCGCTGGTCGTGGCAGCCATGCCTCCTGGAATCGAGCCCGAGACCCCCGCCCAAAAACGGGCCGCAGCCGCTGAGATAGCCGCCGCTGCGGCAGCCGCAGCGGAGGCCCGCGCCGCAGCAGCAGCGGCGGAGGCTGCCGCAAATCCTCCAGTCGAAGATCAGGCTGCGGAAGAGCCTGTAGCCGAGGCCGAAGTGGCTGCAGAAAACGAAGAAGCTGCGGAAGAGCCGGTGGCCGAGGTTGAAGAATCCGCGGAGCCGGAAGAAGCTGCGGAAGAGCCGGTGGCCGAAGTTGAAGAGACGGCAGAGCCGGAAGAAGCTGCGGAAGAGCCGGTGGCCGAGGTTGAAGAGGCGGCAGAGCCGGAAGAAGCTGCGGAAGAGCCGGCAGCTGAGGTTGAAGAGGCTTCTGAACCGGAAGAAGCAACAGAGGAAGCGGTGGCTGAGGCTGAAGAATCGGAAGAAGACGACGGCTAACTAAATCCGGTTCAGGGAGGATGCTTTGAACAAAATAATTGTAATCGGGCATCTGGGCAGAGACCCGGAAATGCGTTATACGGCCTCGGGCCAGAGCGTTACCTCGTTTTCCATCGCCAGCACTCGCAAGTTTTCCGCTGGCGGTGAACAGAGAGAAGAGACTGATTGGTTCAACGTGAGCGCTTGGGGTCGCCTTTCTGAGTTGTGTAATCAGTATCTGACGAAAGGACGTCAAGTATACGTTGAGGGCCGGTTGCACCTTCGTAGCTATGAGGGCCGGGACGGCCAGACCCGCTGGGTAAATGAAATCAACCTCACCGATGTGCAATTCTTGTCCCGGGGAGCCGGAGCTGGGGATGAACCGCCCCCGTATGACAATGAACCGGGGATAATGGATTCCGAGCCTGTGGGTGACGATGCGGATGACCTACCGTTCTAGGCGGGTCCGAATCATAATCCCAAACATACGCGGCATACATAACCGAAGAATGTACTTATTGAACAAATCTGGAGGACCGTAACTATATGACTAGACCACCCATGCGTGGACCAGCAGGCGGACCAGGAGGCCGACCCCCAGGGAGGCCCGGCGGCGGTGGGCCGCCTCGCCCCGGCGGCAGGCCCCGAGGTCGCTTCGCTCCACGCAGGCGCGTTTGCAGCTTTTGTGTCGACCACGTCAAATATATCGACTACAAGAATGTAGAGCAGATACGTAGATATATCTCGGACCGGGCCAAAATAGAGCCTAGGCGGCGGACCGGCGTCTGCGCCAAACACCAGAGGATTCTGCGAACCGCAATCCAGCGCGCCAGGCATTTGGCATTGGTCCCCTTCGTGGCCTATCACCACGGGAGCAGCGGGACTCGCAACTGATTCCCGGATTGATTGGGAGCAGCCGCTGGGATAAATTATTCATCCGGTGGGCTTGCCTTCCCTGAAATCGACGTATCTCTACCGAATGTTTGCACCGTTCAACCCGAGGATTAATAATGGCTTTCCCCAGGAGCCGTAGCGACGATGCTTCACCGGCGCCCTTTTGGCGCCGTTGGCGGCTTAACCGTGATCAGCGCTCCAGTGACCCTCCCAACCAAGAGAGTCCCGAAGATTCCCGCGAACGGCTTCATCGGCGTGCCTCATGGGCTATCGGCGCTTTCTTGGTCCTCGTAATTGTGGCTGTTCTCGCGGCCGGATACAAAGACAAGTTTTGGGACCCGCCCCGAACCGAAGCTGGCAGCGTGCGAGGTGTGAGCTTCAATATGGGCGACCTAGTGCAGCGGATCCGCATTGTGCAAGGAATTACGGGGACCGCTGACCTAACGACCCTGCCTTTTGAGTACCTACAGCGCTTACTCCACGCTGAAATACTGCGCCAAGACGCTTCCAGCCTGCATATTAACTTGGACGACGACATAGTCGAAGAGGCCATACACAGGCAGCACGATCCACAAACACGGCCGGGCCAGACTACAGATCCGGGTCAATTGGAACAGGAGTTCCGCAATAACCTCCAAATTTACCTCAGCCGCACGGGGCTTTCTGAAGGCGAGTATCGGGGAATAGTGAGGGAAAGGTTGCTGCGGCAGTCCCGTTACTTCCAGTTGGGCGCCGATATTGAGGACTCGATGGAGCAGGTGGAGGTGGAGTGGATACGACTAGACGTCACCGGGCAAGTAACCGCCCCTGAAGTTATCACCAGATTGCAGATCGAGAATTTCGCCGACGTGGCCCGTAGTGTCGGAACTAGCGCTGGATTTGCCGATAATTCGGGGTACGTGGGTTGGGTACCCCGGGATGCGTTCAAAGAAATCGGGGCCGTCCTATTTGGAGACGAAAAATCCGGCCAGCGAGCCCTGGACGTGGGCGCCATCGGCGGGCCGTTATATCTCCCCGAAGGCATTTACATTGTCCATAAGCTCTCCGGCGTCGAAAACCGAGAACTCACCGGTATCATGCGGTCCAGGTTAAACGGTCAGATATTGGAGGACTGGGAGCAGCAAAGACTTCGTCAAGGCGCAGACGAAGGTTGGGTCGAAATGAACTTCAACAACGAGCTTTATAGGTGGGTGGCCGACCAAGTTAATCTTAGCGCCCCGCGCAACCGGGTTCCCGTCGATCAGGTTGGCCGTGACCCGTCCGGCATAATCGGAAACTCACCGGGACAGAGGTAGACATTGGCATCTCCAGCGCTCATAAACGTTGGCTTGATGGGAATGGGAGTGGTCGGCGGTGGGGTAGCAACCTCTTTGCTGGGGCAGCCCAACGCCCTCGCCCGCAAAATCGGCTGTCCGATTAGCTTGAAAAAGGTGCTGGTCAGGGACCTGGCAAAGCATGGACAGGCCAATCTGCCCGCTGGCGTCCTTACTACCAACCCGGAAGAGATTTTAGACGACAGCGATATTCATGTCGTGGTGGAAGTGATGGGCGGGACCGAACCCGCCGCAGGCTACATGAAGCAGGCCTTGTCGTCGGGGAAGCATGTGGTTACCGCCAATAAAGAGGTAATGTCGAAACACGGCCCCGAGCTCATCTCCTTGGCCAATCGGAATGGGGTCAATTTGCTCTATGAGGCCAGCGTCGGTGGGGGAATTCCCATCGTCGGAAGCTTGATGGGGGACTTGGCCGCAAACAACGTCCAGTCCATCCGCAGCATCATAAACGGCACTACCAACTACATCCTCACCAGAATGGCCCACGACGGCGCCGACTTCGACCAAGCCCTCCGGGAAGCCCAGCAGCGCGGTTATGCGGAATCGGACCCGACAAACGATGTGGAAGGCATCGACGCAGCTTACAAGATCTCCATCCTGGCCTCACTGGCATTTCACAAAATCGTGGGTCCGGACGACGTTTTTCGTCAGGGCATATCCAACTTGGAACCCCAAGACTTTCGCTACGCTCTGGAATTGGGTTACGCCATCAAATCTCTGGCTATCGCCACCCTGAATGACGGGCAGGTCAAAGCTCGAGTGTATCCGGCGATGCTTCCTTTTGACCATATGCTGGCGAAAGTAGATGGCGTCTATAACGCAGTGGAAGTGGAAGGCGACCTTTGCGGCAAAGTGTTGTTTCACGGTATGGGAGCGGGTCGCGAACCGACCACCAGCGCCGTGCTGGGAGATGTCATCGAAGCATCCCGCAGCCTGGTGTCTCGCGCTGGACCCACTCACCAGGACCATTCGTCCAATATCGACTTGACTGAACCTCCAACCCGTGCGGATGAATCCGGCTCGGGGGACAGCAATATAGACGACTTAATCTGTAAGTATTATTTGAGGCTAAATGTGCTTGACCGGCCCGGCGTGTTTGCGCAAATCGGGCACGTTTTGGGCGACGGGGAAATCAGCATCGCTTCCGTGTTGCAAAAAGACACCAATCAATCCGAGCAGACCGCTGAGATTGTCATTACTACTCATCCAGCAGTGGAGTCGTCGGTGCAAGCCTCCATCCAGGCCTTGAATGCTTTAGAAGTAGTGCGGGACGTCAGTAACGTGCTGCGAATCGAAGAATAGTCTATGATTGTCTGGGCGCGCCCGTAGTTAACGATACGGTCTGTCAGACGGAGCAATAATACCGGGTCGAATGAGCATCGGAGTTCTACAACGCTACAAGGACCATCTTCCGGTGACGGATTCCACGCCCATGATTTCTTTGGGAGAAGGGGACACGCCCTTAGTCAAATCCAACCGCTTAGGAGAGGAATTGGGTGTGCCCGAGCTTTATTTTAAGCTGGAAGGCTGCAATCCCACCGGCTCCTTCAAGGACCGGGGTATGGTAGTGGCCATCGCCAAGGCACTGGAGCAAGGCAGCAAAGCAATTATTTGCGCATCAACCGGCAACACCAGCGCATCCGCGGCCGCATACGGCGCGTATTGCGATTTGCCGGCTTTGGTCCTCATACCCAAAGGCGAGGTGGCCATGGGCAAGCTAGCCCAAGCCATGGCCTACGGCGCCCAGGTCATCATGGTTAACGGGAACTTCGATGTTGCCTTGGACTTGGTGCGGGAATTTACCAGCAAACATGCCGTAACTTTGGTAAATTCGGTCAACCCAAACAGACTGGAAGGCCAAAAAACCGCGGCCTTTGAAATAGTCGACGATTTGGGAGACGCGCCCGATTATTTGTTCATTCCCGTCGGCAACGCAGGTAACATTACGGCCTACTGGAAGGGCTTCAAAGAGTATCGGCTGATGGAACGCAGCAGCCGTTTGCCCAAGATGATGGGATATCAAGCTGAAGGGGCCGCTCCCATCGTCCATGGAGCGCCGGTCGCAAACCCTCAGACAATCGCGTCGGCTATACGCATAGGTAACCCTGCCAGTTGGCAATCAGCGGTAGACGCCAGAGACGAGTCGGGTGGGTCCATAGACAGTGTGAGCGACGACGAAATACTGGATGCCTACAGGCTTTTGGCTTCCAAAGAAGGAATATTTTGTGAGCCCGCCTCAGCCGCCTCTTTCGCCGGCCTCGTAAAAGCCGTAAAAAAGGGATTGAATCTAGCCGGGGAAAAGGTAGTATGTATCTGCACGGGCAACGGCCTGAAAGACCCGGACTTAGCCGTCAGCAGCGTGGCCACACGAACGATTGAGGTCGCTCCAACAGTTCAGGCAATTGAAGCCGTTGCTCAAATGCCTGTAGAATAATCTTCGCTAAAATAATTTACTGTAGAATAGTTAGCTGAATTACTACCGGTAAGCAAGATCGGTGGTAAGCAAGACCGGTGGTAAGTAGGACCGGCGAATCTCCACTGGCAGCACAGAATCTAACGCAACGTGATAGGTCTGGAGTCCTAGTGGTTACAGAGGTTTAATCATTCATCAAGTTCGTATCGAACAAGCGATAGGCTCCATATTGGAGGCGATCGGAGAAGACCCAACCAGAGAAGGTTTGCAAGAGACTCCGGAACGAGTGGCCCGAATGTATCGAGAATTGTTTTCCGGAGTGGGAGAAGATCCTCAAACCGCTATTGACGCGGTGTTCGAGTCAGACAACGACGACCCTGTAGTTTTAGGAAACGTCCCTTTCTACTCGATGTGCGAACATCATCTATTGCCGTTTTTCGGCCAAGCCCACCTTGCCTATGTCCCAAATGGTAAAATTGCCGGGCTAAGCAAGCTGGTGCGGGCCCTGGAAGTCTCGTCCAAGCGGCTTCAAGTCCAAGAGCGATTAACCGGCCAAGTGGCCGACGCAATATTTTCCGCCCTCAATCCCCACGGAGTAGCGGTGGAAGTCGAAGCAGAGCATTTCTGTATGTCCATGCGCGGAGTACAAAAACCGGGTAGCCGAGTGGTAACTACCGCCGTCCGTGGCCGGTTCCAATCCTGCGCAATAGACCGGGAAGGGCTACTGGCCCTATTGCGCAGGAGGTAAATCATTGGTCACCACACCCTTAACTTCCTTTAGTGAGATTCGGACAGAATGGGAGAGCCTGCTCTCAACTTCCCCCGTAAACAGCCTATTCTTAACCCCTAATTGGCAAGAAGTGTGGTGGGAAAGCTTTGGTGCGGCCAAGGGAATGGCTGGCTTTTACGTCCGTTCTTCGGAAGGCGTGACCGCCATCGCGCCGCTGGCCAAGCAGGGTGACACTCTTTCCTTCGTCGGAAACCAGGACACGTTCGACTACAACGACTTCATGGTGAGTCCTGGGACCGAGGACGATTTTTATCACTCTCTGCTGCATTCTATCGAAGAACAGAGCTGCAATTCCTTGGAGTTGTATTCCTTGGTTGAATCCTCGCCCACTTTGACCTATCTGCCGGAGGCAGCACGTTCCCACGGCTTCAACGTGGAAGTGGAGAAAGAAGACGTGACGTCCGGTATTGACCTGCCCGGCACTTGGGAAGAGTACCTGGCCGTGCTAAACAAGAAAGACCGCCACGAGCTGAGGCGAAAGCTACGCCGGCTGGAATCTGAGACCAATTGGAGCTTTTACGGTATTTCTGAGCCGGATCAGGTAACTGCCAGTCTTGGAGAATTCATCACTTTGATGAAGATGAGCAGCGCGGAAAAAGAAGATTACATGACCCCAGAGAGAGAGCGGTTTTTCTACCACATGACGGAGAAGATGGCCCAGCAGAGCTTGCTCAAACTGTACTTCATGGAGATTGACGGCCAAGCTGTGGCCACTAGTTTGTGTTTTGACTACGCATCTTCCAGACTGTTGTACAATAGCGGCTACAATTCGGAATTCAGTTACTACAGCGTTGGCTTACTGCTCAACGCCCTCTGCCTCAAAGACGCCATTGAACAAGGCATGGGCTACTTCGACTTCCTGCGGGGCCCAGAACCATACAAGCACCACCTGGGCGGCCAGCAGCGAGACCTTTATCAAATGGTGGTAACGCGCAGTTGAAGGCGCATAAGAACGTGCAAAGAGTAGCGTTTATTGCATTTCACGCATGCCCCCTGGCTGCTCCCGGGCAGGGAAAGTCGGGAGGTATGAACGTTTACGTTCGGGAGCTGGCCCATTCTTTGGGCGACTTGGGCGTAAATGTGGATATATTTACGCGCGACCACCCCGGCGCCAACAACCCAATTGAAGAGATTTCGTCGAATGTGAGAGTTGTCCATCTACCTGGAGGACCTCCCGAAGCGTCCATGGACACTTACTATAGTCATCTCCCCGAGTTTTTGGACGCATTAAGAGACTTTCAGCGGGACAACAACCTTGATTATCAATTGACCCACTCCCACTATTGGCTTTCCGGTTGGGCTGGCCAAACATTCGCCTCGGAGCGTCAGATACCCCACGTAATGACTTTCCATACGTTGGCTTTAATTAAATTGCAATCTAGGGCCGGTGAAGCCGAACCGGATCAACGCTCCCAATCCGAAAGAGACCTGATGGCTTCATCCCAGCAGATTATCGCCTTCAGTCCCCACGAGCGGGATGCCATGGTCAGGCTCTACGGCGCAGACGCTCGCCGCATATCATTGGCGGCCTGTGGCGTGGACTTAACTCGGTTCCGTCCTCTGGACCAGCAACAGGTGCGAAAACGGCTGGGGCTAAACGGCGAAAAGGTTTTCCTGTACGTGGGCCGGCTGGAACCATTAAAAGGCATGGAATTGCTGGTGCACACAGCTGCTCAAATGGAGACGGGCGACGACGTGCGAGTAATTGTAGTGGGCGGCGACGTCAACGGAGGCCAAGAGGTGGACCGGCTCAAGAAGATGGCCAAAAAATTGAATGTAGAGGATGTGTTCGACTTTGTGGGCCGGGTAGAACAGGAAGAGTTGCCCCTCTACTACAATGCCGCCGATGTGTGCGTGGTGCCCTCTTATTACGAAAGTTTCGGCTTGGCCGCACTGGAGTCAATGGCCTGCGGCACCCCCGTGGTGGCCGCGCGAGTTGGCGGTTTGTCCACCATTGTGCAGCACGGCCGTACCGGCTACCTCAAGTCCTGGCGCTGTCCGGAGGCGTTTGCCAACTCCTTGGAAATGATTATCTCCAGCGACAGACTAAAGCAAAGCATGGGATTGGCAGCCCGAAGGCGCGCTGAGGGCATGGGTTGGGATCAAGTGGCCGGGGATATCCGAGGCGTTTACGAATTGTTGGCCGGAAATTCGTCAATGGACGATAATCAATAACTAGGCGATTGGCTAAATATTTATAGCCCTTCGCCACTTCAATTTCTGGCCCCTACGAGATTAAGCCGCTGGTTCTTACCCTGGCTGGGCGACTAGACCTCCCTGCGCACCGCGGAGGCGCCGTTGGAAGATAACGACAATAATATTAACGGAAACTCCGGCCTTGATTCGGATCAAGAATCCGGGCAGCGCCCCAGCCGTCGCCGGAGTTTTTTGTACCGCCCCTTTGTTCACCTAGAACGTACCCTTGGAGCGGGAATCCTGGTCATCCTGCCCATCGGCATCACAGCTCTAGTCCTCAAATTCTTCTTTGACCTGCTCGATCCCCTTTTGGAGCCCCTGACCGACTACCTCCCGGGCAAGGAAATCACTGGACTGGGCCTTGCGGCTTTGTTGGTGTTGGTCTATTTGGTGGGGCTTATCGCCGCTTTTGTTGTGGGGCGAAGGCTTATTGGAGTAGGCCACAGGGTCATGGAATTCATACCTTTGGTCAAGGGCATTTACAGCACCACCAGAGCGGCGGTAGGCATACTTTCAAACAATAACGACCGCCGATATACCGGAGTGGTGCTCATAGAATTTCCAAGGCCGGGCATCAAATCCATCGGGCTAATTACGAGCCGGATGACCGATGCGAATGGAGAGGAAATGCTGGCCGTCTACGTTCCAACGACGCCAATTCCGTCGTCGGGGTTCCTCGTATTTGCCCCCGTATCCGAAGTGACCACCACGGATATTAGGGTGGAAGAGGCCATGCGGGTAGTGATATCGGGAGGAGTACTTGCGGGAAGGTTATTCGAACGATATGGAGTAGTACCACAATCCGGCGCCAGTTCCAACCGGTAGCGCCCACCTAACTGCGATAATCGATAAAGTCGGCAGAATACGTAAATCAATAGCCGGAACAGGTACTTGACACTCCTGGGCGATTGTAGCAGAGTATCCTATAGCCCACAATCTCCGCCGAATATCGTACATTGCCAAATTAATCGGTGGTCCAATTCAAACAATCGGCGCTGGAAAAGGGAAGTGGACGGCGGGGATGGCCTGGCTTGCAACCTCAGACCAATGAGCGGTTTCCCTGGAAGACTGACTCGCCATCATTAATCGCTCTGCCCCAATTCGCCATTAATTTAATACAGGAGCCTGTGAATGGAAGAGACACCGCAGCGGGTGTTGGTAGTAATTCCTCACCCCGATGACGCCGAGTTCTGGTGCGCCGGGACTATTTCCAAGTGGACTGCCGGTGGCGCATTGGTGCATTACGTGCTGTGCACCGACGGGGGCAAAGGTTCCAGCGACCGCGAGATAACCTCGGAAGAGCTGTCGGTCATCAGGGAGCGAGAACAGCAGGATGCTGCGGATGTCTTGGGTGTTCAAGACTTAGTGCTGCTCCATCATCCAGATGGAGAACTGGAGGACAATCGGGATTTTCGCAAACAACTCGTTCGAGAGATACGTAAGGTCCAACCGGACGTGGTGATCTGCCCCGAGCCCTACCGCAAGAACCTGGCTTGGCACCGCGACCATAGAATAGTAGGTCAGGTGGCCTTGGATGCCGTGTTTCCCTGCGCCAGAGACCATCTCCACTTCCAAGAATTGTGGAAAGAGGAAGGTTTGGAACCCCACAAAACGGGCACCGTGCTTTTCTGGGGAGCCGAACAACCCGATACCCACGTAGACATCGGAGAATTTATAGACTCTAAAGTGAGAGCTGTGATGGCCCACCAAAGCCAGGTTAACGGCCGCCCCTCGGATGATATGATCCAGTTCGTCAAAGAATGGGCCGCCGACGCGGGCGCTGAGCAAGACTACGACTATGCGGAGGCTTTCCGTAAAGTAACCTTCCGCACGTAAAGTTGGTTAAATCGGCGACCCGCTCGGCTCCCTCAGCATCTGCTCCCTCACTAAGGGCAACGGGGGCGCGCCGTAGGACAGTAGCTGGTCATGGAACCGCTTTCCGGAAAACGCTCCACCTTGCTCAAGTTTCCAATCCTTAGCTAGTTTAATGATCATCAGCTTGCCCAAGGTGTAGTTGAGGTAGCCAGGGTCGAAGGTACCTCGCAACGCCTCCCGCTTCGCGGGCAGCTCCGCCATATAAGCATTATCCATAAAGAATCTGGTTGCTTCGTCCACAGACATGCCCTGGGTGTGCATCCAGATTGAGCACATGTAGCGGCAATTGCGCACCAAGGCTTCTAACACTTGGGTTAGCTGCAATGCCGTCTCATCCTTGGCATAGTCGGTCTCCATCATCATTTCTTCCGTGTAGTGAGCCCATCCCTCGGTGAATGCATAGGAAGTGGCCGCCCGGTTGACCAACGGAAGAGCAGCGCCGTACCGGTTGTGCAAGTGGTGGACGAAGTGCCCGGGGAACACCTCGTGGATGGAAATGATGCGCAGGGTGTCGTAGTTGAAATTGCTCAGCCATTCTTCCTGCTGAGTCGGTGTCCAATCAGGCTCGACAGGGGTCACGTAGTAGAACGACTCAGTGGCCTGGGTCTCCATCGCTCCTGCGGAATCCATGGCGGCAAATGCGTAGCGCATGTATGTGGGCGTCTCCATCACTAAGCAGCGGTCCTCCGAGGGAACGGATATGATGTCCAGATCGATAAGGGCCTGACGCAGGTCCTCCAGCATATCCCTGGTCGCCGGAATCAAGGTTTCAGCGGAGGGATGCCGGCTGCTTATCTCAGCGACGACTTCCGGGACGCTTAATTCCCCTTGTGAGCTTCCGTGCTGTAATGAGATTTGCCTGGCCAAATCCTTGGCCCGCTCCAAGTTTGCGTCTAGGTTGGCTTGGCCCACCGCTATGATTTGGGACAAGGGCAGGCTCAGACCTTCACCGGTAGCCAGCATTTCGGAATAGAGTCTTGCGCCGATGGCAAAATCACCTGTGGACTTGACCAGCCGGGATTTCATAGCGTCCACAAACCGGTCCACTGCCAGAGCCGCCTTTTCTCGGGCTCCGTTGAAGGGAGACAACGTGGCTTTGTCCAAGTCGGCGTCACTATAACCCGAGAGCGCTTGGGGCAAATCTGTCCGGTAAAAACGGGCCATACCCGAATAGCTCTCGATACTCATTTCTAATACAGTCGGCGCAACTTCTTTCTGCAAAGCCTTGTCCAAGACGTCCAAAAATTCAGGGGTCTGGGACAACACTTGCGTCGCCGAGCGGACCCGGTCGGTAATCGGAGCGTAATTCCGCCGTATATAACCGCCCACGTTCAAAAAACCTGTCTGGCGCATGGGATTGTTTTCCAACGGCCGCATCTCATTGAAGGTAAATAGCTCTCGCTGGAGGAATAGCTCTAGCATCTGATGGCTTAGCCTTTCCTCGCTTCCCTGCGGCCCGATTTCCAGCGCCCGCAATTGTTCCAGTCCTTCGCGGAGGCTCGACACCCGGCGGCGCAGGCTGTCCGGCGATAGGTCCGGCAGGCGGCCATCGTACTCATGGCGCCCAATGCGAGAGCCGGCTGTGGGGTAAAAATCCCAGTGGTCCCTGATTAGCTTCTGGCTTAACGATTCCAAGGGAGAACTGCCGTCTGCCGAAGACATGAGGCTTAAATCTCCTGATTGAATTACGGGCGGGTTGAGCGGAAATTAAATTGGGCAGCCCCCAAATGGGCTGCCCAATTGCATGAATAATCTATTCAGCGGGTTAATCAAACAATTTCGCTGATAGATATGGTCGGTTTTATATCGGTGAAGTTGGGAATGTCTCCCATGATCTCCCGGCCAGCGGCCTTGAAGCCTTTATGGACTTCTTCTACCGTGTTGAAAGTGAGATAGGCGATAGCGACGAATGGCGCTGCCTGGGAAGGGTCGGCCGCCGATATTCCTTTGTCCACTTCGATCTTGACGAGTCCTCGGTTGCCCAGATGTTGGTTGACCAATGGGCCGTGGGTGTTCAGATAATAATCCCAATCAAACTTCTTACCGGATTCGTGTGGATACGCAACTATGACTCGTATCATCGTTTTCTCCTAGTAAAAATTGTTTCGCCAAAGCGTAACGATTAGTGTACCCGTTCGACTCAGTGGCCGCAAATGGCGCCACCACCCCATCTGCTACAATTAACCCGGATAGTTGAAGCTGGATAGTCTCCGATTACCCACGCTCGTGGCTCCGGAAATCCGTTCCTTTCGATACCACCGTATTTTTTAATTGGCCGAACATACCAATAGGAGACGATAATCAAAGACGGGCGAGTAATGATACCTACGGAAATGCCATGTTAAAAGGACTAGCGCTCAATAAACCGAAGGTCTTTGCTGTCCTGACAGTGCTCCTATTAATAATGGTTTTGGCTTGTGAGTCCGATGGCGATTCCGTAGATTCTGAAGACCAAATAGCCTTGACCTGGGAGGCCTGGGAAAAGATAGACGGTGCTATCACCAACCGGGATTCGTTGGAAACCGATGGTGTTATTGAAGGAGCGCTGAGAAGCATGGCCGCTTTGGCTGAGGTTCCGGCGTATCCGTTTTTGACCGATGTCGGCAGAGTGAGAGGACAGGTCCCGCCCGAGGTCCCGGTGGAAATAGCGGACGTGTGGCGGGGCATGCTGGTACACCGGCAAAGTTTCCCAGATATTGAACTCGATGACTTGGTCACGGCAGCCATCCAGGGAATGGTGGACGGACTGGGAGACCCTGCGGTGGGGTTTCTAGATGCGGAAGCCTACCCTGGTGTAAAGGAAACCGTTGAAGGAAATTTAGACGGAGAGTACCGGGGAATCGGCGCCAGGGTGGTGGCCCAAGATGAGCAGATACTGCTGTTTCCGTTTTCGGACACTCCCGCGGAAAAGGCGGGCATAGAAGACGGAGATGTGCTTGTCTCCGTTGAGGGCGAGCCGGTAGCAGGGAAAGAGTTGGAAGAAGTGGTTGATCTCGTTGCCGGGCCGGATGATTCCAAAGTCACTTTGCTTGTGGAGCGCGTCGGCGAGGCCGACCCATTGGAGCTGGATGTTTTCCGGGGCACCATCAGCTTACCTTCAGTTTCCCGCCAACTGGCCCCCGGAGGGATCGGCCACATATATGTCTCAATATTTAGGGACAATACGGGCGAACAGGTTTTGGAAGCTCTGGAGGAGCTTAAACGTTTCGACATGCTCGCCCTAATCTTGGACCTGCGCTCCAGTTCCGGAGGCTCTGAGCAGGCTGCAGCCGATGTGGCGGGCCAGTTTTTGCCTGAAGGCAGTATGTTCATGTACACCCTGGACCGATTAGGGAACCGGCAGGACTTGACCGCCAGCGAAGACCTCGAGAGATTGGGGTTGGGGGATATTCCCATGGTGGTCCTGGTAAATGAATCGACGGTTGGGGAAGCGGAAGCTCTGGCAGCGGTATTGCAAGAGTCTGAGCGCGCCGTGGTAATCGGGACCGAAACCTTTGGGAAATCCGGGACCTACAACTTCGTGGAGCTAAGCGACGGTTCCGCCATATATATTCCCACACGCGCTTGGTATACCCCTCTGGGTAAGGAGCTGGGAGGAGGATTGGCGCCGGACTTTGAAGTTGAGGCTCGCCCAGACACCGGTGGAGTAAGTGGTGACTCCCAGTTCAATCAAGCCTACGATTACCTTGACGAACAACTCCCCGCGTTTCGGTAACCCCCTGTGGGGGTAATCCAAGTGGATATTGTGCCTTTATAGTCCTTGTTGGCCCCAAAGCGCCCGTGCTTGTTCTACGAGGTCTCTTGGCAACTCATGCAGACGAAAGTAGACCGGTCTTCAGGGAGGGTATCAACCTCCACGTTGCGCTTTCGCTGGCAGACTGAGCAAACCGCGCTTTCCAGAGCAACAGTCGCCGGCGCAGCCTCTGTAACCACGCCCCGGAACCCAACGTAGTCCTGGTTCTCCTGCTTTCGGCGGAGATAGCGTTCCAAGTCTTTACGGCGGCTCAATCTTCCCTCCCGAAATTGACGCTAAGGGCCTTGCCGCGGATGCAGTGTCTCCAGATCCTTCGACGTCCTCCCGCTGCCTGCCCTTCTGGGGAAGGGGAAGGACCAAAATGACAGATTCGAAGCAAGTTTGACGCTATGGGAATGAATTTTGAACCCGGATTTATCCGGGTATTTAAGCTATTTCGACGACCGCTCCGGCCTCTTCCAGCTTGCCTTTGATCTCGTCGGCTTCCTCGCGGGCGACTGCGTCCTTGACTGATGCGGGGGCCGACTCCACCAGCTCCTTGGCTTCCCGGAGGCCCAGAGAGGTAACTTCACGGACGGCCTTGATCACATTGATCTTGTTGGGGCCGATTTCCTTAATCGTCACTTCGAACTCGCTCTGATCTTCCGCAGGGGCGGCGGCCTCAGCGGGAGCACCGCCAGCAGCGGGGGCTGCAGCCACGGCTACGGGAGCGGCGGCTGTAATGCCAAACTCATCTTCCAAGGCCTTTACTACGTCAGCCAGCTCAAGAACAGTCATTTCTTTGATTGCGTCAATAATCTCTTCTTTAGTCACAATTCCTCCTAGTATAATCGCTAATATTTTCGGGAACTAAGATTCGTATGGATTGCTTGGCCTACTCTTCGGACACTTCAGTTTCGACTGATTCGCCGGCGTCATCGGAATCACTCGCTTCTTCAGACTCGCCAGGTCCCTCCGTTTCGTCGGCCTCTTCAGGTTCACTGGAATCGCCAGCTTCGTTAGAGTCAACTGAGTCTTCAGGTTCAGTCGACTCTCCGGCTTCGCCCGATTCTTCCGGCTCGGCGGGTTCCTCAGAGTCGTTGGTCTCTTCTGACTCGCCGGATTCCTCAGCAGTGCCGGTCTCTTCCGGCTCGCCCGCTTCTTCCGGCGCCGCGGAATCGACGGTCGCAACAGCTTCGGCAGACCCGGTTGGCTCGGCTAACTCAAGTTGATTGATCCGGGCTTGAAGCAACCCGCCCAGGCCCTGCAAAGGACCATTTAGGACACCCAACAACCTTTGCATGGGAGCTTGCAACTGGCCCAGCAGGTTGGCAATTAGTTGAGCCCTGGGCGGCAATGAGGCCAATCGGGTCACTTCCGCCGCAGTCATAATCTGTCCGTCCCCCATGACCGCACCCCGCACTGCCAGAGCGGAGCGGGTGTTCCGCACGAAGTCGGTGATGGCTTTGGCCACATCCAAGGGGTCTTCATACCCAAAGGCAATGGCCGTTGGCCCCACTACGATGTCCTTCACCAGAGGACGGTTGGCTGCGTCGGCCGCCAAGTCCATCAAGGTATTCTTGATAATGGTGAACTCGACGCCGCTGGCGCGCATTTGCCGCCGCAGATCGTTCATCTCATTAACCGAGATACCCGTGTAATCGGCAGTAACGGCGATTGTGGAACGTTCCAGCTTTTCAGCTAGGGCGCTCACTCGTTCAATCTTTTGCTGTGTAGGCAAGGGCTCTCTCCTTGTTTCAAATCGCGATTTTAAACCCGTTATTTTGTAAGAGACATTCGATAAATAAAAATCCCGCACACAAAATGAGGCGCGGGATTAAAAAGTGTCCGCTTAACACTTCGCTTGCGCCTCAACGGGCGACGGTTTCGTCCTTAACCCCGCCGGAAGCGGGGACCCGCAGTCTTTGGCTTTATTCGATTGTATTTAACTTTTAGGCTGATGGGGTATGAGTATTATTATTCCGGTCCTTTCATTGCCTGCAGCGCGCTCATATCCAGCGAAATGCTGGGACCCATAGACGAAGTCAAATAGGCTGAGCGCAAGAACGGCCCTTTAACGGAAGAGGGTCTGTCTCGGACTATCGCATCTATCAGTGACCCCAGGTTCTCCGTAAGCTGCTCTGTGCTAAAGCTCACTTTTCCAACAGCGCTGTGAATGATCGCGGTCCGGTCCGTACGGTACTCCACGCGGCCCGCCTTGGCTTCCTGTACAGCCCGTGCCAAGTCTTGGGGCTGAACCATCGTACCCGACCTGGGATTGGGCATCAAGCCGCTACGGCCCAATATACGTCCCAGTTTTCCAATTTTTGGCATGACTTGGGGGGTCGCCAACCCGACTTCGAATTCCATCCAACCGCCCTCGATCTGGGCGATCAGGTCGTCTTCCCCAACATAGTCGGCCCCTGCTGCTCTGGCTTCTTCGGCGCCATCGGCGCCAGCGAATACCAACACTCGAACCTGCTTGCCTAACCCGTGGGGTAGGACCGTGACACCTCTGACCATCTGGTCGGCGTGGCGCGGGTCTACGTTCGTGCGCAGGTGAATCTCTACGGTCTCGTCGAATTTGGCTGTGGAAACCTCTTTCACCAAAGCCAGGGCTTCTTCAGGCTCATAAGACCGCTCCAAGTCTACTTTTTCGGCTACTGCGCTAAATCGTTTGCTGTGTTTAACCATCGTCCTTACCTTTACCAGCCTAGTAAATACCAACGCCGTTCAGTTTACCATCGGAGTAGCGGCGACGGCCGAGCTATTACTCGGCTATTTCTATTCCCATGCTCCGGGCGGTTCCCGCTATGATTTTCATGGCCTCATCTGTAGAAGAAGCGTTTAAGTCTACGGCTTTCGCTTCGGCAATTTCTCGCAACGCCTGGCGGCTTATGGATCCCACAGCGCCCTGCCGGAGGTCGGAAGAGCCCTTTTCCACCGAGGCAGCTTTCCGCAGCAACTCAGATGCTGGCGGCGTTCGAGTAACGAATGTAAATGACCGGTCCTCATATACTGTTAGGTGCACCGGAATAATCGTTCCCGACTGGTTTGCGGTCCGGGAATTATATTCTTTCACGAAGCCCATGATATTCACGCCGTGTTGTCCCAATGCCGGACCCACCGGTGGAGCGGGGGTCGCTTTGCCGGCTTCCAATTGAAGCTTGATTATCGCCCTTACTTTCTTTGCCACTAATAGCTCCTAGATGCGCTCCACTTGCAAGAAATCCAACTCAACTGGGGTTTCCCGGCCAAAGAATGACACCAAGACTCGAACTTTACCCTTACCCTCGTCTATATCGTTGATAGCGCCGATGAAGTCCACAAAAGGTCCATCGGTGATTCGCACCGTTTCTCCCATTTCCAGTCCGATCTTGATGCGGGTAGCGTCTGAATCCACCTGCTTGAGGATGTCCTCAATTTGTTTGTCTTCCAGAGGCACCGGTTTGGGCCTCTTGTCCGACTCATCTTCGTTGGAAACAAAGCCGGTCACTCCCGGCGTGTTGCGCACGGCATACCAACTTTCGTCATCCATGTCCATCTGGACCAAGATGTAGCCTGGAAATAGTTTCTTGCGCTCCGAGCGGCGCTTGCCGTCTTTGAAGACGACTTCTTCCTCAGTGGGCACCAGAACCTGAACGATGCGGTCCTGCATATCCAGGCTTTGGATCCGCAGTTTCAGGTTCTTTTCGACCACGTCCTCTTGGCCGGAGTAGGTGTGGACGATGTACCACCTGGGACCTTGAATCTCTTCTACTTGTGAATTGCTAATAGTCATGAGTGTTACCTACCGGGGATTAGACCTTTGGCGATAGCCTGGGCGTAAGCCCGGACCCAGAGTTGCAATGATGTTCAGCAGCTTGGCGCCCCAGCGGACTTCCCGTTGACCTTGCCAAAAGAGCCTCGGTTTCGGGCTAAAGCTAAGGGCGGCCTGGGAACAGCGCCACAACAGCGCTGTGGGTCACCGGCCACTGAACAGAGATTTATAGCACGTATTTCGTGAAGGTTTCGGCGAAAATGCGGTCCAGGCCTCCCAAGAAGAATCCAGCGGCAATAGCCAAGGCTATGACCACCGCGGTCAGTCGGGAGGTTTCCTCGCGGCTGGGCCACACGGATTTACGTAGCTCCGAGAACGTCTCTTGCAGGAAGCCGATGGGGGTGACTTTTCCGCCTGCTCCCGGCGCAATAATACGCGTACTTCTGGTCGAGGCTCTGGCCAAATTTACCTCACTTCCCGGTGCATTGTGTGATTACGGCAACGGGAGCAGTATTTACGAAGCTCCAATCGTTGCGGGTCGTTACGCCGGTTCTTGGCCGAGGTGTAGTTCCGCTCTCGGCAGTCGCCGCATTGCAAGTCGATGATTTGCCTGACGTCTCCGGTTTTTCTTGCCATAATTTAATCCAACAACTTTGTGAATACGCCGGATCCCACGGTGCGGCCGCCTTCCCTAATGGCGAAGCGCAGCCCTTCTTCGATGGCCACGGGCGTTATCAATTTAATTGTCATTTGAATGTTGTCTCCAGGCATGACCATTTCCACACCTTCAGGCAACTGAATCTCGCCCGTAATGTCGCTGGTGCGTATGTAAAACTGGGGCTTGTAACCGGGGAAGAAAGGCGTATGGCGCCCGCCTTCGTCCCGGCTTAGCACATAGACTTCCGCCTCGGCGTTGGTATAGGGCCTCATCGAACCGGGCTTGACCAGCACCTGGCCTCGTTCCACCTCGTCCCGATCCACACCGCGGAGCAGTACACCCACGGCGTCTCCCGCCTCGGTGGTATCCAGCAATTTGTGGAACATTTCCAAGCCGGTGGCCACGGTCTCTCGAACGTCGCCGAACCGAATGATTTCCACCGGGTCGCCTTGATTCAGGCTGCCGCGTTCCACCCTGCCGGTGACCACGGTGCCCCGGCCCTTGATACCGAACACGTCTTCGATGGGCATTAGGAAAGGCCGGTCGGTAATGCGGGTGGGAACCGGTATATATTCGTCTAATGTATCAACCAGCTTTACTACGCCCTCCATAGCCTCGGGGTCGTCTTCGAGGGCCTTAAGACCGCTAACCCGGATGATCGGCGTGTCGTCGCCGGGGAAGTCATACTGGTTGAGCAAGTCCCTGACCTCCAACTCCACCAGCTCCAAGAGCTCCTCATCCTCCATCATGTCCACCTTGTTCAATGCGACTATGATGCGGGGCACTGCCACTTGGCGGGCCAAGAGAATGTGCTCCCGAGTTTGAGGCATGGGGCCGTCGGGGGCGCTGACTACCAGAATTGCGCCGTCCATCTGAGCGGCGCCGGTAATCATGTTCTTAATGTAATCCGCGTGGCCGGGGCAGTCTACGTGGGCGTAGTGCCTGCTCTCGGTCTCGTACTCCACGTGGGCGATAGCAATCGTTACACCCCTGGCTTTTTCTTCCGGGGCGTTATCAATTGCGTCCATGTCCCGGTAATTGGCCATGCCTTTTTCTGCCATCACCTTGGTAATGGCGGAGGTCAGCGTAGTTTTACCATGGTCCACGTGGCCGATGGTTCCAACGTTCACGTGGGGCTTACTCCGGTCGAATTTCTGCTTGGCCATTTAGGTCTCCTCTCCTCTTGGTGTCATCTAATCAACTTATTTGGTGTGTATTATTTTGGCCTTCGGCATTCTCAGCTGCCGTTAGGCCTGGAGCCCAGAGGCGGGATTGAACCGCCGACCCCGTTCTTACCAAGAACGTGCTCTACCGCTGAGCTATCTGGGCTAGTTGCCGGGCCTCCCGGCATTTTTAGCTGCACATTATTATATACTTTAAAACTTCAAAAAGCTCCGGAATATGGATGGTGGAGGGGGCAGGATTCGAACCTGCGAAGCCCTTCCGGACGCCAGATTTACAGTCTGGTGGCTTTAACCACTCACCCACCCCTCCAAGTTAAGCGGTGTACCCAGTCCCTACTATGACCCAGGATGCCCTAGGAATACGTAATCGAGTTGCGCCGCAAGGGGCTGGGTGTCACGCTGACAGTTCATATGGAGCCCCAGAGCGGATTCGAACCGCTAACCTGTCGATTACAAGTCGACTGCGCTTCCATTGCGCCACAGGGGCCCGTGCGCCACAGGGGCTTGGAGCCCTAATAGCGAGGGCGCTGGACGGTGGACACACTACAAATGGCCCCAAATTTGGGGCCATTTCGCCAAGACCAAATCGCGCACCCATAATTATACGAAAGGCCTTTACCAAAGTCAATGAATCGGAGACTGGTTTAGTCACACTTTGCGTCGTTTACGGTGATTGCCCTGAAGGCCTTTTTCGTGCTTGACGGCACCACTAGCTTATTCTACACTCCAGGCGTTCCCAAGCGCTTTGAGCGATGCCCCGTGGTCAGTTGCGGGCGTCGGTAGCTCTCGCCGATCCACTCGTAGCACCGCCTGAGCCATCATCGCGCGTCTTGCATGGATTTTGTTCGGACCTGGTCTGAATTTGGGCCAATCATTTATTGCGAAGAATTAATGGATTTAAAGGCTTACATTAGAGACATACCCGATTTTCCCCAGCCGGGTATTCTATTCAAGGACATCACGCCCTTGCTTCAACATTCGGACGCCTTCCGATATACCATCGGTCAGTTGGCCGAGCGTTACAAACCCACTAATATTGATGTAATTGTAGCCGTCGAGTCCCGCGGGTTTTTGTTCGGCGCGCCATTGGCCTACGAATTGGGCAAGCCGATGGTGCCCGTCCGCAAACCGGGCAAACTGCCTTACGACACCCACACAGAGGAATACTCGCTGGAATACGGCGACAACGTGATGGAGATTCATGTGGACGCAATCGTTCCCGGCCAGAAGGCCCTGATTTTGGACGATTTGCTGGCTACCGGAGGCACGTTAGCCGCCAGCGCCCGGTTAGTGGAAAAATCAGGTGGAATGGTCTCATCAATTGGCGTAGTGATTGAGCTGATGGAGCTTGAGGGCCGAAAAATATTGGACGGCTACGACGTCTTCTCCCTTTTGCAATACTGATTTGCAATACTGGGCGTCTGCGGCCCAAATATCTTCCAGGAGGACCTGATGGCAGACAAAATTACAGTCGGCAACGTGGAAATAACTGCGGTGATGGACATGGTGCCGCCACCACGGCCGCCGGAGCGGATGTTCCCCGACGTTTCTCGGGAAGACTGGGGCCCCTATGAGGATATCCTGGAAAATGGTCAGATCCAACTCTACTACGGCGTCTGGGTGGTCCGTTCTCAAGGCGAGACCATCTTGGTGGATACCGGAATGGGCCCAGGTCCCCATGAGCAATTGGAGAACCGCACCGGCAATTTATACGAAGAGCTACGTCCTATTTTGATCCCGGCGGACCGGCTGAACAACACCAACGTTGGGCCATCGGACGAAGTGACCATAGTTGTCCACACCCACCTACACGGCGATCATGTGGGTTGGAATATCAGGTACTCTGGTGGGATGCCCGCGCCCAATTTTCGCAGGGCTAGGTACTTGGTCCCTAAGCTCGATTGGGACTACTTTAACCAGCCCGAGGTTTTGGAAGAACGCCCCTATATTAAAACTCAAGTCCTGCCGCTTCAGCGTTTGCGCAAAATGGACCTGATCGAGGGTGAGCACAACATCACCGACGAGGTCAGTACGTTCCCCACGCCGGGGCACACCCCTGGGCATCAGGTCATTTTGATTAGTTCTCAAGGCCAAAAGGCGATGATCGCCGGGGACGTGCTCCACAGCAAAGCCCAAGTTTACGAGCCTGGTTGGACCGCTGGAGTCGACACGGACAAGGATGCCAGCCGCCGCAGCCGGGCAGCTTTGCTAGACCGCGCGCAGAATGAGGGATATGTCGTGGCGGCAGGGCACTTCCACCCTGACGACCACCTGGGAAAAGTGGTCCTTCAAGACGGGAAGCGCTACTGGCAGGCCCTGTAGGCCTACATTTTTGTTAACCACGTTATGATCCCCAATCGTTGGGGATTGACCGCTTATGGCCGCCTGATAAATTCGGCCCAAACTGGGCGGATGGAGATATTTTGACTCTGAGCCAAGGCCCCAAAGACTTGAGGCAGGCCGCCGCCGATTTCCGGAGGCGCTACTACGGTCCCAGCAACAGTCCGGGTCAGCCTCCGGCCATGGCCGAATTGGCCCCGGAGGTTATGGACCTGGTCGACTCGGTCATCTACGGCGAGATTTACAACCGGCCTGCGGTGAATCTGCAAACTCGGAGCTTGTGCACCATTGCTGCCTTGGTGGTCTTAGGGCACAGCCCCCAGCTAATCAAGCGTCACATCCAGGGCGCGTTGCACGTCGGCGTGACCAAGGAGCAGATTTCGGAAATTATCTCCCAGATGATTTTCTACGGCGGAATGCCCGCCGCCGTGCGGGCATTCCAGGTCGCCAAAGAAACCTTCGACGAATACGACGAGAGGGGCAGAGGGTTTGGCGGCGGATGGAACCGAGGGCAGAGCAATAATCCATCTGCGGAAAGCCCCGATTCTTCCGCGGATTCTTCCTTGGGCGGGTCCTCTCCGGGAACAAGAGACGCAAGTACAGCAGCCAGGAGCAGCAGCGATGAAGATAAGGTTCATCGGCACCGGCAATATGGGCAATCCCATGGCGGTCAATCTGGTCAAGGCAGGCCATCAACTGACCGTCCACGATCTCCGTCGAGAGGCCGCAACCAACCTGCTGGAAATGGGCGCGGAGTGGGCCGACAGTCCAAAGGCGGCAGCGGCGGGAAACGAGGTGGTGTTCACTTCACTTCCCGTGCCCCGGGACGTGGAGGCGGTGGTGCAGGCCGAAAACGGAATTCTGGAGGGCGCCGTTAACGGGTCGATTTACGTCGACCTATCAACGAATTCACCGACCGTTGTGCGCCGCCTCCATGAGCTTTGCGCCGAAAAGGGCGTGATTGTTCTGGACGCGCCCGTTAGCGGAGGCGTTTACGGCGCCGCTGCGGCCACTTTGGCCGTCATGGTGGGCGGCGATGAGGCAGTGTTCAATCGCATAAAACCCACCCTGGACGCTATTGGGACGCACGTGGTCTACTGCGGCCCCATCGGAAGCGGCGCAATCTGCAAGATTTGCAACAATTTGATGAGCATGGGCACCGGAGTCTTGTTGGCCGAGGCCCTGACTCTGGGTGTGAGAGCGGGCGTCGATTTGGCGATTTTGGCTGACGTCATTGCAAACAGCTCCGGCGGCAGCAGGCGGCTGACCGAGAAATTTCCCAGGTTCTTGTTCCAAGGCAACTTCGAGCCCGGATTTGCCACCGCATTGGCGGCCAAAGACGTCAGGCTGGCAACCGACTTGGGCCGTGAATACGGCATCCCCATGGAGCTTTCAAATCTGGTGGACCAGCGTCACGTCGAGGCTATGTTCCGAGGATGGGGCCATGAAGACTCGGACGCCGTGGCCCGAATTTAGGAAGAAAAATCAGGCGTTCAACTACGCCTGAAGGGCGTTTAGGGCTCAGGCCAACCACCATGTCATTCTGAGAGAGCGTAGTGACCGAAGCTCAGACTCTGTCGCGAGTCCTCGACGGCGTCGGGAAATCTCTTGGATCAGGTACAAGATTCTTCGCTCCACCCGGAATGCCAATTCGCGAACCCCGGCTTGGTTAACGCCGCAACAAAGCCGACTAACGCAAGTCAACAAGATCATCCCACGAAGAGTCAAACAGCGGCGTCAGTCCGTACAATTGTCCGTAGTTTATTTCACCAAACATGGAGGCGAAAATGACCACCAGCTTTGAAAGGTCCAGGGAGATCGAGGCCAGCGACACCATCGAGGCAATTGAAGAGTGTTACCGGATGGGCTGGAGCGACGGCCTGCCGGTGGTGCCTCCAGCGGATTACAAGGTGCAGGAAATGCTCCGTTATGCCGGTATGACCGGCGAGGAAGAGCTCCTGTCATTCGAAATGCGCAACCGAGTTCTAACTTCGGAGAACGCTGCCGCCAATGCGGTGATGGCCGGTTGCCTGCCTGAGTATTTTCCGGTCTTGGTCACTACTCTAGTGACCTTGGAGGAAGAGAAAAACTACGTATCGATGGCCGCCTCGTCCACTAGCTCTCCCGCTATTTTGATGATCGTAAACGGTCCAATCCGAGACCAAATAGGGGTCAATTACAAAGACGGCCTTTTCGGCCCCGGCTTCCGGGCCAACTCTTCTCTGGGCCGCGCTGTCCGGTTGTGTTTCATGAACGGTTTCAACGCTCGACCGGGGGAACTTGACCGGGGTACTCTCGGCAATCCCAGTAAATACACGCTGTGCATCGCTGAAAACGAAGAAGACTCGCCGTGGGAGCCTCTTCACGTCAGCCACGGATTCAAGGCTGAAGACAGTTGCGTGACCATCGTCGTGGCTTATAACCCGATCACGGTCAACAACGCTTACGGTCACACCGGCGAGAGCATCCTTGCCTCTTTGGCCGACACCCTAAAATCAGCCTGCCTGGTCTGGCGCTTCCCGGCCCAGTGGGTGGTGGTGATTGGTCCCGAGCACGCCATAACGCTGAAAGACGACGGCTGGACGCGGCGTGGAATTCAGGACTACTTGCTGGAGAACGCGACACGTCCTCTTAGCGAACTAATCCGGTTGGGCATAGCTCAAGGCCCGGAGCGGCCAGGGGACGATCAGCTAATCCGGCGTTGCTCCAGGGACGCGGACGACATTATCCTGGTAATGGGTGGGGGCACCGGCGGCCGCAACAGCGCAATTATCGACACCACCAACTTCCAGATCCGCACCCGCAAAGTAGACATGTCCGTGGTTTAGAACGGTTGACCTGATCAGGTTACAGGGCGCATCGAAAAAAGTTTTTCCTCGAGAACGGAATGTGAAGTTTACACAGTACTTTCTGTCGATGCGACAGCGTCCTGACCGCGCTTCAATCCGGTTGGAGTGGATTGAGTATGTGATTGACCATCCGATCAGCCAAGTCATTCAAGCGGATGGCCGAATTCGTCTTTGGGCATCGGTAGATGACATGGATGGAAGATATCTGCGTGTTATACTGCTCGCAGATAGAGAAACGGTCCATAACGCATTTTTCGACCGGTCATTTACACCATGAAAATCAAGTATTTCCAAGAAACCGACACACTATATATTGAATTCAGAGAATCTGAGGTCGCTGAGACCAAGGATTTGGACGAAAATACGTTGCTTGAATTAGATCTTAACGAAAATATCTGTGGCATTACTATCGAGCATGCGGGCGAGCGCGCGGATATTCTGCATTTCTCCTTTGAACAGGTGGCTACTTAGGACACCATCTACTGACTATTACCCCCTAGGCTGAGGCATGTCGGTTCCCATCGTCGCAGCTAGCCCCTGAATCCACTCAGGCTGAGTCCTTCTTTGCCTGATCCATTCTGAGAGCGATGCCCATAGGAAAACTGAGTCCATGAGCCGTTTCCACATTTGCGGCAAAACCGGCTCACCGTAATGATCAGTGACAGTGGAAACGGTGTCTCCGGTAACTACATCTACCCTCGGTTCGACACCGGAGCAGAATCCCTTAGTCAACTAGCTTAAACCTGCGCAAGTAGTCCAGATTAAGTTCACTTTGGATTACGACCATCTTTCGTTGGATCCGGGCTCTGAATCAAAAATCAAAAGTTGGACCCCCTAAATAAATGACGTCTGCTGGCCTTTTGTTATTGACCTCCGGGATTATCTTCATGACACTTGCCAGTTTTCCCGCGGTCAGCACCAAGGTGCGAGGACTCTTTTACGGTTGGAAGCTGGTTGGGCTCACCTTGCTGATAACGGCACTGGCAGGCGGACCCGTATGGAATGGGGTCGGCGTGTGGGTGACAGCGCTGGAACAGCATTTTGGCTGGAGCAGGGCTCAGCTTACCGGGGCATTCTCCATGGCTCAATTTCAAGGCAGCCTTGTTGGGCCAGTCATGGGATATCTGATCGACAGGCTGGGAACCCAGCGTATGGTTTTCATCGGATTTGCTGTCGCTGGCCTCGGTTTCATGATTTTTAGCCGAACTACAAATTTGCCTATATTCTATTTCTCCTATTTCTTGATCATGCTGGGAGTAACAGGAGGTTCCTGGCTCCCTATGATGACTGCTCTGAACCATTGGTTCCACAGCAAGCGCGGTGCGGCAATGGGGATCGCTGGCGAAGGTTCTTTCCTTGGTGGATTGGTTCTGGTGCCGATACTTGCCTGGGCGGTCACTCCCAGCAACTTCGGGTGGAGCGTTACTGCCCAATGGATAGGAATCGTGTTTCTGGCCGCAGCTTGGCCGTTGTCTCGACTCATCCGAAATGAACCTCAAGAGTTCGGACAACTCCCCGATGGAGAAACTCCCGGTCAACGCGAAGCCCGATTGCTAGAGCAGCGCACTGAGAGCCAGAACGAGGCTCCAGATGGGGGCCTGAATTTCACTGCTCGCCAAGCCCTGCGTACTCAAGCTTTCTGGTTCATAACTTTCGGACATGCGTTGTCTTCAATGCTCATCGCCACGCTAACAGTGCACTTGGTGCCGCTGCTTACCGACCAAGGGATGTCTTTACAGACGGCGGCTTATGTGTGGTCGGTGCTGATGGCGGTTGGGGCCGTGTTTCAGCTATTGGGCGGGTACATGAGCGACCGGTTGCCCCGCAACCAGGTTCTTTTCGGCTTTGCGGCCTTGCAAACAGCTGGGTTCATTTTGGCGGCCTTCATCGATAACCTGCCCATGGCCATTCTGTTCGCCATAATATACGGCGCTGGCTTTGGTGGGCGTGTTCCAATCACCACGGCCATCCGGGGAGACTATTTTGGAAACAAGGCTTTCGCGACCATTACCGGAATATCCATGGCACCGTTGTACTTATTCATGCTGGCGGCGCCTCTTTTCGCCGCCGCTATGTTCGATTCAACTGGCAGTTACACCGTCGCCTTTCTAATATTAGGCGGCCTGGGCTCCATGAGCGGCGTGTTGTTTCTGTTCGCCAAAAAGCCGAATGCCCTGCCCGTGGATAAAAATACTACCCCGGCAACGAGCCTCGTCTAGCCATGAACACACCGCAGGCCGTACGGATGCCGTCAAAAGCTTATTCGCGTCAGCGGTACCGCTTCGTGATTGCGGGTTTGATCCTGTTTGCCCATTTCTCTGTTGGAATAAACTTTTTCGTCGTGGCGCCCCTCTTTCCGCTCATCATAGACGAGTTCGGAGTAAGCCGAGCCACAGCAAGCTTGCTGATAGCTCTGGCCTTGTTGGTCCACTCGTTCTTTGGGTTGCCCGGCGGAATTATCGCCGTACGTTTCGGCCTAAAACGGATGTACTTCCTGGGCTGGTTTCTAATGGGCTTGCTGGTGCTCTCGGCAGTGGCTCCCAATTTCGGGACCTTGCTCGTGCTTCGTTTGGCTTACGGAATCGGCTTCGGCGCCATCATCCCGGCCACCGGACCGTTGCTGATGCAGTGGTTCCGGCCCAAAGAAGTCACCATCATGAACGGGCTGGACATGGCCGCCCTGAGCTTGGGAGTGGCTCTATCGGTTTCCGTGGCGGCGCCCCTGGCCAACGCAATGGACTGGGAGAACACGCTGGCCCTGTTTGGCGGAATTGCCATGGCGGGGGCCGTTGCATGGGGCATCTTTGGGAAGGTTGAGCCCGGCACGCGGGCATCCGAGGCTGGAATATCGATAAAAGAAGTCATGAGCGTCCTGCGCAACCGGACGATTTTGCTCTTGGTGGCTGCGGACGCTCTGGTTTTTATGCAGTACACGGCACTGACCAGTTGGTTGCCGACCTTCTACCATGAAGTCCGCAGCATGTCATTAACTCAGGCTGGATTTATTACCGGCCTGCTCCCCTTTGTGGGTGTGCTCGCAGTCTTGGTGGGCGGTTTTCTACCGCTTAAGATTGCGTCAAAGAAGCCGTTTTTCATCGTGCCCGGGCTTTTGTTGGGGCTTGGCGGCCTGGGCTCTTTTCTGATCGATAGTAACCTCGCCATCTATGTGTCAATAATATTGTTGGGCATTGGGTCGTGGTCGTATGCGCCCACGCTTCTTTCCTTGCCCATGGAGCTTCCGGGCATGACCCCGGAAAAGGTTGCGGTGGTCTGGGGAACATTCGTCACAGTATCTGGAATCGGCATGTTCATTTCCCCGATTGTGGTGGGAGCAATCCGGGACGGGACCGGCACGTTTGTGCCGGGATTTATCATTTGGGCGGTAGGAGCGTGGTTTTTGTTTATCGCCGGGATTATCCTGCCTAAATCCGCCGCCAGAATAGAGGGTTGAAACTGCTGTTCACTGGGATTATCTGGGTTCGGAATCGACTTGTTCAGGTTGGTCCTTCCTTAAAATGAGCAGTACGGAAAATGAGCAGTACGGCGGTCGCAAGGGCCACCAGCAATATAGCGGCGGCAAACCCGACTCCGATCTTCGCTTCGGAAGACCAACCACCGGCTTCTTCTATCACTGGGACACGTATGGTTGGCGCAGGCGAAAGTTCGGGATTATTGGATATAGGCGTGGATTCGTCTTGAAGTGGTGTGTTCCGCTCAAGACCCCTCTCAAGAGAAGCTGGAGGAGCATCCCGAAAAATTCCGATAGCCGTATGTTGGAAGTCTTGCAATGTTGCTTCCAACCGGGGCGGCTCTGCCCCGGTACGGTACACAGTGGTCAGCGGCTCCCATGTACCCGTTGCCGGGTCTAGCTGATGGATGGTCAACGATGATGAGTCGCCTCCGGCCATTTCGATGTCCTGTGTGCTCAAAGTTATAACCAGGGTTGCCGCCTCACCAACGGTGATCGAACCGTCATGGCCATCGACCAAAGCATTAACCTCCAAAGTCCGTATTGGAGTTACGCCGTTACTGTCAGCCGGAACTTTGGCGGGGTCCAAGTTCTTCAGCACAAGCTGGATTGATTGGCTCCCTTGGTCTGATTCCAGGAAGCCTTCTGGGATCGCTATTTCCGCTCGCCCATCGGGCGTTTGGATGCGAGATTCTTGGTTGGGGAGGACCTGCGTTCTGGATTGAGATACGGCTAACTGAGCGTTCACGGAAGGGAACGTAGCGTCGGAGCCAACTCCGGTAGCGGTCGTAGAATTTTCTACGATTTGTTGTGCGGCTGCGGGGGCAATCGGAGCCGGGAATACTGGGCTGGAGACAGCCGTGCTGGATTGCCCCAGCGGGTCTGTGGCCGTGACGCTTAGCGTTATTTCAGCTGCCTCGACTTTTATTGACCCGCCCCCTTGTAATTGAATTGTCACATCCGGGCCTACTACGATTTCGACTTGGATTGTTTGGCCGTTTTCCACGGCGAATCCGCCCAGATCCCTCAAGGATGCCAATATTGCCTCGGGATCCGGGCCGCTGATTTCAGCATTCCCACTACCAATCTCAAAGCTCACCATGGCTAATGGAACTGTGCTCAGCTCAATTTCCAAGCCGGTCAACGGCGGCGTGACCAAAAAGCTATTGATGACCAATGGGTCTTCATCAGGGTCGGTGGCGGTGGCAACTATAGCGAAAGTGCCTTCACCGGGTAATACCTCTATGGCCGTGAACGCCGCAACAACCACAGGCGGGGAGTTCTCCAATGTCATGGCCGCCAGGAAATAGGTGTTCAACCCGCCCAAAGAGCCAGAAAGAGTAGCGGAGCAAACAACGGGTTCGGCGGCGGAAGTGCAGGAATCGGTAACATCTTGGGGAGGAACAACCGGATCGCCAGCGTCATCGAACTTAGCGATCAATATTCGTTTCCCCTCTCCGATTTTTGCGTCGAACCAATCCTGGCTGACCTCCAAGGTAACCAAATTGTCGCCCAGGTGCTGGTCGCCAATACCAACCTTCGACACTTTGACACCGAAAGCAACGTCGCTGCTTAGAACCCCTATTTCCGCATCCACGCTGTCGGCTATTAAAGAGAATTTGGCGACGGCATCGCTCAACAAAGCTGAAGTGTCTTTGGCGAAAGTCACGTCCACAACAGACCCGTCTGGTAATTCGGTGAGCTCTACGTCAAAGCTGGCGCCGATCTCGGTCACTAAGGGGTCGCCGCCGGGCAGGAGGGCAGCATTTGGGTCGGGAGGGGTGAAAATGAGCTGCGGGTCTGTCAAGTTTAGATTAAGACCGGCTTCGTCAGTTCCAGCCAAAGAAACCTCGGCTTGGACTGTCAGCACAGGGTCGAACTGCACAGTGGCCGTGGATATCCCACCCGTGGTTTCCACGTCCAAGTTGTCCAGAACAAAATTGATATTTCCAGGGAATAATTCTTCCGGGGCGCCGGTTAACGGAAGGGGAATGGTTAATTCGCTGCCCGGCGTGACCGACGAAATAATTTCTACGGGAGCGAAGGTGAGCGTCAAGTCCACTCCCACAATGGGCTCAAGAGCAGCTTCTAAGTCGCTGAGTTCTGCTGGGGTCGGAGTGATGGTTGTATCAACGGTTGCTATGGGCACAAAGATAGAAAAGCTGGCTGCGATCGTTCCCTCTTCTGCTTGCGCCATGGAAATATCAGGCCGTGGGAAAGAAAGCGCCATCAAGCCCAGTGTGATGAGCAGGGCCAGCGATATCAGAGGCATTATTACGACGAATCTGGAAGTTTTCAGACCTGACGTGACCTGAAGCGGACGGCGAAGGCGATTACAAGAACTACTGCAGCGGCGGCTCCAATCACGCCAACTATCATAGGCAGATCTGAAGAAGATGAAGGTTGCAATGCAGCAAGCGCGAATTGTGAGAAATGGCTTGTTCTTGCGCCGGCAACTGCGTTGGCGGCGTCCACCGATGTTTCCAACGGGAGCCATCCCTGGCTATTGTCGTAACGCAAGACCATCAGGTCTTCAGCAGCGTCGCCGGCGGACAATTCCGCCGGAGCATAACCCAAGCTAACACTGACCGGGGGAGAAAAGGTGGCGCCGGAAGGGCCGAACTCGTAGACCACCCCGATCAGCGAAGTGTCCTTTGGCAATGGTATGGGTTGAACGGCTGGCCGGATCTCCAAAGCAGTCAGAGCCTGCCCTTCGGCGCCTAAAGCAAGAGTACCTTCCGAAATCTCTAAGGTCGCCAACCTGTCCAGGGAAACTAAAACGACCTTTTCCTGGACTACCCCTAATTCAGATACCCGAGAAGAGATGTCGGTAATAGAAAGGCCAGGAACCACACTGCTTAATCCGACGGAGGAGGAAGTCTCGTCCCCGGTGCCCGAAGGTGCAGCTTTGGCCGCAGGGTTTCCCCTGCTCTCTGGCTTCGGCTCCGGAATGCTTGTAGGCTCCAGCTTAGTATTGGGTGAAGGGGTTGGCGCAAGGGTGGGAGTCGGAAGGGCCGCAGTCGCTGCGATGGCTGTGGGAGGGGCTGGGGTTTCGGTGCTCAGCCCCCCTCCTCTTTGTGGCCCAGCTGTGATCTCCGCTTCCAGGCTGGAAGTATAAGGCCTGCCTTCAATTAGCAGAGCCGCCGCAAGCCGGTATGATCCGGCTACCCACCCAGCTTGAGGAATGTAATTGTGGCTTCCCCTAGTGGCGCCAATTTCCAAAGTATCCAGAGTCAAAATTGAGGCTTCTTCCAGGGGAACGTTATCTTTGCTGACTTTTAAAATGACTTCCGCCGCCGTCGCCGGAGAGCCCAGGTTGTTAAGGGAATAAGTCATAGTTACAAAGGATAATTCGGTGGTGCTGCCCCGGTAATGAGGAGTTACCGTAACGTCAGATATAAACACCGTCCTGACAACGAACTCAATTTCTTTGATTTCATCTACGGAGATACTGAATGACTCTTCTGCAATGCTCTCCCCTCCAACATAAGCACTGGCAGTGTAGTCCCCAGGTGAGACACGGGACTCCAAGGATCCGGTGCCGCTGTAGCCCACCTCGTTTTTCCGCTCCAAGAATTCCCGGAACAACCTAACGTCGGCCACGACAGGCTGCCCCTGTGGGCTCACAACCGAAATGTCCACAACAGCGGAATCGCCAATAACCGTGACTCGGGCTTTCTGGGCAATTCCCGTGGATACACCGACGCCGCTTGCTGCCCCGCTTGCCCTGGCAGTAACGGTCGCTCTCAGGTCGTAGATTCCCGGAACAGCATCTTCGGAGACGATAACAGCAACCGACAACCTCTTTTGCCCACCTGGTTCCAACGTGAACACGGGCTCGCTGAACTCGATGCCAATGCCCGCCGGTCCCTGAGACCCGGCCGTGAAGTCCAGGATTTCCCCGGAATTGTTGAACACGACAAGGAAACGGTCCAAGCCGCCAGCTTCGGAACCCTGGGGGATTTCCAACTGCCATCCCGAGAACGTGCCCGAAGCGGCGATTCTTCCTCCTTGGGCGCGGGCCTCCGGTACGCCAATGTAATAGGCAGCGCTTATGAGCAAGATGAGGAGGACGAACATCGTCCTCCTCATGCCTTTAAGATAAATACTGGACATGGCCTGTATCAGCCACCGTCAACAATCACAGTGAACGTCCCCTCGAAGTCGCTGCCAGCGCCGATGGTACCCAGGTCTAAGAACAATCCTATTGGCGTGACTGTGCCCGCTTCGGTGGTGTCCCGGCCGTCGGTGGAATGACCCGTGAGGTCGGCTGCCGTAGCTGTGACAAACTGGGCGTCCGCCACAGTGGCGTCATCATCGGCCTGCAGGGATATTGCGTCGACACCTGGGCCCCCGTCCGGGTCTAAGGTCAAGGTCGTAAATCCGTCGCTCCAACTGGAGCTCGCTTGTATTGTCAACGCATGGGTCTGATTGGACACAGAAGTTGCGTCAAATGTCCCGCTCCCCGGCGTGGTTACCGGGTTGTTGCTGGTGTTGGCGGTCAATGTGCCGAAGGAGACCGTTGCCGGATTCACGCTGATTTGGGCAAACGCTCCCATCGCTTGGTCCCTCAGGGACGATGAGTCCGTGTCGGTGGACGTGCTGTCCGTTACCTCGACTAACACATCCCAACCGTCTTGGCCTGCTCCGCCGGCCGCAAAAGCCGCTATGGGACTGGGGATTAGGTTGAGGGTAAAATCACCGCTGAGGGCAGAACCCAGAGGATTGATCGTGCCGTCGACACTCCAAGAGCCCGTGCTGGGAGAGGTCAATTGGAATGTGCTGGAACTGAATGGAGACCCCTTGGTCCAAGTGAATACCGCCAGGGTGTCCACTGCTTCAGATCCGGTAGCCGCTGTGGTAATAGCCGCCTCGCTAGGCTCTGCGTCCGAGGGGTCGAATAGCAGGATTACCCTTATGGTCTGGGTGTCGTCCAGCGTGTCACTGTCTTGAACGGAAATCGTGAGGGCGGAACTAACCTGTGATGTCATAGCGGCCAAAGCCAACGCCGTGATTGTCGTAGCGTCGCCGGCAACACCGAAATTGGCGGTAACTTCGCCCGATCCAGTAACTGCCAGAGTGACGCTAGGGATAGGGTCATAGTCCGGCCCTGGGCTGAGGACCCATTGGTTGGCAACTTGATCCGACGTCAGGTTCCACGCCGAAGCCGTTGGAGCGGGCGACAAGGCTACGAATACCGCGAGCATCCCCAACAGTCCTGCGATTATCGCCACCAGACTGATTAGCGTTTTTTCGGTGTAGAGCACTTTCCCTCCGAATCACAACAGTTGTCGGCCGTCCGCCGAAGTCACAATCGGCGGCTCGTGGCGAAGCCAGAGCGAATATACATATATCAGTTAGTATGTGTAATTATTCTTAACAATTTAGTAATAACGAGGCAGTATATGCGGCATCGGGCGAATCTGTCAAGCTGATGCCCAAAATCTCGGGTAATTTGTTGCTAATCGTTGAAAAAACCTATGAAGGTCAACGTTCAGAACGCCCGCTGATTACCCTTTGATTGGAATTGTTCCTAGGCGTCCGATAGTCCTTTTCAAACAATGAGGAGCAGTGTATGATTAGCCCAGCATTCGATCGCCCAATATTCGATTGTCGGTTAATCTAGGTTGATCACCCGGCAAATATGACCAGGAGGCAGCATGGCTGAAACAGTGACAGTGCGAAACATGCGTCTAGTAAATCCCCAGGGAACGGACCTGGCTCAAGGCAACTTTGAGTTGAACGACCGTCCCCAGTCATTGGCTGGCAAAACCTTGGGTCTGCTGGAAAACAGCAAGGCCAACTCCGACAAGGTTCTGCAAGAATTGGCTAGTATATTGACCGAGAAACACGGCTTAAAAGAGGTGATTATGCTGAGCAAGCACAGCGCCTCGCTGCCCACTAAGCCGGAAGTGATTCAACAAGCTCTGGATAAGGTGGACGTGTTGATTACCGGGGTGGGTGATTGAGGCTCCTGCAGTTCGTGCAGTGTGCACGACGGCATCGAGATGGAGAGGCTTGGCATCCCCACCGCTTCCATCATCACTCATGTGTTCCTAAACACCGCCAAAGCCATGACCCGTATGATGGGCGTGCCCGACTACGAGTTCGTCGTGGCGGAGCACCCGTTGTCCAGCCTGACCGACGAAGAATGCCGGTCCAGGGCGGAGAGCATCGCCGATGAGGTGGAGCAGATCTTGTTGGGCAGCAACACTGGTCCTACCGAGTAGGCATCCCGAAAAGCCTTCCTCATCGCGGGGAAAACGTTGATGGGGCCACCCAACCGACACCTTAAGTATCCCGATAAAGAGCGGCTAACGCCGCTCTTTATTTTTGCCCAGGGTTGTGGCGTTCGAGTTAGTTCGTCTGCCGGTTGGGTTAACCTTCCCTATTGACGTCGGGCGTTTAACTGCCCGATTAGCTTCGCCAACAAAGCTGTCGCCTGTTGATACCACGCCCAGTCATGTGTTAATATTAGGGCCGTTTGTTACCAAATTCACGAACTTGGTTGCAGACATTTGACCCCTATACCTGATCCTCTTTAGGAGCCCAACACATGGATGGGCTGACACAGCGAATTGCCGATGCCGTCCACGGTCAAACTCAGCCCACGGTAACAGTTCTCTCTTCTCTGCTGGCTATTGAAGATGAGTTGGGCTACATCCCTAAGGAAGCCGTGACGGCGGTTGCGGCGTTCACCAACACTACGGTCAACGACGTTTGGGCGGTAGCGTCTTTCTACCCAAATTTCCGCTTCGAGCCTCCTTGCCAGCACCGCGTGGAGCTTTGTTGGGGCTCCACCTGCCACTTGGTCGGCGCCATGCCGGTTATAAGCGCAGTCTTGGAAGCCGCCGGAATGCCGGATGAAGGGGACACCCCTGACAAGAAGCTGTCGGTACGCCTAAATACTTGCTT
>MUCR01000059.1 GCA_002816455.1 SAR202 cluster bacterium Io17-Chloro-G4 | reverse complement strand
CCTATTGGTGCCCGTGTTGGCCTACTGGTGCCCGTGTTAGAAGGAAAGAAGAGAAATGTCAGAGTTAACCGATTTCAGGAAATCCAAGGACGAGTTTTTCGCCACCGACGAACGCTCGCCCCTCACGCCCGAGCAACGCAAGAATTTTCGGAGCTTGGAGTATTATGCCGAGAATCCCCAACTCCGGTTTGCGGTGGCGCTGGACGAGTTCCCAGACCAAGAAAAGGAGCCTACAGAGATCATCACCAGTATGGGTGATTCCAGCACTCAAACTCGCTGGGGCAAGTTCAGCTTTTCGGTGGACGGCCAGGATGTGAGCCTGACGGTATTTCGATCATTTGATGGGGATGATTTCTTCTTGCCATTCGCCGATTCCACCAGCGGCAGCGAAACCTACGGTGCTGGCAGATATCTGGATATCGTACCTTTGCGCGATGGGCGCTACCTAATTGATTTTAACTACGCCTACAACCCGTACTGCGCCTATAATCCACATTGGTCCTGCCCCATCCCGCCTCCGGGAAACCGTCTCAAAGTGGCGATTCTCGCCGGTGAGAAGTCATTCACCGGCGGTGAGGCGCACTGGGCGGTGCTTAGCCCCACAACTGCTTGGTCGCCAGCATTGCTCCTTCGGCCATCGCTTGGAACTTGGCCCAGACCACTGTGGGGTGGACTTCGGTGTTATAGGTAGCTTGGGAGGAGAAACCGCAGTCGGCCCCGGCGATGACGTTCTCGCGGCCAACAAGATTAGCATACCGGACTAGACGCTCGGCAATCAGCTCAGGGTGCTCGACGATGTTGCTGGCATGGGTAATTACACCCGGGATAATGATTGTGCCTTCGGACAGCTTCAGGTCTTCGAACAAATGATATTCGTGTTCGTGGCGAGGATTGCCCGCCTCAAATGAAAATGCCCCCGCATTCACGTTAATCATCACCTCAAAGACGTCTTTTAAGGCGGCGTCGTGTGTCCGGGGTCCTTCGTTGATGCCGTAGCAGGTGTGGTACCGAACATCGTCCGGAGATATTCCGCTAAGACCGTGGTTGACGGCCTCAATGTACATCTCGCCCCGCTTCCGTTTTTCCGATGGACTGTAAGACGAATCGCCGTAAACGTCGGAAAGGAACGGGTCGTCGATCTGAAGGATGAAGCCCGCGTCTACGATTCCTTGATACTCGTCGCGCAGTGCCTCAGCCGCCGCAAACATGTACTCTTCTTCGGTTCCGTAGTGCTCATTAGTTCCTACGCCGCTGGGGGCCACCGCAGGCATGAACACGTCCTCATAAGATAAACCTTGCAACGCTGCTTTTAAGTTGTCGATTTCCCGACTTAGCGCCTCATGACCGACATAAGTCAATTCTTGGATGCAAGCCAGGGGGACCATCGGGGCCACTGCGCCCCCGAGCATTGCTTGGGCGAAGTATCGCTCGTAATACTCAGGAAAAGACGCCAGTTCGTCGGCGAAAAGGGCAAAGGGCTGACCGTGCCTGGGTTCCAAGCCGGTCAGCCGCTCGGTCACGTAGCCAAAGAAGCTGTGCTTGCCCTGTTCACCGTCGGTGGGTATGTCAATGCCGGATTCGACCTGTCGGCGCACGGTCTCGGCTACTGCGTTCCGCACCCGTGCAGCGAAAGCTTCATGGTCGTAGGGCTGCCCGGTAATTTTCAGCCTCATCATATCCAGCAGGTCATTGGGCCGTGGCATGCTGCCGCAGTGGGTCGTGAGAATCCGGTCGGTGCTGTGCTTCATTTGAGGCTCCTTGCGAGTTTGAGCGGGCCGATGACCGAAAATTGGTCATCCATCGTCTGTAGGTTGAAGACAGTCGGGCCAAGTAGGACGGGATTGTAGCATGGTCCACACGTGTTTTGCGCCTCAACCGCCAGATTGGTGAGCAAGGTGGTTCCGTAGCGGTATTACGGGGTCGTGTTTGCGTCTGTTGACAGCTTAAATCCGTGTAAATAACATTAGCGCTTGATTTCAGGCGATTGGTTGCCAAAATCAAGATGTAGGAGCGCGAGGTATGGCCGAAACTTACCGGGCAGACAATCTTGGGAGTTTGTTGCGGCCTGTAGAGTTAAAAGAAGCCCGAGCTGCGTTTTATGAAGGCCGTTTGAGTCAGGAAGACTTGGGCCGGACGGAGGATGTGGCGATTATTAGCGCGTTGGAACGTCAGAAGAGCATCGGACTGGACATTCTGAGCGACGGCGAATTCCGGCGGGCTGGCTTTCAGAATGACCTGGAAGAGGCTGTAGAGGGTTTTGTGGAAACGGGTCAGCCTGCTGTAACCAGAATTTGGAAAGGGCCAGGCGAGCAACCTCAACAATTGGGAACCCGCCACGTCGTTGGCGGGAAATTGCGCCAGGTGCGCCGACTGACCGAAGTCCAGACCAGTTTCCTGTCGAAACACGCTCCCGGTCCCTTCAAGATGACCGTCCCCAGTCCAAATCAATTTCCGGCCATCGTTTACCAGCCGGGGTTGTCCGACATCGCCTACCCAACCCACTCCGATTTGCTGGCGGACTTGGTTTCGGTTATCAAGGACGAAATCTCAGCGTTAATTCAAGACGGCGTCCCATACATTCAAGTGGATGAACCCCGCTATAGCTACTATGTGGACCCAATTTGGCGTCAACACCTGCGGGACTTGGGCGAAGACCCGGATAAGTCGTTTCAAGAGGCCTTGGCCGCCGACAACGCCTGCCTGGAAGGCGCTCGCCGGGAGGGGCTAACCGTCGCCATCCACCTTTGCCGCGGCAACAACCAGAGCAAATGGTATGCCGAGGGCGGCTACGAGCCTATAGCCGAAGCGCTGTTCGGAACGCTGGCTGTTGACCGGTTCTTGCTGGAGTACGACACGGAGCGGGCTGGGACGTTCGAGCCCCTGCGTTTTGTGCCAAAGGACAAAATGGTGGTGCTGGGTCTGGTAAGCAGCAAAGAGCCGCATTTGGAATCACAAGAAGAATTGCTGCGCCGAATCGAAGAGGCTTCTCGATACTTTCCCGTTGAGAACATGGCGCTCAGCGCCCAGTGCGGCTTCGCCTCTATGGCCGGTGGAAATCTACTCACTGAGGACGAGCAGTGGCGCAAGCTGGAATTGGTGGTGGAAACCGCCCGTAAGGTTTGGGGCTAAGTAGCGGCTATCAGCTGGCTTCCTTTAAGGTGTAGCGTTCTCCTCGGACGAACTTTCAGGCACAGCGCCGCGCGCTCGCTTGGTTCGCTGCCGAGTCAAATGGTAGCGGCCAACTGCAATCGCCTCCCACTCGTGGGCCGTTTTTTCCAAACCTATGAGCCCCAAACCTGCCATGACGGCGTAGGCTAATTCGTCCTTGGAAGTGTTGGGATGGCCGGTGGCGGCGGTTCGGACCTCTTGAGTGGTATAGGCATAAACCGGAAGACCGCATCGCTGAGAACACTCTAGGATGGCCGTTTCCAGCAATTCCAAAGCCGGGACGGGCCAGTGGATGCCGGAGGGGCGGCTGTGGGCCACCGCCGCCGGATGCCACTCTTCCACCAACAGGTCCAGGCATTCCATCAGGTGAATTAGCCGGGCGGGGGCGTCAATTCCTCGCCTGGCCCTTATGCCGATCATACCGGTGCTCACTTGGCGGCCGGAGCAAAATATCGCCCAGCCTGTCTGCCGAACCCCGGCGTCCAAGGCTAATAGGGTTGCTTTTGATTTTCCGCGGCTCATTGCCGGCTCCTGGCCAGGTCAACTTTGCGGGTGATGTATGAGGGGAGTAAATCAGTGGTAGATGAGACGAATACGGGGTATGAGCTCGCCATTGCCGGGTTTGCCATCAGCGCCCATCCCAATGACCGCTCTTGGCGCTGCGGCGGATACTTCGGCCCGTCTCGCCTATCCGGTTCTACGGGGGAACTCGACCGCCCATCGACCTGGGTTGCAGCTTCCGGGGTCAGCGAGGGCGCTGAGCCTTGTTAGAACCAGGATAGTCATAAAGTCCCTTATAGTAGTAGGTGCCGCATTGCAGGCATAGCCAATCGCCTTCGTCCGATGCCAGGTTCCCGTGACACTTCGGACAGGCTTTGAGACGGAACCAACTCACGAATCCGCCCCTTAGTTTGTTAATGGATCTAATAGCGGCATGGCCCACCGGCTATTCTGTCCGCATGGGCCAATGTATGCCTCCAGGCTGGGCAGATTCACTTCCGGCTTTGGTAAGATAATATCAGAACTTATATTCTAATTCAATCTTGTCATGTCACTCTATAATAGTAAAATCCCGGCGAATCACTCCGTGGTTGTCGAGTAGGTAAGGACTAAATCTCCTTTGGCATACTTGACCGCTGGTTTCCCGATTTTTATAATGGCTTAACCCACACCGGCCTAAGAACGTGTATTGTTCTGGGCAAAATTTCACACAAGCGGACACGAGCGAGCAGACTTGACCCAACCCACAAGTGAACCGCCTTCAAGTCAAACTATCGAGAGACTCACCCGTGAGGCGGTGGACGAGTTAAGTAAGTTAGGCACCTACGAAGAACTGGAAACTTGGCGGGTTGCCTATTTAGGCAGACGCGGGCGTTTGACGCTCTTGCTTCGGGGACTCTCCGGACTTGATATTGATGAACGGCGGTTGGTCGGTTCTCTGGCCAACGAGGCCAAGGGGACCCTGGAACAGAACTTGGAGCGCCGTAGCGCTGAGATAGACGGCGCGGAGTTGGCCACATCGGCTAGTCAGGACAAACTGGACGTTACGCTCCCCGGTCGTACCACTCCCGTAGGCAGGCTCCACCCCACCACCCAGATTGTGCGGGAAATCTGCGGCGTGTTTTCCGATCTAGGCTTCAGCGTCGTGGAGGGCCCCGAAGTCGAGTGGGACCACTACAACTTCGAAATGCTAAACATTCCCCGGGGCCACCCTGCCCGGGATATGTGGAACACCCTGTGGGTCGACTACCAGAACGAAGCCGGTGAGCAGCCCATGTTGCTTCGCACTCATACGTCGCCCATGCAAGCACGAGTAATGGAAAGCTCCCGCCCTCCCATAAGGGTCGTGGTGCCTGGGAAGTGCTACCGGTATGAGGCGACGGACGCTACCCACGAGTGGCACTTCTATCAAGTGGAAGGGCTGGCAGTGGATGAAGGGATTACCTTCGCCGACCTGAAGGGCACGCTTTACGAGTTTGCTCGGCGGTTGTTTGGCGAAGACCGGAAGGTACGCTTCCGTTGCGACTATTTCCCTTTCGTTGAGCCCGGCGTCGATATGTCCATAGACTGCTTTGCATGCGAAGGCGAAGGCGACGGTTGCCGAATCTGCCGGGACAGCGGTTGGATCGAGATCATGGGAGCCGGGATGGTGCATCCCAAAGTGCTCGCCGGAGTGGGCTATGATCCGGAGAAGTACACCGGCTTCGCCTTTGGTTTGGGGCCGGAGCGCATCGCTATGCTGAAGTACGGTATAGAAGACATCCGGTTGTTTTACGCTAACGACCTGCGCTTCTTGCGCCAGTTCTGATCGAGATAATCTAAGTGAAAGTTCCCCTGAGTTGGTTGCGCGACTACGTTGATGTGAATCTTCCGGCCAAGGACTTGGCCCACCGGCTAACCATGGCAGGCGTGGAGGTGGGTGAGGTCTTGGCAACCGGAGGCTGGAGCGGTTGCTTTGTGGGGCAGGTGCTGGCCGTGCGGCCTCATCCCCAAGCCGACCGCCTTTCCCTCTGCCAGGTGACCACTGGAACGGAACAGATGGAAGTGGTTTGCGGTGCCCCTAACGTGGCGACCGACCAGAAAATCTGCTTCGCAAAGGTGGGGGCAAACCTGCTTAACACCCACACGGGGAAGCACGAAACGTTGAAGGCCGCGAAAATCCGCGGAGTGGAATCTCAAGGCATGATTTGCTCTGAGTTGGAGTTGGGACTTGGCGAAGACCATTCGGGCATCATTGTTCTCCCCGAAGACGCTCCTTTGGGCACACCCTTGGACGAGTATTTGGGCGATACCGTCTTGGACCTGGAGGTCACGCCCAACCGGCTGGACTGTTTTTCCATCCTGGGCGTCGCTCATGAGGTGGCTGCCTTGACCGGGCAAGTCGTCAGGGAACCCGACGGATACTACGCGGAGGAAGGGGGTCCCATAACGGATGATATTTCCATCAGCGTGGCGGACCCTGACCTGTGCTATCGCTATACCGCAAGCCTAATCAGCGGCGTAACCATCGGTCCATCCCCTCAGTGGCTGCAAGACCGTTTGACCAAAGCTGGCTTTCGGCCCATCAATAATGTGGTGGACGTGACCAACTTCGTCATGCTGGAGTACAACCAGCCGCTCCACGCCTTTGACTATGACCTGCTTAAAGATAAGACGATTATCGTCCGGCGCGCGAAGGTCGGCGAGACGCTGGTGACTCTAGACGGAATCGAGCGCAAGTTGAGCGACCGGGTGTTGGTGATTGCGGATAGCAATGACCCAATAGGCATCGGCGGGGTCATCGGCGGTGCCAACAGCGAAATCAGCGGGTCAACGACCCGCGTACTTCTGGAGTCGGCCACTTTCGACGGATACAACAATCGGGAAACCGCCCAAGAATTGCGGCTGCGCACGGAAGCAACCTTAAGGTTTGAAAAGGGGTTAAGGTCCGAGCTAGCGCTCATTGCCCTTAGGCGGGCAACCAAACTGATTCAAGAGTCCGCCGGCGGCCGAATCTCCGCAGGTATTATCGATGTGTTCACCGGCCAGCCACAGGAAACTCAGAAGGTTACCTTGACCGCTGAGCGCTTGAACAGAGTATTGGGAATGGAATTCGGAGCGGAGACGGTGGACCGAGTTCTGAACTCCCTGGGTTTTTCCACTCACAGGGCAGGGCCGGACAAGGTGGAAGTGGACGTTCCCTACTGGCGGAACGACATCAATATCGAGGAAGACCTGATTGAGGAAGTGGTGAGGATCGCTGGCTACGACTCCGTCCCGACTACGGCGCTTTCCACACCCATTCCTTCCCAGAGACCCGACTCCGGGCGGAAGCTGGGGGAGACGGTGAAAGACGAGTTGGCGGCCACTGGATTGCAGGAAGTCATCAATTATCCCCTAGTGAGTTTAGAAGACCTTCAGAAAGCAGAGTGGCCGACAAACTCTGGCGAGACTTTGCGCCTATCAAACTCTTTGAATGTGTCCGAAGAGTGGCTTCGCCCAACCCTTAGGCCAAGTTTGCTAGGCACCTTGGCCGCCAACCAAGGCCACGGTGAAGGACCCTTTCGTTTATTCGAGGTAGGCCGGGTGTTCCTGGCCCAAGCAAACGACCTTCCCGATGAGCGCCAGGTCGTAGCTGGAATCTTGGCGGGCCAGAGGAGCGAGGCTTCGTGGTTGGAATCTAGCGGCGCCCTGGATTTCTTCGACGCCAAAGGAGTAGTGGAAGCATTATTGGAACGCTTGGGCGTAAGCGTCCAGTACGAACCCGAGGAGAGTCCCTTTTTCCATCCCGGACGTTGCGCAGTGATTAAGGCTGAAAATGCGGACGGCGCGACATTGGGTTATGTGGGGGAGGTGCATACATTAGTAGCCGATAAATTTGATTTGAGGCCCAGGCCTGTGTCATTTTTCGAGATCAGTCTGGATCAATTGCTACAAGCGATACCGGACACAGCCAGGCACTTTTCGCAAATATCACGGTTTCCCGCCGCCACTAGGGACCTGGCTTTGGTTTTGCCGGGCAATGTGACTGCGGCCGCCGTTGAGGGTATAATCAACCGCCACCGTATGGTGGTGCGGGCGGAGTTATTCGATATTTACAGCGGAGAAAACGTCGAGCCGGGCACAAAGTCATTGGCTTATCATGTTTATTTTCAAGCAAACGACCGCACTTTGACCACCGAAGAAGTAAACCGATCCCTGCAAGGTCTGCTGCGCAGCTTGGAACAGGAGCTCGGGGCCTCTCTACGGGGTTAAGAGGCTTTGTCTGGCGAACGTAAGGCATATTATGAGTAGTCACACACACCAACATACTGAAGTAACCGAAACTGCCCACCAGCACGGCCACCGCCACGACCAGCAAGACATGCTAAGCGTGGAGGAGGCCTATCAGCGGATTATGGCCAGCTTCAGTCCGCTACAGCCGGTGGAGACACCTTTGCTGGAAGCATTGGGCTGTGTGCTGGCTACCGATGTTAGTTCACCATTGGACCTCCCACCGTCGGCCAATTCGGGGATGGACGGCTATGCTGTTCGCAGGGAAGATATTGTAGACGCCTCTGAGAATGCCCCTCGCAAGCTGAAAGTCATTGGCTTGGTGGCCGCTGGCCAAGTACCTACCCAAACGGTATTGCCCGCAACCGCCGTGCGCATAATGACCGGCGCTACCATACCCAGCGGGGCCGACACTGTGGTGCCGTTTGAAGAAACCGACGAAGTCGCTCGTAAAGCCGCTGGCGAACCCTTGGAAGAAGTGGCCATCATGGCCGACCTGCCCTACGGTTGCAACGTTCGCCCTGCCGGGGAAGATATTCAGAACGGCCAGTTGGTCTTGGACAAGGGGACCGTTATCCGGCCTGCGGAAGTGGGGGTAATGGCGTCCTTAGGCTTGGAGTCGGTCTCGGTGGTCCGCAGTCCGGTGGTAGCTATTTTGGCCACCGGCGACGAGCTGTCGGAAACAGGCCGTTTGCTGGAGCCAGCCAAAATTTACGATAGCAATAGCGCCAGCGTGGCAGCTTCGGTAATCGAATGCGGCGGTATTCCCAAATTGTTGGGCATCGCGAGGGACAATATCGAAGATTTGCGGAGCAAATTGGAAGCCGCAGTGGATTCGGACTTGGTCATCACCTCGGCTGGCGTTTCCAAGGGTGATTACGATATCGTAAAGGACGTTTTAACCCAGCGCGGCGATATGAACTTCTGGTCGGTGCGGATGCGTCCGGCCAAGCCCCTGGCGTTTGGGCATTTGGACAACCCCGACGGTAACCCGGTGCCGCTGCTAGGACTGCCGGGAAACCCGGTGAGCGCCATGGTGGCCTTTGAGATGTTTGCGCGGCCCGCCATTAGGACTATGTTGGGGAGAAGCCGCCTGCCCCGACCCGTCGTGGAAGGCGTACTTACCGGGCCGATTCACAACGCCGACGGCAGGCGGGTATACGCCAGGGTCGAAGTGGAGCGGCGAAACGGCACCTACTACGCCAAACCCGCAGGACCTCAAGGATCAAACATACTGACATCCATGTCCCGCGCCAATGGACTGGCCATTTGCCCTGAGAATCTGTCCACTAAGAGGGCGGGTGACAGGGTGCGTATTATTATGCTGGATTGGAATGAAGAGGTAGACTTATGACCCGCCCAGGGGCAGGAAACACCGGATACAAACGAAGAGGCAGACTTATGACCGCCCAGGGGCAGGAAACACCGGATACACAGGAAACACCGGACACAAACGAAGAGGTAAATCTATGACCACCCCGGAGCAGGAAGAACAGGAAACCCAAGAAGAACAGGAAGTAATCGAAGAGCCCCAGCCTCCCCTTGAATACCAAATTAGCTTCGATAGGATTGCGGAGCTGAAGCGGTCTGCGGTCGCTATAATGGCTGACCGGCGCCCTCAAATGTCGCCTTCCAGGAAAAACCCGGACACAGAATTGCCCGATGCCAAGAAGTTGGTGGACGAAATCGCCAGCAACTACGCCGACGATGATAATTTCATTCGCACGGAAATGCCGATACAAGAAATCGTATTCCGGTTGCTGCTGACTAGGAGAAACACACCCACGCTATTAAGTGACCTTCACTACGAATTGACCGAAAAATGGTCAACTCCGGAGAGGCCCATAAACATTACAGAGGAAGGCCTGACACGTATAATGGACTCGGACACATACTATGGGTTTGTAAGAGTGGAGCCCAAGCGCTAGGTTAGCTTTAAGTGTTGGAACCTGAGGCATTGAGCGGTTGGCCCTTGTATTGGGATTACTGGTAAGAACAGAAATCTGCCAGACACATAAAAAAGGTGCGGCATAGCCGCACCTTTTTTATGCTCAATGATTAGGTTTTTGTCTAGGCTTCTACTGCCGCAGGCTCGGCTTCAGTAGCCTCTTCATTAGCTTCTTTAGGGGCGGCTTCTTGGGGGGCTCCATCAGAATGTTGGGATGCCAACGCCACCAGCTTTTCGAATGCCGGGAGGTCGCGGACCGCCAAATCGGCCAGGATCTTACGGTCAAGTTCTACTCCTGCTTGTTTAAGCCCGTATATGAACCTGCTGTAGGTAGTCCCAGACTGCCGGCAGGCGGCGCCAATGCGAATGATCCAGAGACGCCTGAAATCGCCCTTCCGTTCTCTCCGGTTGCGGTAGGCGTGGTCCCATGCGTGAATAAGAGCTTCTTTGGCCCACTTGTAGTTTCTGCTGGAAGAGGCTCGAAAACCACGGGCAGCCAGCAGAACCTTCTTGTGCCGGGCATGTTTAGTAACACCACGTTTAACTCTAGGCAAAGCAAGTCTCCAGTATATCGGTAATAGATTCAGGAGTTGGGATAATTGTTTCCCGGTTAACCGTAGGGAAGCAAATGACTGAGGCGGGGAGCGTCGCTCTTGTCCACCAACATCTTCTGGGCGTACTTTCGGGTAACTTTATTGGGCTTCTTGCGCCTAAGGTGGCTGCTCATGCGCTTTCGGCGCATCAACTTCCCTGTTCCAGTAATGTGTATTCGGGCTTTTGCGCCTTTATGTGTCTTAAGTTTGGGCATTTGCTAAATCTTCTATACTCTGGCCCGCCGTATCTGCCGTTTTCTGCTGGGCCTTTTCGGGCCGGTCAGGCTTTTGCGGTGATGAGGTGGACGGAATTAGGATCATCGATAGGGCCCTGCCCTCCAACGCCGGGGCTTTTTCCAGTTTTACCTCGTCTTTTAGCTCATCCGCCACTCGCTTGAGGACCACAAGGCCCAACTGTTGGTGCGCGGCTTCGCGACCGCGGAAGCGGACCGTGAGTTTGACTTTCGAACCGTCCAGGATCAACTCCCGGACTTTGCGGGTCTTGGAATCCAGATCATGGGTACCGATATTGGGCCGGAAGCGGACTTCCCGCAGGTCGTTGCTCTTTTGCCCTTTTTTCGATTCCCGCTCTTTCTTGGAAGTGAGGTACCGTAGTTTTCCGTAATCTAGAATGCGACACACCGGGGGGTCAGAGTTCGGAGCCACCTCAACTAGGTCCACATCGGCATCCCGCGCAAGTTCCAACGCCCGCCTGACGTCCATCACACCGAGCTGCTCCCCGTCGTCTCCGATGACCCGGACCTGAGGGCTGGTGATACGCTCGTTTACCCGATATTGCCTAGCTATGCTCCTCTACCTCCGGAATGCCTTCCCACTATTAATCTAATTATCCGATTCAGAGAGATGTTTTTGAGAATTTCTCTAATACTAATTTCATCAAGAAAACCGAGAATGACAAGTGGATTCACTCTACCACAAGGCAATGGGCACGTCAATCAATGCACCGGCTTTTTTACGCCTGGAATGCGTCCTTTGCGCCGTCTAGCCACTGCGTCTGGGCCAAAGGGCTGGGCTCGTCCGGCTCTTGCCTAAAGCGCCGCAGAAGCTGGTACATAGCCTCAGCGCCAAAGGCCAATGCGTCTACCGGGATGCGCTCATTCCTGCCGTGGATTGTTTCAGCGAAGGTAAAATCCGCCGGCAATCTCATTGGTAGGAATCCGTAACTTTGAATACCAATTCTAGCCAGAAACCGCCCATCGGTTGCGCCGGGCAGCAACATAGGCACTGGAATGGCTTGGGGGTCGGCTTCCCTTAATATTTTCGATAATGTGTCGAACATGCCCATGTCCGGAGAGGGTGGACCGGGGTCGTGGTGGACTATTTCCAAGTCGATATCTTGACCGATTACGTGTTTAAGTTCATCAATTAAGTCACTGGGTTTGTATCCGGGAAGCAGCCTGCCATCCAAGCCCAAGGCGATTTCGCTGGGCATCACGTTTATCTGCTCTCCACCGTGTAGCATGGTCGGGTTGGCAGTGTTACGCAGCAATTGGCTGAAGAGCAGACCTTGGTCGCCCATGGCTCTCGTAACCGGTCCAGCAGTTTTATTCCGCATCAGTTGCCGGAACACGACGCTGAGCGGAAAGGGTAGAGAGGCGGAAATCCGCTGAAACATGTCTTTGATTACCGGAGTCACGTGTACGGGCAATTGACGCCGCTCGAGCTGACTTAAAACCCGGGCCAGCCGGGCCGTGGCGCTGCCCTTGATTCTCAAAGACCCATGCCCTGGCTCGCCCCGGATGGTGGCTCGTAACACGCATATTTGTTTTTCCGCCACCATGATCGGGTAGAAGCTTCGCTTGGCGATGGGGAAGCTAAAGCCTCCGAACTCTCCTACCGCATATCGGATTCCCTGGAAAAGGTCGCCGTGATTTTGCACCAAATATTTCGTGCCAAACTCGCCGCCAGCCTCTTCATCACTCACTACCGCCAGCACTACGTCCCCAGGAGGAGAGATACCTTCTGATTTGAGCCTCAGCATGGCGGTTATCATCATGGCAATTCCGCCTTTCATGTCCAAAGAGCCGCGGCCCCAAAGGTAACCGTCGATAAGCTTGGCTTCAAAAGGAGGATGGGTCCATTCTTCGGTTTTGGCTGGCACCACGTCCACATGACCGTGCAGCAGCAAGGGCGGCGCTTGACCCGTGCCTTTGAGCCGGGCAATCAAGTTGGGACGTGATGGCGAGCGGGATCGGACGGTGGTTTCCAATCCGGCTTGCTCCAACAGGATTTGGATGTAGCCGACACAATCATTTTCGTTTCCGGGTGGGTTGGTTGTATCGAACCGGATCAGGTTTTGCAGCAACTCCACCGGGTTGGTGGGCAGGTTGGTGAAAGTGGTTGCAGACGGCTTCGCCAAAGCGATCTCTCCGGATGCGGTCTCTAAGCGTGCTTTACCAGAATATAGCAGGCCAATCCGGAGACCGCCAGGTCGTGGTGACTGGCGGTTGAACGCAGTAGCTATTCCGGCAATTCAGGTGAATCGGAATCTTCTTCAGACTCGGGGGAGTCGGGTGTATCGAAGCCTACGTCCAATTCGCGTAAAAACTGCTCTATATTGGGGGATAGTGGCTCTAGACCGGATTCCTCGTTCTGTTCTTTGTCGTAGCGCTCTTCCAGGCGACTCAGCAATGAGCCTACCTCCGACGCTTCGCTCACTATTTTCTGCAGCGCCTCGTATTGGTCACGACCCCGTTGCGGGTCCATTAGCCGATTGGGTAGCTGATAAACGCTGCAGAGAATTTCCATGAGGCGGGCCGTGCCGGTAAAGTCCTCATCAACTTGGAAATACTGAGGCAGATGGACCACAAAAGTACGTGTTTCCATGCCCATCTTTCCGGCCTCTAGAGAGATCAGGTACGTGATGGTGGTTGGTCCCTCATAATTGCTAGGCCGGGTCTTGAGCATCTTGTACTCTTCTTCGGCGTCGGCCTCCCCTGAGCCGCCGGACACCAACAATGGGCGGGTGTGGGGCACCATGTCGTACATTGCGCCGATTAGAGAGTACCTTTTCGCCCCAAAGTATTTGAGCAGCTCGGTGACCGACTCGGTATAGTCTTCGCCATAGGAGTGAGGCTCCAAGAGATGAAGGAAGATCAAGTCCTGGGAATCCTCTCTCTTGGCATAGCGCACCACGGTACTGGGAATTGAGTACTCCCGGTTTCCGTGATTGATAAAAGAGCGGGGCCGGTAGCGAGTAAAGTCGTAATATCGGCCCGGGCGCGCCAACCGGCCAATTTCCCGGGCTTGAAGGTGGCGCTCGACCCGACTCAAGCTCAGGGTGCCGACGCTGCCCACGTCAATCCATGGCCTCAGTACGGCTAGCACGTGGGGGTCGTTGAGCTCGGGGACAGGTTCGGTAATCTCGAATGCTCCAATTCGCATGTATATAGTTTGACAGTCCCATTTACCATTTTCAAGCACAGATACGCACAGGGAACGGGGAATTTTGCTGGTCGGAGCTTCTAGCGGTGATAGAGATGACCGTCTCAATCCAATTTTCCGGTCTAGGGCGTAATGGTCTAAGGCAACCGAAAATTGGTATTATGTTCCAATGGCGTAGTGAGCGTAGCCGCTAGCTAAAAACCTCGTTGCAGGTTGCTGCCCGAAAAGTCATTCCGGAGTTGGCTAGTTTTGGTGCCAGAATTAGTAGACAGAATTATTAGATAGATACCATGGTTTTGAAGCGATTTTATCCCGCGCTATTTTTGGCGGGTTCGATTGCGGTGTTGGTATTGGCTTGCGGCGGGAGTGGCGCGCCAACTTTAACTCAAACGGTCGCAGCCCAAGTCGCCGCTGCCACCTCAGCGCCGACAGCCACCAGCGTTCCTCTAACAAATACCCCTGCCCCCGTGCCACAGTGGAGATATGTGAACAGCGGATGGGTTTCGCCGGGCCCGGAAGATCAGGTGGGGCCTTTAGACGAAGAGTTCCGGGTTTTTGTGATCACCACGCAGGCAGAGTTGGACGATTTTCAGCAAAGGTCCAATATCAGGGTATCTCGGGGAACCACCACCAGCTTAGGGCGGGTGGATTTTCCCAACTCGATCTTGGTCGCCGCTTACCTGATGTGGAGGCCGGTTCAGGGTGATCCGCTCTCTGTGGTGGGATTCGAATTCCAACCGGCGCAAGACCGGACGGGAGGGCGTGCGGAAGTGCTAATGGAATTGGAGGACTCGCCGCAAGGCAGAGAGAGACCGTATTTGTTGGCGCCTATGACCATGGTGGCCTTGGAGCGGTCGATTTTCCCCAAAGGTGAGCCAATCGACTTCGTCTTTCACTTAAACGGGGAACGTATTACCACCCTTTCCGCCTCGTTTGATTGAGGCAAGTGCCTATTCGCCCCAATACAGCAGGGACTTAGCTGGCACGGTTTAAGCACCATCCCCGATGTTCCCGCGGAAATCTTAGCACTCCCCCATCTGAGTTAGCCGTCCTTCCCGCCAAGCCACCGCCCCTGCCCGCACGGTGAGGAATGTGTCCAAGCGCGTCTGGCCACTCACGGAATTTCCGGCCATGTCGTGCCACACGAAGCGTCCTTCCCGGTGGTCGAATACGGCGGCGTCAGCGGACATGCCAACGGCCAAGGAACCCAAAGTTTCTTGAAGCCCCAGCACCTGAGCTGGCCTGCTGGTGGCGGCGCCTACTGCGTCGGCCAAGGGCATGCCCAAAGCGTGGAACTTGCTGACCAGGTCATTCATGAGATACACGGTGCGTTCCGGTGGCGGATTGTGAATGTCGGTGCTGATTGTGTCGGGCAGCAAGCCTTGCTCCATAGATTCTTTGACAACTTCTACGTCACAGTGGACACCGGCGTGAGCCACATCCATTATTACTCCCCGGTCAGCGGCGGCTCGCACCTCGGGCCGAAGTTTCCCCCTTCCGTCCAAGATGGATTCGGGATTGCCGTTGAAGGCATGGGTGGAAATGTCACCGGGGCCCAGGTACTCCAAAACCTCGGGTAGGGGGATGGGCGTGCCGCTGACGTGGACCATGAGCTTGGTCCCCGACTGGTCTGCTGCCGCCCGGGCGGCTTTCATAGCTTCGTGGGCGTTCCAATAGGCTACGGCGTTGACGTGCATCCGCACTTTGACCCCGAAGCAGAAGCCGGGATTGTTCTTGATTGCGTCTGCTGTCTGGTCGACGTCGATAACCCGCATGTCGTGCAAGCCGCCACCCAATAGCCTGTTTAAAGCCAGGCCCACACCGCCGATGTGGAGGAATGCCAACAACCGGGTTCGGTGCGCTGGAAACACGTAGTCGCGCATGGCCAGGAAATTCTGAAACCCGGCGCTGCCAGCATCTACACCGGTGGTGGTGCCCGAAGAAAGGCAAATCTCGTCAGGATGGACCGCAGTTGCGTTGCCGCCGTGGTAAAAGTGACCGTGGAGGTCGATAAGACCTGGCGTGATCAATTTGCCGGACACATCGACAGCATTCGCGCCCAATGAGGGGTCGATGCGTTCGGCCACGTTGGCGACAAGGCCGTCCTTGAAGGCAATATCCCGGCGGTCATTAATTCCTTGAGCCGGATCGAGAAGCGTCCCGCCGTTTAATACCAGATCGTAGGCCTGTGGTGGGGTGGTCATGGGCTACTCCTTGCATGAATATCTTGCCTTAAAGGCCCGTTACCTGGCGCGTTGCATATCAAACGTTAGGTTCTTCTTGCGATTCATTGGGGTCGACGTATTCCAGACGGCGCAACCGGGGGTAAACCATCTCTTTGGGCTTTGCCAAGTCCTCATCGGAGATGTCTGGGGATTCCAAAACGGGTTGGGCGCCCCACTTCTGGACCGCTTGCCTCACCAGTAAGTCCACCACCTGCGGGGAGCGCCCCTCCAGTCTGCCAAGCTGATAGGCAAGTGTCACCGCCAACTGGTTTCTGGTTATTTGGTCAAAGGCCTCCGGATTGGTTAGGTCTTCCGGCATGCCCCCACATTGCTCTAAAAAGTCATCAAGCACCTGGCCTATGACATCGGGCATGCCGTCTAGTTGTATCTCGGTCATGTAACCGGTCAATTTGTCGGCAAGTTCGATGATGCCGTCGTCCGGAAGCACCACTCCGAGAATTTCGAGGGGTTCCGGTTCAGGATGTTCTTGAGCCATTCGCGATTATCCCTTGGATTGATAATGTCTATGTTTCTGGGTATTGAGGGGAGGTGGAAATCCGGAAGGCATTGGCGAGCCTCTAACATAACCAAACAGCCTCAGCCCCGCCCGGTTTACGGGTACATTCTATCATGCCTGGCCAAGTGTGAATCCCGAGTCCGACCCAGGATTCTACCCTGAGGAACTTTAGGATTTATTCTAGATATTGGTATGGCCGACTCTGGCTAAGTTAAGAACCGATAGCAGCCGAAGTTAAAGCCCGGACCACCGGTCCGATTATGCCCCAGAGGAGGCCCAAGCCCAATGTGAAATCGACCAAGACGATCCCGACTAAAATCGCGGGCCCGCTGCGCTGCAAGCGATTGTAGGCCGACGTATGCTCGGGAGGAACAAACCCCTCCATCACCTTGGAACCGTCCAAGGGCGAAAGGGGAATTAGGTTAAACACGGCCAAAAGAAGGTTAAAGAAAATTATCAGCCCGGCAATATCGGCCAGTCCTTCCTTGAAACTGCCGGTCATCACGTAGGCCACCCGCCCCAAGTCTGGATGGGTTGAGCCTAATGCGCCCAGCTTGATAGGCACAGCCACGATGAATGCCAGCATTAGGTTAGAGAGGGGCCCGGCCGCCGCCACCAAAGCGGTGCCGGTTTGCCCGTGTGACAACTGCCTTGGGTCAACGGGCACCGGTTTGCCCCAACCGAAGCCGGCTACAAGCATCATCACCGTGCCGCTGGGATCCATATGCCTAATCGGGTTCAGGCTTACCCGGCCCAGTCGTTTTGCGGTGGTGTCGCCCAGCCCGCTGGCCACCACAGCGTGGCTAAACTCGTGGACGGTGATTGCCACTATCAGAGAAATCGCCACTACGACGGCCAAACGCACGAACGAAGCGGTGTCGTCGACAAGAAGGTCAAGGGAACCGAGCAACATGTATTTCCCCGGCCGGCCGCTCCAGTTGGCGGAGATTACCGGGCCCCGGTGGGGCGCCGACTAGTGCTTAGAACCCACCGCTAGCTTAGAACCCACCGCCAGATTTCCCGGGACCGGAATTTATTCGTCGTCTTCGTCGGGTTCCGGCTCTTCAGGTTCTGAGCTACTCCCGGACGGGAAGGCTGAGCGAGGCAGAATTGCCATGTTCCGGTCCCTACGGTTGGGACGCTGGCGTGGCATATCCACCAGGGCAGATTTCAACTCAGTCAGCTTTTTCGCAGTCACGCTGGCCACGTCGACAGCCAGCCCGTTGACACCGGCGTCGCGCAGCGCTTCCAGTTCCTTTGCGCCGGGAAGCTGGGACGTTTCGACGATGACATATTTATTCACGCGGCGGGTAACGCCGGCGACCGTCACCAAGTCTTCCAACGACCACTGGGACGAAGATGACGGACCGTTAATTAGTAACACATCCACAGGCAAAGCATCGATGACTCTCAGTTGCTCGGGGTCCATGGCGGTGTCGATGCGCAAGATACGCGCGACCTCCTCGGAGCCTGCGGCAGCTAAACTGGTGCCCGATAGGGCGAAGGCAAGAAGATCGCAACCTTCCTTCTCGTAGGCGGCTACGTCGTTCTCGCTAAGTGCCGTGACCGAACTGCCCCAGGGGATGTCCTCTCCCAAAGGTGCACATGCTTCTTTGAGTTTTGCAGGGTCATCTACGCCTGATACCAAGGCGCCTTCCGGCTTCAAGTCTGCCACTTGTTGCAAAGCCGTGGCGTCTGAGCCGGAAACAATCGCTAAAAGCGCCATCCCGGGCGCTTTTTGCACTCGCTGCACGCCAAATCCCATGGCTGCCGGGGCGCCTTCCCTAATATGGTCCAATCGTTCGATAAACTTACTCATCAAGTCCTTCCAGATATATGATCCCAAATCTATGATCGATCTTCACTAATCAGACCTAAGCAACAGCATTCGCCACGAGGCTGAAGATGAACAGGGCTGATTATAAACCATGGAGAAGGATTTGTGGGACTGGGTTGGTCTCAATGACCATTTCATAGAACGTTGCGTAACCCACCAAGATTCCGCATAATAAATGTTTAGTGGTGAGCTCACACTTATCTCAATGTGAGCTTAACGAAACCGTCCAAACGTGGTCGCAAAAACACGATTATTGACGCAATCCAGAAAACGTTATAGGTTACCTCTGCCTGATAGCCGTAGTACAATAGCCGAACCAGTGCGTTAACATGCAACGCCTGTGGTATTCGCTTGGGCACATCCAAGGGCCATTGGAGGCTATACCTTTGACGATTGTCGGACCAATGCGGGGTGCGGTAAAATTTCCGGCGTAGGCTGGGCTTTTTGCACATTATGAAGGGCCGCAATGATCCTTAAAACCGCCCAGATAAAGAACTTTAAGAGCATCAACGACTCTACCGAGTTTACGGTTGATGAGAGAGTGACTTGCCTGGTCGGTAAAAACGAGTCGGGCAAAACCGCGATTCTCCGCTCAATCGGAAAGTTGAACTCTACGGAAGCGGCCGCAGCCAATTTCGATATTTTTGAGTATCCTCGCCGGTACATGATGGAGTACCAGCAACGGGCTGAAACCGAACCGGCGGAAGCGCTCACCACCACTTGGGCCCTCAGCCCCGACGACGTTGCGGAATTGGAGTCGGTGATCGGGCCCGCCGCCCAACGGATTCACACCGTAAAGATCCAGAAGGGCTACGATAATCAAGCGGTATTCACTTTCGACGTGGACGAGGCGGCGGTCACGGAGCATCTAATCGGCTCCTTTAACTTGGACCGCGACGAACTCAGGTCGGTCCAAGGCATCGGCAGCTTGGCCGAGTTGCACCAGCATCTGAGCGATATGCAACCCGGTTCCGACCGCCTTCACGAGCTGCTCGCTGCGGTCATCTCGAATTTCCAAGCCAACAGCGCTCACCAGACCGTGGCTCACCTGTTGGTAAACCGACTGCCCAAGTTCGCATATTTTTCCGAATACTTGCGAATGCCCGGCCAGATTGCGATTGATGACATACGGGCCAGAGCCCGGACTAATAACCTGGATGAATGAGATAAGGTTTTCTTGGCGCTGTTGGAGACGGTTGGGCGCAGTGTAGAAGACCTGAAACGTATCGACCAACACGAGATGCTAACCGCGGAGTTGGAGGCTGCCTCGAACCGGATCAGTCAAGAGGTGTTCCAGTATTGGTCCCAGAACCAAAGCCTCAGGGTTCAATTCCAGCTTCAGCGCGCTCTTCCCGGAGACCCACCGCCCTTTAACGAAGGTTGGATAATCCGGACCCGCATTCAAAATGCCCGCCATGTGGACTCAATTAACTTCGACGAACGTAGTACCGGCTTCGTTTGGTTTTTCTCTTTTGTGATTTGGTTTAATCAAATTCGGAATAATTTGGGCGAGAATTTGTTCTTGCTCATGGACGACCCCGGTCTAAGCCTCCACGCCAACGCCCAAGCCGACCTTCTTCGCTACATAGAAGAGCGGTTGGCGCCCAATTATCAAGTGATGTATACCACTCACTCACCTTTCATGATTGACGCTTCCAAGCTATACCGGGCACGGACCGTGGAAAACGTCTTTACGCCAGTGAATGACGGGGAGATGCCCGGCGCCGGGCCGGACCAAGGGACAACGGTGGGAGATAGCGAACTCAGCACCAACCCGGAAACCCTCCAACCGCTCAAAGCCGCCTTGGCTTATGAAGTGTCCCGTTCCCTGATCACCGCAGAGCACACAGTTTCGGTGGAGGGGCCTACAGAGGTCTTGTATTTCCAGTGGTTCAAACGCAGGTTGGCTTCATTGGGAAGGACTACGTTGGACGACCGTTGGGTGGTGACGCCTGGCGGAGGCATCGATAAAGTCGGGGCCTTCATAACCCTTTATGCAGGAAAGGACTTGGGTCTGGCTGTGGTAACCGACTCCGCTACCGTCAAGGGCTCTGCTCCTGACGCGCGGGACTCGGAGCTATTACAACACGGCCACGTCCTAATATTTGATAAGTACACCCGAGGCAATTCCTCCGGAAATCCGGAAGCCGATATAGAGGACCTAATCGGGCGCAAGAACTACGTCGACCTGACGCGTTTGGCCTATAACCTGGAACCCGACGACATGCGCCCAATTGAGCGTTCCGGAAATTCATCGGCCAAGGTGGTGAGTGGAGTCAGCGACTTCATGACGTCCCTCCCGCAAGGTCCTGGCCGCTTTGATCGGTACAGGCCGGCGGAGTTCCTCATCCAACAGGGCGCTGATTTTAGCTTGCCCGAACTGGACCGGGCCCTGGACCGGTTCGAGTCCTTGTTTAAGGACTTAAACGACATGCTCAATTGAGGCGGCAGCCTGGTTGGAGCAGTCCGCTCCAAAGGGAGAGGAAAGCTCAGCCGCCTCTGGGGTTGGATCATAGGGCGACTCTAGAAGCTTTTAGTCATTGCCAGTCGCGGCCTCTCCGAGAGCCCCTTCCCTCAGCTTGAACCCTTCCCTAGCTCATAGATTTCCACCGTCGGTAACCAGGTACTGCTCCCTTGTAGCCTATTGTCCATCACCCCGTTTGCCCAGCGAATATCTGCCACTAAACCTCCCGTTGTTGGGCTAGCCTAGGCACCGCAGTTAATCAGTAATTTCTTTGTTATAATTGTTATTATATGCAAATCGATTTAGTAACTGACCTCAAAAACGGTTGACACAGGCACCCCGCTACCATAATATTTAAATCGGCATCCAAGCTAAATAAATAGAATCTCCTGCCTGTACATTTCTACCTTGCGCAGGCTCAAATATTTTCGGGCGTACACGACGACTTAGGAGGGACCGGATGTCTCACAAAGAGGACCTGGCCCAGATGGCCCACTTAATGCGGCGCGCCGGATTTGGCGCAACCCGGGAAGAACTGGAAAGACGCGTGGCGGTTGGCTATGAATCCACTGTAGAAGAGCTATTGAATCCGCCCGAAGACGACCTCGCTGGCCCTGCGGGGACTTTCGCTATGTTGACTCGGTACCACCCCAACACGTTGCTCCCCGGCGGGGTTCCGACTTTGGGGCAATCCAGTTGGATGTACCACATGATTAACAGCCCAAACCCGTTGGTGGAGAAAGTGGCCCTATTCTGGCATCACGTATTCTCCACCGGAAACTCCAAGGTGGACAACTGTGACCAACTGCTGGAGCAAGTGGACATGTTCCGCAAGTTCGGCATGGGCGATTACCGAACGATGCTGGTGGAGTTGTCCAAAAATCCGGCCATGATTTATTGGCTGGACAACAACGAAAACCACCGGGACGCCGTAAATGAAAACTGGGGCCGGGAGCTGCTGGAGCTGTTTTCAATGGGCGTCAGCAACTACACCGAGGTTGATGTGAGGGAAGCATCCCGGGCATTTACCGGGTGGACCATCGCTCCTAAAATCCCCAGGTTGCCTTATGGCAGGTTCCCGTGGAAGTTTGACTACCGGGAAGAGGACCACGACGACACCGAGAAAACATTCTTGGGGCACACCGGCAATTTCAACGGTGAGGACATCATCGACATCATCGTGAGAGAGCCCGCTACATTGAGATTTATCTGCAGGCACCTGTACAACTTCTTCGTTGCCGACGAAGTGCAGGTCCCTGCTTGGACCATCGAACCTGCCAGGGACGAAGAAGCTCTGGGCACCATGATGAACACTCTGGAAGAGTCGGGCTACGACATGAAGGCCCTGCTTAGGGTCATGTTTAATTCCGACTTCTTCAAAGAGGCCACCTACTCCAAGATTAAGAGCCCAGCAGAAGTGGTTGCCGGCACCCTGCGGTTGGTGGAGGACTGGAATATGCCTAGGCCTGGAATTAAGGACATCGGCCTCCAGCCGGGGTACATGGGCCAATCGATTTTGGACCCGCCCAGTGTGGAAGGTTGGTACACCGGCCCGGAATGGATTAACAGCGGCTCGCTTCTGGCGCGGATTAACTTCGTGGCTGACCGCGTGGCGGACACCTCCCTATCGGGAGTACAGAAGATAATTGCCGACATGAAGTCCGAGGGCGTGAGCACTCCCGGAGAGCTTGTGCAAGCATCTCTGGAGCATATGGGCTTTTTGGAACTGAGCCCTGAGACCCAAGAGCAACTTTTGGGCCACGCCAAAGGCGGCGGCAACCTGGATTGGAGCAACGAAGCCGCCACCGGCACCCGCATCGGAGAGGTGCTGGCACTAGTCGGCGCCACCACCGAATATCAGTTCGGCTAGATCTTTCAAATCCTTGATAGATTGCCATAGCCGACAGATTCCGCAGGCGGCTCACAGCCGATAAGGAGAAAAACTGAATGACCTCTACACAGAAGGACCCGGTCCTAGTAGTGTTGCAACTCACCGGTGGAAACGACTATTTCAACACGGTGATTCCTCACAACGACCCTTTGTACATGGACAACCGGCCGTTCATCAAGTATCCCCTGGAAGACTTGATCAAGGTCGATGACGAGTTGAGTTTCATGCCCAGTATGGGGCCGATAAAAGAGCTTTATGACCAAGGCAAGGTTGCTGTGATCCATGGCATCGGATATCCCGACTCGCCCCGGTCCCACTTCCGCTCCATGGACATTTGGCATACCTGCGAACCCGACAAAGTGGGCATTGAAGGCTGGGCCGGAAGAGTGACCCAGCAGTTGGACCCCAACAAAGAGAACGTGCTGACGGCTATAAACTTCGGTCATGGATTGCCTCGGGCTTTGGTGGTCCCAGGAGTGCCCGTTGCGGCGATCGCAGACCTGTCTACCTACGGAGTGCTGACCGGGATCACCGACCAAGACCAAAGGTCCAAAGCGCTTGATCTGTTCGCCCGAATGTACTCGCCCGCCATAGGCGCAGGAGCCGTCACCGACTATCTGCGAGGCACCGGTATGGACGCCCTGAAGGGCGCCGACGTTGTCAAAGTAGCGCCGGAGATGTACTCATCCAACGTGGAGTACCCCAACTCGGCGATTGCTTCTCACCTGAAGGATATTGCCCAAGTCTACTTGGCAGACCTGGGGACGCGAATCTTCTACACCCAGCACGCCACCTTTGATACCCACGCTGGCGAATTGAACGCTCACCCCATCTTGTGGCGGGAAGTATCCGAGGGAATCACCGCATTCTTTGACGACCTGCACGAGCATGGCCGGGGCGACAACGTGCTGATGTACCTGTTCTCCGAGTTTGGCCGCCGGGTCCACGATAACGGCTCAGGGACCGACCACGGCGCCGCTGGGGCAGCCTTTGTGATTGGCGACAAGGTCAACGGCGGAATGTACGGCGAGTACCCCTCCCGGAAGGCGGAGGACTTGGAACAAGGAGACTTGGTCCCCAGCTACGACTTCCGAGGAGCATATACCAGCATCGTTGAAGATTGGATGGGCATGGACGCCAAGCCCATCGTGAACGGCGACTTCGAGAAGCTCGGCTTCCTATAGCTCACTGCGTGAGGGCTCATCTTTAAGTCCAAGACCGCATTGATGGCCCAAAACAGAAATCCAATACCGTCATTCTGAGAAGCGGAGCGACGTAGAATCTCAGGGCTAGGAAAGAACCTTGGTCTGCCTGCAACTTAGTTCCGAATGGAAGAAACAGGGTTTTAGAAGGTCAAATTTAGCACTATCTCCAAAACGGAGGCCGAGTAAATGGCAATCGAAACAGTAGTGGGCAACCGCGCCTGGATATATAGCCACAACATTGGGCGGAACGCAGCGGCTGGCACTGGGTTTAGCATGCCCATTGCGGTGGCCCCAGCCAAAGACGGCGTCTTGTTCGTGGCCAGCCGTGGCAGCGACACCAATCCCAACCAACGGGTCAGCAAGGTCACCTTGGACCAAGAGTTCATTCACGAGTTCGGGCGGGTGGGCGAGGAACAGGGCAACCACGTTTTCCTCACAGGAGTGGCTTTGGACCGGGACGAGAACGTCTACACTACCGACGAGTGGCTCAACCGGGTCAGCGTCTTCGATAATGCTGGCAACTTCCTGCACAGTTGGGGCGAAGCCGGGGAAGGCGAAGGGCAGTTCAGCGGCCCGTCGGGATTAGCCTTCGACAAAGACGAGAACTTGGTAATCGTTAATAGTCTCAACAGCCGAGTCCAAACCTTCACCAAAGAGGGGAAATTCCTTTCCGGTTTCGGGACAAAGGGCAGCGGCGAAGACGAGCTGGATATGCCTTGGGGCATTACCACGGACGATGACGGCAATATCTTCGTGGCCGACTGGAACAACCATAGGATTCAGAAGTTTAGCGCCGGTGGCGCGCACTTAGGATCAATCGGCCACGGCGGCGCAGGTCCCGGCAACCTCCGGCATCCCAGCGGTGTGGCGGTGGACGGTGACGGCGACGTTTACGCCGTGGACTGGATGAATCAGCGAGTCGCCATTTTTAATTCCGACGGCATGCCCCTAGCTTTTTTGCGGGGAGACGCAGTAGAAGTGTCCAAATGGGGGCAGATGTCCATCGAGGCCAACCCGGACATGCAACGCCGCCGCCGCCAGGTAAGCAACTTGGACGAACAGCAAGCACGATTCCGAATGCCCGTGGGCTGCGCATTCGACCGTGCAGCCAACCGGCTCATTGTCTGCGACAGCCAGCGGGGCCGGCTACAGATTTACGACAAAGAAACCAACTACGCAGACCCCCAAGCAAACCTGTAGTCCGCTTCGCGGGAGGCTTCCCACCACAGAAATACCTGGTCCTTAGAACAAGGGCCAGGTATTTCTTATTATGGTAGATCCCTGACCAATGTCATTCCGAGAAGCGAAGCGACGAGGAATCTCTTGGATGCTCGGACAGCATCGTTGGACTTTAGTTCCCAATCCCCGCATATCGCCCCAGTGAATGCAGCAACGTTGTTGAGCGCTTCCTTGAGCCTTTCTTGCGCTAACTGTCTGCTCTCTCTGGGACTCCAGCGCCCCACAGTGGCACGTTATGTTTCGTTGCCCGGCTCTTGGGGGTACCGTATAATTGGTCTTAATCCGCCATGTTACTAGCAATAGACATAGGCAATACTATGGTCACCATAGGCGTCTTCGACGGAGAGCGCCTTGAGACCACTTTGCGAGTGGCCACCGACACCAGGAAGCTGGCAGACGAGTACGGCTTGCTCATTACCAATCTCCTGCGCCTGAACGGCGTGGAGCCGTCCCGCATCGACAGCATCTCAATGTGCAGCGTGGTGCCGCCTCTGACGATGGTCTTTGACACGGTGTGCCACACATATTTCGGCGTCCAACCGCTGACCGTGACGGCTGGCGTGCGCACGGGACTGCAAATCACCTACGACAATCCCCGGGACGTGGGTTCTGACCGTATCGTCGACGCTGTGGCCGCCATAGAGCTTTATGGGGCGCCGGTGATTGTGGTGGACTTCGGCACGGCTACCGTCTTTGACGCAGTGTCCCGAGACGGCGTGTACCTGGGCGGCGCCATCTCTCCCGGGATCACCGTGGCCGCGGAAGCTTTGTTCCTAAACACCTCGCAGTTGCGCCGGGTAGAGCTGGTGGCTCCGAAGACCGCAATCGGCCAAAACACGTCTTTGTCGCTACAGTCGGGGTTGGTATTCGGTTACGCCGGTCTCGTAGAAGGACTGGTGGCCAGGTTCAAGAGGGAACTTGGAGACGATGCAAGAGTTATAGGCACCGGTGGTCAGGCTAGTATCATATCTAAGGAAATCGACGTTTTCGATGAGATAAACCCGGACCTTACGTTGATAGGCTTGAGGCTAATTTACGACATGAACCAGCCGCGAGTTGATCCTCCGGGCGAGCCGCTAGAAAGCGGAGCAAGAGAGGCATAGGCGCTCGTGGCCGGACCGCTGGAAAATAAAAACGTCGTTCTAGGCGTCACGGGCAGCATTGCGTGCTATAAGGCCGTGGACTTGGCCAGCAAGCTGGTGCAGGCCGGGGCGCTGGTTGACGTTGTGATGACTTACGGGGCAACCCAATTCATTGCGCCGCTGACTTTCCGGGCGATTACCCACCGAAACGTCGTGACCAACGCTTTTGACATTAACTCGGAATCGGCCATCGAGCACGTGTCCCTGGCACACCGGGCTGACATCGTGGTGATCGCTCCAGCCACCGTCCACTGCATCGCCAAGCTGGCCGGTGGCCTAGCCGACGACGCCTTGACCACCACCGTAATCGCAACCTTAGCCCCTTTGCTGATAGCCCCGGCAATGGACGCCAACATGTACGACCACCCGGCAACCCAAGAAAACCTGGAGAAGCTTCGCCAGCGGGGAGTGGTGATAGCCGGTCCCGCCCAGGGCCGTTTAGCCTCGGGATTGATGGGCATGGGCCGCCTTCTGGAAACACCGGAATTGTTGGGCCACATATCCGCCACTTTGGGCCGGAAAGGCGATCTGGCGGGCCGCACCGTGGTTGTGAGCGCTGGTGGCACCATGGAGGCCATCGACCCAGTGCGGGTCATTACCAACCACTCATCCGGGAAAATGGGCTATGCGCTGGCTGAGGCCGCCAGGGACCGGGGCGCCAATGTGGTCCTGGTTACCGCCGCTTCCGGGTTGGCCGAACCTGCGATGGTGAAGGTGGTTCCGGTTAGGTCGGCGGAGGAAATGTGCGATGCGGTGCTGGAGCGGGTGCAATCTGCTGATGCCTTGATTATGGCCGCCGCCGTGGCCGACTACCGGCCGTCAATTCAAGCCGACCAGAAGATTAAGAAGTCCGAGGACGACTTATCCATTGCCCTCACCAAGACCACCGACATTTTGCAAGCCGCCAAAGGCAATTTCGTGAGGGTCGGGTTCTCGGCGGAAAGCCAGGATTTGGTAAAGAATGCCAAAGTCAAGGTTCAAAGCAAAGACCTGGACCTTATCGTGGCCAACGACATAACCGACCCCGACAGCGGTTTCGGAAGAGACACCAACAAGGTGGCCCTGATTGGCCGTGATCTGCAAGTGGAAGAGCTGCCCGTCCTCAGCAAGTACGAGGTCAGCAACCGGGTCTTGGACCGGGTCCTCACGCTTTTCCGCAGCTAGCTTATAAGCGACGTCGGTTGACGAGAACGAGTCCACCCCCACTCTAACTCTCCCCCTTCCCAAGGGGAAGATGACCAGTTCCTTCCCCCATCTCGGGGGAAGGTTAGGATGGGGGCACTAACCGCTGACCGCCTCTTTAAACTTGCGGATAGCCTCGATGTGCTGGTCCGGGCCTTTCAACCCTGCCTTCATGGTGTTCACCGACAGGTGGCTGGCCCCGGCCTCAGCCCAGGCCTCGGAGCCCTTCCGCCAATCGTCGGCGTTGCCGCCATCGGCCAAGCCAATGCGGCCTTCGATGCCAATTCCCTTGGGGTCCCGGCCTGCTGCCTTGGCGTACTCATGCATCTGGCCGATGCGATCGATACCTGCGCTGTCGGGCTGGAATTGGGGGAACCATCCGTCGCTCAGGCGGCCAACACGTCGCACCACCCGCTCAGCGCCGCCGCCGAGCCAGATTGGAATTGGTTGCTGCACGGGCCGGGGATTGATTCCGGCGTAAGTAACCTCATGGTAGCGGCCCTTGAACGAGACCACGTCCTGAGTCCACAGCTCCCGCAATAGCTTGATCTGCTCTACGCTGCGCCTTCCCCGGGTCGTGAAGTCCTCTCCCAGCGCCTCATACTCCACTTCGTTCCAGCCGGTGCCGATGCCCAAGCGCAGGCGTCCGCCGGTCAAAACGTCCACCTCGGCGGCCTGTTTGGCCACCAATGCCGTCTGCCGTTGGCCCAAAATCAGCACGCCGGTGGTCATCTCTATTTTCTCGGTGATGCCCGCTAAGTAACCGAACAGCACAAAGGGCTCGTGAAACATGTCCACGTGGCTGTAAGGCCGGTCCCAACTGTCCCGCTTACTGCCGTCAGCACCCAAAACGTGGTCGAACACCAGTAGGTGTTCGTAGCCCAAGGCCTCGGCAGCCTGAGCAAAGTCCCGGACGCCTGCCGGGTCGGCTCCGATCTCGGTCTGAGGGAAGATAGCTCCTAGCCGCATTTTTCCTCCTCGGTATGGCCAATTTGATAATCGTGGTTGGTAAAACTGGTTTGCTTTGTAGCACGCCTAGTATCCAAGTTTTCTGCGAGGGCGTCAACAACTCGATTGCCTATTCCACCTACGTGTTGGGAGTACTGTGCCTGCGTTGGGAGCCGCTCGCTCCAGTAGGCTATAATGCTGCTGCTTTCATCAGATTTTGCGCTAATTCCTTGGTTTAAAAGAGAGGGTACTGTGAAAAGTATTGAGCTGGACTACTCAAAACCTTGCGCCGGTGAGCCGGATAAGGGGCACAACCGGTGGCATCCGGACATCCCGCCGGTTGTTGAGGCGGCCCCGGGCGAGGAAGTGGTGATGCAGACCAGGCACGCCCTGGACGGCCAAGTATGGCCCGCTTGCTCCGCCGATGTGCTGGCTAATATTGATTTGGGCCTGATTCACCCTTTAACCGGACCGGTGTACGTGCAAGGCGCTGAACCAGGGGACATGCTCGAGGTCAATATCTTGAATATTGAATCCGCTGGTTGGGGCTTTACCACCATCATCCCCGGCTTTGGCTTCTTGCGCGATGTGTTTTTGGACCCTCATATCGTGCATTGGGACATCCGTGACGGATACGCCACTTCGGAGACTTTGCCCGGCGTACGGGTGCCCGGAGCGCCCTTCATGGGCACCATAGGCGTGGCTCCGTCACGGGATATGCGCCGCGAAATTGAGGCTCGTGAAGCCGAATTGCTGAGCCGGGGAGGCGCCGTGCTGGGTCCGGACCCGCACGGCGCAGTGCCAGCGACAGAGCCCTTGGCTTCCGAGGGCCTACGCACCATTCCGCCCAGGGAACACGGCGGAAACGTGGATATAAAGCAGCTTACGGCGGGCACCCGACTGTTGCTCCCGGTGTTTACCGAGGGCGCCCTCTTCTCCGCAGGCGACGCCCACTTTGCCCAAGGAGACTCGGAGTGTTGCGGCACCGCCGTGGAGATGGACTGCACGCTCCACGTGAACTTTCGGGTGTTAAAAGGGGAGGCCCAGCGGAGGAACCTGCGATTTCCCACGTTCGAACGGGACGATTACTTCACTAGACCGGAGATGGCAGCCCCGCGCCGGTTCATCGCCTGCACGGGCATGTGCATCACCGAAGACGGGGTTAACGAGTCCGAGAACGCAACTCTGGCCGCCAGAAACGCCCTGCTGACCATGATTCAGATGCTTATGGAGCGGGGTTGGACCCGAGAGCAAGCTTACAGCATTTGCAGCGTAGCTGTGGACCTTAAGCTTAGCCAAGTGGTTGATGTGCCCAACTTTGTCGTCTCGGCATTCCTGCCCCTGGACATATTCGTTGACTAGTCGCCTGGTGTTCCCTCACCCTCGTTCCCTCTACCACCGGGAGACGGATGCCTGCGATGAAATCGCGGCTGGATGAAGGCAACACCCATTCCGACCACCGCCTCGTTGAGTTATACTAGGCTTGCTCCTCGCCTGCGTGTCACGGTGGGAGCACGCCATAAGGTCCAAATGGGAAGAACTTCGGAGCACTGTCCAACAAAGCGGCAGTGGTGCTCCTCGGACTAAAATATTTAGGAGTTAGGTCATGAAATTTGGATTACTTTTCGAAGCTCAACGGCCCTTCGAAGGCAACGATGTCGATTGGAACAGTCTTTATAGAGAGACGTTGGACCAGTGCGAGCTGGCGGATAAAGTGGGCTTTGATGCCCTCTGGTTTGTGGAGCACCACTTCCTCATGGGGTTTTCCGGTTCGCCGTGCCCGGAAGTGCTCATGGGGGCCTTGAGCCAGCGCACTAAGAACATCAGGATTGGCTTCGGGGTTTCGATTCTACCTAACCACCATCCAATCCGCATCGCCGAACGGGTAGCCATGGTTGACCAGCTTACCAATGGCCGGGTTGAGTTCGGCACGGGCCGCTCCAATGCCTACGAGCAAGTTGGCCAAGGCATCGACCCTCGGGAAACACGAGACCGCTGGGAAGAAGCGATCACTATGCTGCCGCGAATCTGGCAGGCCGATGAGTTCGAATGGGAAGGCAAATTCTGGAACGTGCCTACTCGGCGGGTGCTGCCCAGGGTCTTCCAAAAGCCCCACCCCCGCATGTATCTGGCCTGCACACAGACCGACAGTTTCCGTTTGGCGGCTCAAAAGGGCATCGGTGTGCTGTCCTCGGCATCATACGCAGTGGACATCCTGGCGGAGCACGTGAAGGTCTATCGGGACGCCATTAAGGACGCCGAACCGGTGGGCGCGTTTATCAACGAATTCTGGGGCAACAACGTCCACGCCTTCTGCGGCGAGGACGACCAAGCGGCCAAAGAACTAGCTGCCGAGTCCATGAAGACCTTTTTCGGCCCAGACAAGCCATATATCCAAGGCCGGATCAATGCCTACGAAGAGCTCTTGGAAGCCTGGGGCGGAGTGCCTGAGCACTTGAACGCCGATTTTGGGCGGTGGCTGCGACAGTCCGACGACGCCCACAAGGAACAAGCAGCGCAAGCGGGGATCTCGTTGGATTCCGGGCCCGGGGCCGCTCGAGCTGCTGTCGCACAGCTCGATGCCAACATCTTGGCTGACCGGGGCGTCATAATCGCTGGCAACCCCGAAAGCTGCATCAAGACCATCAAGATGTACGAAGACATCGGTGTAGACCAAGTGATGATGATCATGCAGACGGAAACCATCGCCCATGACCAGGTTATGGAATCTCTGGAGTTGTTCGGCAAAGAGGTAATCCCGGCGTTCCAGACGGAAATGGCCAATGCTTAGTCCGTTAGGCTGACCGGGAAATCATGAAGTGAACCAATTAAAAAGACAGCCCCGAAGTTAAACTTCGGGGCTGTTTTTTTAGGCTTTCTCCGCTATTCAGACAGTCTAAATGCTCCGTTCACGGCATGAACGATGTGATTTCCAAGGGAGCATGACATTAACCGGACTATAGAGCAGGAGGAAGTGGGATCGAGACTGAATGCCAATCTCGCCGAATCCACAAGCAAGCTCTTAATCGTAATCTAGGTACGATTGGTCTCAGTCTCACCCAAGATTGACATCTAAGGATAGCCCTCAATACACTCAACTCATTGGAACTGTTCTCGATTGGAGAGTCGGCTTGGGTTGGTTGTTTTGGGTGGAGGCTGGTCGAAACATGACATCGCCGAATTCCTTGGGAGGTAGCATGAGGCGTTTCTCATTGCTTGCATTCATCCTGATTTTGGTGGCAATCGCTTGCGGATCAGAGCCAGCGACCACGGCGCCCGCCGCCCAGCCCACCGCGGAGCCCACCACTGCCGTTTCCGCTCCTACCGCCACCGCCGTCCCGGCAGCGCCAGCGGCCACCACACCGGCGGGACGTATTGCGCCCACGAGCACGGCGCCGACAGCTACAGCAGCGCCTGCGGCCGCCATCCCCGAGGAAAAGTTTGTCCGGAGCGCCATCCTGCAGCGCCTAGGGCCAGAGCCGCCTACCTTGGACCCTCACATTACTGTTTCCGGAGAATCGGCCATTTACGTCGTAGAGATATACGGTGGTCTGGTAACCATCGACAAGAACCTTCGGGTAGCGCCCGACTTGGCTAAAGATTGGGAGATTAGCGAAGACGGAAAGACCTATACCTTCCATCTCAGAGAAGACGCCAAATTTCACGACGGCAAGCCGGTTACCGCACATGACTTCAAATGGTCCATGGAAAGGGCTTCCGACCCGGCTACTCTCTCGCCGGTTGTAGACGTTTACCTGGGAGACATAGAAGGGTTTAAGGCCAAGATTGAGGGCCGGGCGGATAGCATTCCGGCCATCCGGGTGGTTGACGACTACACGTTATCCATAACCATTGACGCGCCCAAAGTGTTTTTCCTGTCCAAACTAACTTACCCTACGGCCTTTGTGCTGGACCGGGAGAACTTGGAAGGAAATGATAAATGGTTCAACGAGCCCAATGGCACCGGCCCGTTCAAATTGGCTGAGTATGCCCCGGGTGAAATAATTAGGCTGGAACGAAACGACCTCTACCATTTGGAGACGCCTAAGCTGGCTGGCGTGGATTTTTCGCTAAGCGGCGGTGATTCGCTGTTGATGTACGAGAACGACGAAATCCACGTGACGGGGGTCGGGCTAATCAACTTGGCCAGCATTTTGGACCCATCGAACCCCTTAAGCGAAAATGTGATTCAAGCGCCGCCTGGATTCGATGTCAGCTACTTTGGCATGAATGCAGATGAGCCGCCATTCGACGACGTCAAAGTCCGGCAAGCGCTGAACTATGCGGTGGACAAAGCCACCTTGGCCACTGTGCTGCTTGAAGACCTGGTGGTGCCAGCCAAAGGCATCCTACCCCCGGCTCTCCCTGGCTACACGCCGAATATACAAGGTTATGAGTATAATCCCGACAAAGCCCGCCAGCTGTTGAGCGAGTCCAAATACGGCGATAATCTGGACGAATTTCCCCGAGTGGTATTGACTTTGCCCGGTTCTTTTGGGGCCTCCGTTGGTCCGGTAATTGAGGCGATCGTCCAAATGTGGCGGGAAAACTTGGAGATAGACATAGAGATTTTGCAGACCGAATGGGCCATATTCCTCAAGGACCTGCATGAAGTGCGGTTCCAGATGTTCGGCGGTCTTGCGTGGAGCGCCGATTACCCGGACCCGGAGAACTTCCTAGACGGGCTCTTTTACTCCAAGAGCACCAATAACAACAGCAACTATTCCAACATAGAAGTGGATGCGCTGCTGGAACAAGCAAGGGTTGAACAGGACCAAGACTTGCGGTTTGAGACCTATCACCAAATCGAACAGATGATAATGGACGATGCTCCCTGGGTGCCGCTATGGCATGGAAACGGCGGCTACGCTCTGCTCAAGCCAGAGGTGAAAGACTATTTCTTGTTCCCTATGACTGTGCCCAGGTTCCGCTACGCCTATATAGTTGAAGAGTAGTCCGGGTTGAAGAGTTGTCCGGGCACCTAACTCGGGCAAACCAGTTGCCGGTCTCGGTTTCAGCCGTTCCGGTTGCCTGAAGGATGCCGGGCCAGGCACAATATGGAACAACCTAAGTATGGGGTGTGGTGTTATTCTCTGCCCGGCCACGCCTTTCCTGTTGCGCTGGAAAAGGGCACCTGGATTGCGGTGGGAATGTGCCTGCCTTGGAGGCCATGGTCAAGAACACCGATTAGTAGATTGGGCGACCACTTCAGGGCTTTCGAGGCGAAATCAACTGAAATACACCGTGGCCAAAAGCCGCTAATTGCCCGTCGGAAGTCAACGGTTACTGGAATTTCCAAAAATCGTTCTTGTTGTCTCCCCGAAGAGCGTAGAAAACTCCGTTTTGGTATACGAGCGCGCCGCCATCTTTAATATTTTGCGGTGTATTGGACAAGGAAGACCAGTTTCCGGCACTGGCGTCGAACTTCCAGAAGTCATCTTGCCTGCTTCCCCTCAGTGCGTAGACATTGGTGCCGTCCGTGGCCAGAGATCCTCCGTGCTCGACGTTGCCTGCCACGCTGGATAAAGAACTCCAAGTTCCGCCGCTGACCTGATATTTCCAAAAATCGGTCCTATTGTCTCCCCTTAAAGCGTACACATTTCCAGAAATGAAGGTCAAAGCTCCACCCTTTTCCACGTTGGCTGGGGCATTGGCCAAGCTGCTCCAGTTGCCCCCACTAATACTGTACCTCCAAAAGTCATTTGTCCCGCCGCCACGGAAAGCGTAGATGGTGTCGGCGCTGTCCCAAACTAAGGCGCCGCCCCATTTGACCCTATCCGGAGCGTCTGTCAAGTTCTCCAAGGCGCCGCTGCCGATATTGAACCGCCAGAAGTCATTTTTATTATCACCTCTCAGCGCAAACACAAAGCCGCTAGCGTATACCAGGGCACCACCGTCCTCCACATTCTCAAACGCATTGGCAAGTGAGGACCAAGTGCCATCGCTAACGTCGTACTTCCAGAAGTCCTTTTTGGTGCCTCCCCGAAAGGCGTAAATATCGGTGCCATCCGTGGCCAGGGCGCCACCGGTTTTGACATTATTAGGTACGGCTGCCATAGAGGACCAACCCGCTGGTACCGGAGTTGGTGTTGGTGTCGGGGTAGCCGTGGCTGGAACTGGCGTGGCCGTAGCCGGAACGGGCGTGGGCGTGGGTGGAACCGGCGTGGGCGTGGGTGTAGGCGTAGGAACCGGTGTTGCCGTCGCAGGTGTGGGCGTAGCAGTCGGCGAAGGCGTGGCGGTAGCCGGTTCCGGCGTGGCATCCGGCGTGGGCAACGGCGTTGGCGTAACCGTGGGCTCCGGGGTAAATGTCGGCTCTGGCGTGGGAGTCGGCGTTGGCGTTACGGTGGGTCCCGGCGTGGGGGACGGCACACCTTCTTGCACCGTTACCGAGGAACCCGCCTCAAGATTTACTGAAGTCCCGTCGCCTTCCACTACGATTATCGCCACGCTCTCCGGCAGGTTTTCGATGCCAAATACCGCAGGAGTGACCTCAGTTATTTTCGCCGTGGCGCCGGCGGGTATCGATGCGGTAAATACATCGCTAATCGGTACTTCAATCGGACCTTGTATTACGCCCAGCACTGTGGAACCGCACTTGGTTTTCAGCACGTCCCCCACAGTAAATGTCAGTACGGTGCCACAAACGTCTAAGGTCACGAAGGCCTCCGCCAAACCGCTACCTGTGGCCCAAACCAACAGGCCTTCGTTCGGGTCGTTCAAATCCCGGACACGAAGGTTAATCCCGCCCCGGTCCTGGATTACCCCGGAAGTAACTCCACCCAGATGTTGGTCAGTGAAGTTGTCGGATACATCGTCGCTCTCGTCGATGAATGCACCGTTGACGAGCCTCCCGTCGACTACGTCTAAAATACCGTCATCGTCTTTGTCTATAGTTATCGGCGATATATCCGCAGGCTCACCCCAAGACTGAATCAAGACCAGGTTTTTAGACCAAGCGATATTATCAGTGGCCCAAGCTCCAAAGCCGTTGTCCGTGGGCCCGGGGACTTGACGTACCACAGCCTTCAAATTGATCTGCTCGGATTCGGCGCGGATCACGTAATCTCGATATATCGAGGCGTATATGCCGGTGGAGTCACTGAATGCGTCGCTATCGCCGGCTCCCGGCGCCGCGAACGGCCTCGTGACCACGGTAAACTTGGGGTCGCCACCGTCGTGGGCTTTGTCGTCGTTCCAATAAACGATGGAGTAAACTCCCGTGTCCACCTCGAAGAAGCCGGTGCTCACCGATGAAACCCCGAGTTGGGCATGAACATGAGCTTGGGCCACCAAAGTGTTTTCTTTTTCCTTGATCTCCCTGGTGATTCGACCTGGGGTTATTACGACCCGGCCTTCTTCTCCCGGTAACGCTTCTTGATCTTTGGGTGGGCTGCCGACCACCAAACCGCGGTACACCTCAAGAGAAATATCCCTATTATGATCGTGGTGATGGTGATGCTTGTGCTCTTTGAACACAGGCAAGGTGGCAAGTTGGTCGATAACAAAATCAGCGTGCACATCACCTACGGCAATCGGCTTGGAACAGGATGTGTGTATCTTGGCTACTTCTACGCCGTCGACCAATATATTGAGGTCCGCGTGGAGCTTTCCGTCGGTTTCGTCAGTTCCGACGACCTCGAGCAGGTCGCCGTTGTTTACGTCCGTAAAGGTAGCCATAAGCCTACTTTGGTGAAATACCTTGATTTCAGAGGCTCCGGTGCCTGTGTACTGCAGCACTATCCGGGTAACGCCGCTGCAACGGTCAGGGATGTGGACGTGAGCCTCAAAGGCCCAGTTGACGTTCATCACGCCCGGCTGGAGATTGTTTACCCGCAGTATGAATCCTTTTCTGTTAGGAATGATTGCCAAGTCGGGGTTTCTTAGGCCTGGGTCGATATATTCCTGAATTCCCTGGCGAGCGGGTCATAAGGAATCAAAGTGCCGGACGTGGATCGAACTTGCCAAGTGCCGTATTTTTGCTTGTCGGCCAAGGGCGCCCGTACCAGCCAATCTTGGTTGACTTCAACTGCTTCCAGCTTGGCTGGGTCGAAAGAGACGCACTGGGTTAAATAACCCCACAGCAAGTTCCTGGCCTTGGCAGCGGTGTTGGCCACGGGAACGGGAGTGGGCACTCGGGTTGGGATTGTCGTGGGGACGGTGCGGCGAGAGCCTGATACGGGAGTATTCAGACTAAGCAGCGGCACAAAGGTGGGCCTGGGAGTGCTGGTTACCTCGGGAGTGGCCGTGGGAGTAGCCGTGGGTCTGGCGGCAGGTCTGGCACGGCCTTCCGAATCGCCGCCTAATGACCCGCAACCGACCGCCAAAAACATCGCAAAAAACGCTAGAACCGCAAATCTAGACACTATGCATCTTTCCAGCTAATTACAAGCCAATCACAAGTAGCAGGATCTACCTCGTTTCAACTCTATCTCAACACTGCATGGTAAACAAGGTAGATGGTTGACCAAGAGAGACCGATTTAGGGGGCGGCAGACTCGTATTGTCTCGCGCAGGTCTGGCATAGCTGATGTGCAGACGAAGTTCAAGAGAATGCCAGACTAACTTCGCCGTTGAAAAACGCCGAACGCGCTCAATGGGCAGAAGTATTACCTACAGCAGCATGTGCTTAGGGCGAGATTCCGAAGCGCTCGAAGAGCTCTTGCAAGCCCACAGTCACCTGGCGACGAATCTTGTTGGCCGTGTTCCGTTCTTGGTCCACGGTTGCGTAGACGCTGGCGTCGTAGGGTTCCCAGGTGTCGCCCAAGTCTCTGTAAGCCCGCTCTTCCCGGTCAGCGGCCTCGACCAACAATTCTCCCATGGGCCGCAGCACCGTTGCGGCGGGTAAGTTCCGTGCTTCCCTGGCAATTTCGCTAAAAGAAGCGCCGAGTCGACCCAGTTCCCGCATCACTTCGGAGCGGTTGCAGCCACCGTCGGTCTTGCGCCACTGGTCATACTCATTATGAAACGAGTTCCAATCTTGGGTCAGTGTGTCGTATTCCTCGGTGAAATTGGCGACTTCGTTTTTGGCTTCGGGGGAGATGTCCCGTTTGACCTCGGCCAAACTCCTCCGGGCTTCTCCCCGGGAGTCGCTGGTGGTCGCGATCTGGGAATCGAAGTCGCCAAAAACGGAGGTGTCCATCCCGGTATCGGTTTCGCCCGCTTCCTCTTCACCAGAATCAGATGGTGCCTCTGATCCCCCACCATCTTGGACTGCTCCCCTGAGCTTACGCAACGACCGGTCCTCTTCCTGTGCGGCTTCGGATAACGTTTGGGTGATGGAACGAGTTGCGTCTGCGTCGGGCAGGTCCCGCACTGCGCTTACGATGTCGGCGAACTGGGCGACTATGGCGCTTAGACTGGTGGCGGCATCGCTGGCGCTTAGGTCCGCTACCTGGGTGCGCAGGTCATCGTAGTCACGGTGGAACTGGTCCCAGGCTGTTTCAAGATCCCGGAAAAGAATCGAGAATGCGTCAATCTCTGCCTGGGCATCCTCGTCGGTCCTGCTGGTGCGGTCAAATAGGGAGTCCGCTACGCTTCTCCGCAATAGCGCCGCCCGGGAACGAGCTTCCGCTACATTCTCGAAGGGAGTACCCACAGTCCCGGAGGTCGACGGGCTGTTTGATTCTTCCGTTTCCTCGGGGTTATTGCCTTCAATCTCTATTGCGGCGGATGAATCATTAGTTGCCCCCGGTTGCCACGTGTCTCTCAACAACCGAAGCGCTGCTTCTTCCTGCTCGGCTGCCTTAATCAGGTCGTCGGCCAAATTACGAACCACGGCGGGGCGAGGTAATGCCCTGGTGGACTCTGTAATCTGGCCAAAATTGCCAGCGAATACCGAAAGGGCTGATCGCACAGCTCCGGGGGTGCACTGAGTCAAGCCAAGTCGATAGCCGTCGAATTCGGAGTGAAACGAATCCCACTGCTGGACCAGCGCTCCGTGCCCTTCGGCGAATGCCACAGCCACTGCCCGGTCAGCGGCCGGAACCGCAGTGGGAGTAGGTGTACCCACGCCCGATGTCCGTGCTAAGGCGGTAATTGTGGCTTGCGCATCCGGAGTCGGCGCTGCAACGACGCCACGGGATGGCGCTGCGTCATCTGATCCGCACGCAGCGGCCGCAAGTAGAAATCCGGCAGCGGATAAAGCGGTGATCGCAACCCTTCTTTTCTTTAATCGATTTAATGGGCTTCTCAGGGAAATCTTCATCATGGAGTTCGGTACACTCCTACAAAATCGCTGACTAGCCCGGACTGAAACTCGTTGGACTCCAGTTGTTCCACCAATTCTTCGATGGAATCTTCCGAGTCACCCAGAATAATCAGAACGTTTCTGTCCACGCCTTGATGCAATAACACCAATCCGGTCTCTTCTTTGTCTAAGGCTAAGGTAAATGGCGTACGCAGCGTTTCATCAACTCTTATGCCGGCTACTTCCAAATATTGAGCCACGTCGGAAGCGTCTTGGTATAAGCCTAAATACACAGTATCTTGGGTGATGTCTTCGCTGCCTACGATGCGGGCATCTATTTGAAAGCCGCTCAGCAACGTCTTGGCCGCTGTACCTTGGTCGAATAGAGCCGATCTTCCCAGCAGAATCTCCACATCGTCTGTAAGGAAGTGGGGGAAGTCGCCAAGGTCAAAAACACGTTCGCCGTTTGTCAGGAAGTTAGCAATGTTGGAAATCAACCGGTCGTTGTCCAAGATAGCGTTCTGCGGCGGCACCAAGAATGTCAAATCTCCGATACCCAGCACTTGACCGTTTCCACCCTTAACTATGGGGAAAAACGGCTCAATCCTTTCAACCACTGATGAACGAGTGTTGCCATCGGTGTACGCCAACCCCGGACTGGCCGACGTGATAGCGCCGCCTGCGTAAAAGGAGATTTGGCTCAAGCCCTGGGTAATAACGTCCGGCCGGAAATCACGGACGAATATGTTGCGGAAATTAAGGTCGTATTCGATGGTGTTATATAGGTAGCCGGGCTGGAAGGTTAGGCCGAACGGCTCGGCTAGAGTGTTGATTTGATGGTTCCGTGTTGGGTCGCCGATTAGCAGCAGACGGCCACCTTTGGCGATAAACTTTTCTACTAGATCTACTTCTTCCCGGGAGTAGGGTTCCTGTGGCACCATGACCGCTAGGCTATTGGCTTGCCGCAGAGTTCGCTCCAGCAATTCGGTGCGATCGTTCAGGTCCAGCCTGCGGAACCCGCCAAAAGCGCGCGGTTCTCCCATCAACTGGATGTCGTAACCGCGGCTGGACACCTTGGCTAGGAATGCGGATATCTCCGGTTGGTCGAAGTCGTTTCGGTGAGAGCCGTCTACAAGCAGCATTCCCTCATGAGTTTGTGGGACTTCGCTGAAACTCGGTTGAATGGAGGCGGGTTGGACTATTTCTTGAAATTGAATATCCAAAGCCGGCGGAGCGTCATAGTCGCCACGGTAATAGGAAAAATAGGCGGCCAAAAAGTAAATCAAGGCGACCAAGGGCAACAATAGTAGTAGAGCTATTTTACGGGGAGGGACCGACATATAAGTAATACGCGTTTGGGCCGTTAATTTTTAGCGGGAAATCGGGAAGGGCTGAGTTGGGGTCTTCTCCAATTCCTCCGGGCAAGGGCAGAGTCCTCAAAACGTCGGCATCTAGGTCTTCCCGCAATATCCTTGCGGCATCGGGATCGCCTTCAATCAACAATTTTAGAAGTTCCGATGATGCGAGTGGTCCATTCAATTCCAGCGACCCGCGGACCCTATCCCGTTTCTGGTTCATCAAGCGGGACACCTCGGTGTTGATGTCTTCAATATCGTAATTAGAAACTCCTGCCAGGCTAGCGGCCTTTTCCAGGGCGTCCGAGCGGCCTCCGATGCCATCCACCAATCCCAAACGGACACCCTGAATCCCGGAATAGATCTGACCCTGGGTCACTTCAGCCAACGGCATCGTCAGATGGTCTCCTCGCTGTGTTTGAACCATCTGGGCAAAGGCGTGTTTGAGTTGGTCTGTCAGCGAAACATAGTGCCTTCTGTCCCCGCCTTCCGCCTTGAAGGGCCCGGTCAAGACGTCTCGTTCCGTGGGAGGACTGGGAATCAACGGCGGAATAGGAGAAAGAATTACGCCGATACCGCCAATGAAGGAAGAGGGCTTGGCGTAAATCCAGTTGGCGCCCAAGGCCAGCATGTAGCCGCCCGAGGCCACCAAATCGTTCATGACAACGACAACCGGCTTTTCTTCTCGCAGCTTGGCGGTCTCGAAGAATAGCTCTTCGCTGGCGGCGGCGCCCCCGCCGGGGCTGGTGATGGTTATCACCACGGCGTCTATGGAATCTTCGGTCCGGGCATATTCCAGAAGCGCCGATATTTCGAAAGCGGACCGCTCGGTAATTACCGTAAAGGGGATGTTTATGAACCCGATTTTAGGCTTGCCCGGCCATACGTTGAAAAACACCAACGAACCCAGGACGATCCCCAACGCCCCAAGGATTATGGTGGAGACGTACCATCTACTGGCAAGCCGCCATAGCGGTAGAAGCCTAGACATTTTTCCGCCTAATCATGTTCAACAACGGTCGCCGCGACCCCGATTCACGTCCGTATTGGCGACCAACGTCTTGACCGCTCAGTCTTGAAGCTTTTGACAAATACCAGAGCGCCGGAATCTAAGATGAATGTTACGCAGGCCCTTTGGCAGTGTCAAATTGGTTAGGATTACGGTGGCGGCGAGCTATCGGTTTGCAGTGTTTAGTTTGGCGGAAGTGATTTTGACGGCAGTTATTTCGATGGATTAAGAATCCAGATCGATTTGGCACGACCGAGCAATTGACTCTGCTCTGGGGTGGGCGATAAAATCGCCAGCGGTGAGGATGAGGCGTAATCTGAGCCGTAGCAGCGGAAGTTGGCAAACAGCGCAATCCGCAACGTTACCAAACCGGCTTGCATTTTGAGACGGAAGGAGACAATCATGGCCACATGGGATGACCACATTACAGAAGAGCAAGCCAATCTAATCAAGGAATGTGCGCTGTTTTTTGTCGCTACGGCAGACCCGGAGCTCAAATCGGGGTCTAATGGTGAGGGGGCGATCAATATGTCCCCTAAAGGCGGGGTGCCTCTTCATGTAATAGGGCCGAATAGAATTGCCTATCTCGATTATGTGGGTAGCGGCAACGAGACTGCCCGCCATTCAAACAACGGAGGTCCCATAACGGTCATGGTCTGCTCGTTCGAGGGAGAAATGCGGCGATTGTCCGCATGTACGGACAAGGCAAGTCCGTGCCCACAGAGGAGTCACCGCTAACAAAGGCGTTGCTGGAGCATGAAGCGGTAGATTTGGCCCTGCCACAACGACAGGTCATTGACATTGAGGTCACTAAAACGTCAACCAGCTGCGGATATGGGGTTCCGGT
>MUCR01000058.1 GCA_002816455.1 SAR202 cluster bacterium Io17-Chloro-G4 | reverse complement strand
TTCGTCTCGGCCTCGCAGGACCTAGAATCTATCGGTCTGTCACACCCCGAGGGTCAATCCATTTATAAACCTTCTGTCAAGATACAAGAATCTCAGGTTCTCAGTAGATTCCTCGTTTCGCTCTGGATGACAATTTAATGCGAATCGGGACCCTCATCGTTCAAAACCAACGGGACCCGCAAGTCATGTAGCGACCCAATCCAACCTTCCATCGTTTAAAATGTACTCTAGAGTAACTCGGAAGAGAACGAGAGGAAGTAGCAACTGACAGAGCCACTGGCCAACGACACCTCCGGCGGCGCCGCCGAAGGACATCCACACCGGGAGGCTGGCCTGGCAGCCCATGTGCTGCCCATAACCGGTAGCCATGGCCATGCCCACCGGGAGGCCAGCCGCCGCAGCCTGAGCGTGGCCCTGGTTTTGACCTTCAGCTACCTGATAGCCGAGCTAATCGGCGGCTTGGTCGCCAATTCCTTGGCTCTCCTCGCCGACGCCGGCCATCTGCTCACCGACACCGCCGCCATTGGCTTGGCCTTGCTGGCCATGTGGATAGCCGGGCGGCCCGCCTCAATCCAGCGCACCTTCGGTTTCCAACGTACAGAAATCCTAGCGGCCCTATTAAACGCGCTCAGCTTGTGGTTAATCGCCGCATGGGTTTTCTTTGAAGCGTCCCAACGTTTTGGCGATACTCCGGACGTGCAGGGCGCCGTTACTTTAGGCGTCGGCGCCGGCGGCCTCATTGTGAACCTCACCGTGGCTTGGGTTCTGCACCGCTCCGCAGGGGAAAGCCTGAACGTCGAAGGCGCATTCGTTCACGTATTGGGAGACCTGATGGGCTCGGCGGCGGTGGTCATGTCCGGGATCCTAATCATCACTTTAGGATTGAACGTTGCCGACCCAATTTTCGGAATCATAATCGGGGTATTAATTCTGGCTACCTCGGCCAGGCTGCTGTGGAAAGTGGTTCACGTCCTAATGGAAGGCACTCCGGCCCACTTGGATTTGCACAGGTTATGTCAACGCATGGAGCAGTTAGAAGGGGTCACCGGCGTTCACGACATCCACGCTTGGTCCATCACCACCGGATACGAAGCGCTCAGCGCCCACGTCACCGCTGAGGCGTCGGCTTTGGGCAATCCGGGGCCGGTACTAAGGCAGTTGCGGCACATCGCCTCCAGCGAGTTCGGAATCGCCCATGTTACCATCCAACTTGAGGACTCCCTTACCGGCTGCCTGGAAAATCACCACATTGAACACCCGGATGCGCCTGCAGAGAATGGTGGGCCTCTCGGCTAAATCCGCCCCTTTTACCTTGACTTCCCCCAATGCACAAATGAGCAATTGACGGAGTCAAATTGACCCACACGGTATGCTGCTCTAAAGTCCGAGAAATCCCCAAACGTTCAACGCTCATTCGGTCAGCTTGGCTTGGGAAAACCAGGTTTAGATTAATGAGGAGAGAGCAGAATGGCAAACGTCAGGTACTTCGTCAACGACATCGACGAGGCGATAACCTTTTACACTGAAAAATTGGGGTTCTCGCTGGTAGAGAATTTCGGGCCTTTCGCGATCGTTTCCAAGGAGGACCTCCGGCTTTGGCTCAGCGACCCTAGAACATCGGCGGCCCAGCCAATGTCCGACGGTAGCGTTCCGAAACCAGGAGGCTGGAACCGCTTGGTGGTACAGGTGGATGACCTTGCGTCCGTGGTAGAGAAGTTGAAAAAAGAGGGAACGGTCTTCCGCAACGAGATACTCAGCGGGGTAGGTGGTCTGCAGATTCTTGCCGAGGACCCGTCGGGAAATCCAATCGAGTTGAATCAGCCGCCTGACTGAGCCTACGCTCATCCTAATCTCGGTTATTTACCCGCACGGATAATCCAATCCTCCCTGTTGGCCGTACTATTCAGCACAGGCATTGCTGACGGGAATCCAATACCATCGCCTAGCGACGAATTGGCGAGACCGCACATGAACCGGTAGTTGCCGCCGGTATTTGCCGCCGGTAATTGCCAGAAGAAGGTTGAAAATCGGATATTCTATTGCCGCCGTAGCTCTTGCCGTGATATCAGCGGCTCTCCTCACATCCTGCCTGGGGTCTCAGGATGATAGTACAGCCCTTGGTGAATCGCCCTCGTCCTCGGATCAGGTCGAGTCAGACCAGGTGATCTCCGATAACATCGTGGTCAAATCCTCGTTGCCGCTTATCACCAATGAACGGCTTAGCGCTCCCAACTCCAGTGAGCAGCAATCTATACCGAGTTCAGACCAAATATCTCCGACACCGGGGAAACTAATTACACCGCAACAGGATTCCAAGCAGTGGGACGAAGTCACCATCGACACTACCGTCGTAACTCCGGACCAAGACGCATCGGTAGCCCTTCCCGCTTCAGATTCGGAGGCGACCGCTGTTACTCCTTTACAAAGCAGCAAGTCGGTAGAAGTCAACGCAAGTGATTTCCGCCAACTCTTGCGCAGGGATGCTATCGCTCCGATCTACACGCCACAATTCTTGCCACCCCGTGCTGCTTCTTTGAATCCCAGCGAGTTGGTGATCGGAGTGTCCATCGATGGTGAAAGCAAAGCCTACCCCATAGGTCCTTTGGCTCGGCGGGAGATGGTCAACGACGTGATTGCCGGGGTGCCAATTCTGGTTACGTGGTGACCGATTTGCTACACCGGTCTGGTTCATGACCGGCGAGTTAAAGGGGAGACCCACACATTTGGCAATCAGGGGGCGCTTTTCATGCGGGCCATGACTTGGTGGGACCACGAAACCGAAAGTATCTGGTCGCAGCCTTGGGGCATGTCCATTGCTGGGGAGCTTGAGGGTACCAGCCTGAAATTGTTACCTGCGGCTATCGTACCATGGAACGTGTGGCTGGACGAACACCCTGAAACAAGTGTTCTTCAATCTCCCGGGAACCGTTACGCTCCGCGACAGCAAAAATTTACTTCGGATTTTGTCATCGGGATCGCCTTGGGCGAATACGCCAAGGCCTACTCGTTCAACCGGACCAGCGGTGAAGGCGCCGTGAACGACCATATAGGTCCCTATCCCGTGGTCGTCGTCGCCGATGCCAAAACCAAAAATGTCCACAGTTTTATAAGAAGAGCGGCCGATCAAGAGATGGAGTTCACCTTGTCGGATGGAACCCTGGTTGACGTTCAAACGGGCAGCAAATGGGACCTGGCCAAGGGAATCGCTATAGAGGGGCCACTGCGCGGCGAAGTGCTGCAAAGGGTTCCCTACATCACCGCCTACGGCTGGGCCTGGAAAGATTTTTACCCCCACTCCGATTTTTACAACACGGGTTAGATTCTTCTCTTCCTAAACCATCGGCGGGCGCTTGTCCTGCCAGGGTCGGGCTTCCTCGAAAGCGGCTGAGGCCTGTAGCACTTTCGCTTCGGCCCCTTTGGGTCCAACTATGTGCAATCCGATAGGCATCCCATCACTGGAAAAACCGCAAGGCACGCTGGATGCAGTCTGCCCCGTCATATTTATTGGGTAGGTAAAGGGCAGGTAACCCCAGAACGGCTCCACCTTCTTTCCGGCAATCTCCGCTGGCCGCTGGTCCACCGGGAAGGCTGGCACCGCCATCGTTGGCGTCATGAGCAAATCGAAGTCATCGAAGAACATCTCCATGCGTCTTCGCAACTGGTCCACCTGATGCAGGGCCCGAGACAGGTCCGCTCCCGTAAGCTTGGCCCCGTGGTCCATGGAATACAGCCCATAGTCTGTGAAATCGTCACGGTGCTCCTCCAACAGATGGGCGTATGCGGCATAGGTGGCTACGGAAAAAACATCGAAGAAAGCGGGGAATGGGTCCTCAAGGCCTAACGGCGCTTCTTCGACCGTGGCGCCGAGTTCTTGATAAACCTGGGCGGCTTGCCCCGCAACCCGGATCACTTCAGGGTCAACGGCCGCATAGCCCAAATCTGCGCTCCAAGCTATACGCATGCCCTTAACGCCACTGCCAAGCCCGGCGGAGAAATCCGGCGGCGTCTTCCGGATGGAAAGCACATCCCGGTCATCGGGCCCAGCCAAGACTTGGAGAAGCATCGCCGAGTCGGCCACCGTGCGGGACATGGGGCCGGACTGGGAGAAATGGTTCGCCGAGGGCCGACCGTAACCTCCGTAACGAGGCACCCGGTTTTGGGTAGGTTTGATGCCGAACACGCCGCTGAAGCTGGCGGGAATGCGTATCGACCCGCCGCCGTCGGTTCCTGTCGCCAGCGTGCACAGCCCGGCAGCCAAAGCCGAGCCGGCTCCTCCGCTGGACCCGCCCGGGGTTCTTTCCAAGTTCCAGGGGTTGCGGCAAGGGTCGGCCAATTTGTTGTCGGTCATACCCGATTGCCCGAATTCCGGGGTGTTGGTCTTGCCCAATATGATCGCTCCGGCCTGGCGCACCCTCTCCACCACCACCGAGTCGATGTCGGGAATACGATCCTTGAACAGCAGCGAGCCCATAGTAGTCGGAATGCCCTTGGTCATTTCCAAATCTTTGATGGAGATGGGTATGCCGTGTAGCGCGCCCAGAGGCTCACCTTTTTGCGCTGCTTCTTGGGCGGCGTTGGCGTCGGCCATGGCTTGGTCCAGGCACAATGCCAAGTAAGCGTTCAGCTTGGGGTTAAGCTCTTCAATACGGCGGCAAAACAGCTCTGTGAGCTCGGGAATCGACACCTTTTGGGTACGGAATAGCTCGCGAATTTCAGTAGCGGGAGCAAAACACAACTCGTTATCCATTATTAACCCCTAACCTAAAGTTTTGCCACGAAGATTAAAGATGAAGATTGACGGCCAGACCCGCCACGGCTAAAATCGCGCTCATTATAGCAGTCAAACTCGGCTGTGAGTGGGATTGGCCACGGAGACACAGAGGCACAGAGTTCTTTTTATCCGGTCTCTGTGTCTCCGTGTCTCTGTGGCCGAATCAATGCACTAGCCGAATCGACGATTAGGAGAGCCCACTTGTCCCAATCCCCTTCCTCCTCAGTGTCTTCACCATTGGTGGGCATAATCGCAAACCCGTCGGCCAGCAAGGATATCCGCCGTTTGGTAGCCCAAGGCCGTGTGGTGCCCGATTGGGAAAAAGTGAATACAGTGCGCCGGGTCCTTCTGGGACTAGAAGCTGTGGGCATCCGGGACGTAGTAGCCATGCGGGACAGCTCCCATCTGGTGGAGCGTGCCAGAGAAGACCCTAAGCTTACCCTTGAATTACGGATACTGGACATGGCCACTTTGTTCGTTGAAGGCGACACGGTCCGGGCGGCCGCATTGATGCAGCAGGAAGGGGTGGGGTGTCTGGTTACCCTGGGGGGCGATGGGACCAACCGGGCGGTAGTCCGAGGTTCGGCGGCATTACCCATGATCGCCATTTCCACGGGCACCAACAACGTGTTCCCAACCATGATTGAAGGCACCTTAGCCGGACTTGCCGCCGGTCTGCTGGCCAAAGGAAAGCTGGACTTGAAAAAGGTAGCCATCGCAAGCAAGACCTTGGCTATATACGTGGACGGCGAGTACCGGGACATGGCCCTTATTGACGTGGCCCTTTCCAGGGAACGGTTCGTAGCCACCAGGGCCATCTGGGACATGAATACTATCTACGAAGTATTTTTGACCAGGGCCGAGCCCGCCAGCATCGGGTTGTCTTCCATTGGCGCTCGGTTGCAACCGGTGTCCATCACCGACGACGGCGGCCTGCATTACTGCATTGATGGGCAACTGGACGGCGAAGGCAAATCTTCCGGCAGTGAGCTCGGAAGCAGCACGGTTCTCGCTCCCGTGGCGCCAGGAATGATCCCCGAGGTGGCCATCAGCTCATGGCGGCGCATCGCCACCGGCGAGCGGGTGAGCGTTGAACGGAGGCATTCAACAGTGGCTTTGGATGGTGAGCGGGCCTTCTCGGTGACGCCCGACCAACAACTGGAAATAGCGGTGCAACAAGACGGTCCTCTCGTAGTGCAGGTGGACACCGCACTATACGAAGCAGCGGCTTCGGGTTTGTTTAGAGCATAGCTTGCTGTCGGGCCTGGAACTGGTGGCCGCCTTAGCCATCGTGTTTGTCGGAGCCACCGTCGTGGGAACGGTCAGCTTCGGTCTTGGCTTGGTCGTCGCGCCCATACTGCTACTATTTGTGGCGCCTCAATCCACGGTGGTAATGGTGAACAGCCTCACCGCCATCCTGCTTTTAATCGTATTGATTCACACCCGCAGCCACTTTGACCTGCGGCTTATCGCCGGAACGGCCGTGGGCGGTTTGGTCGCCGTTCCCCTCGGCGTACTGGCGCTGGACACCGCCAGCCCCGCCATACTGCGCATCGCAATCGGCGTCGTAATCTTATGCTTAGCGCCACTGGCTATTGCCAACGTCGAACTGCCCTTGGCCCATAAACGCATGACCGGACCGGTGATTGGATTTCTCACCTCGTTGTCTGTCACCACGTTAACCATTGGAGGTCCGCTGGTGGCCATTTACGTTCTTGCTCGACGCTGGCCCCCTCAAGTAATGCGGGCCTGCCTGGCCTTTTATTTTCTGATCGCCAACATTTTGGCCTTTGGGCTTTACACCCAAGCCGGCATGGTCGACCGTGACACCCTAGCCAATATCGGCACGCTAATTCCCAGCGTCCTCCTGGGATTTGGGCTGGCCACCCTGCTGGTGCGCCGAATGGACACCCAAGTCTTCCGTTACGTCGCCGCCACAGTCATCATCGTGGGCGGAACTGTCCTGTTGGGCCGGGAGCTTTTCCGGCTGTAAGGGCCTCGCCTCAACACAGCAAGCTGGTGTTTGGGTAAGGAGAGAACGGACGATTTAGCCAGTACCATTCGTCAAAGAATGCTAAAATAAGCCGCCGATAACGCGCTGGAGCGCTAGAAGTTTAACGTTCCGGCGACTTAGACGAGGAGAAACTGTTATGCCGCTATATACCAAAGGCGATGTCCGCATCCACTATGAGGAAGCCGGGTCCGGTTTCCCGCTACTGGTCACCCCCGGCGGTGGGTTGAACTCCCTTGTCAGCAATTGGCCTACCCAAGTGTTCAACGCCATGGAGGAGTTCAAGAATAACTTCCGCTGCATTACGATGGACCAACGCAACGCAAACGGAGGCGAGTCCAGCGGCCCCGTTCCGGTCGACGACCCGTGGGGAGGCTTTGCTGACGACCAACTGGGGCTGATGAATCACCTCGGTATTCAGGAGTTCTTCTTCATGGGCTACTGCATCGGCGGTCCCTTTGCGCTCAAGCTTATGGAAAGGGCACCCGAGCGTATCTTGGCTGGAGTGCTCTGCCAGCCGGTTGGTAGCAACTCGAAATTCCCTGACTCCATGTACGACTCAGGCCGTGATATCTGGGGGCCGGCTCTCTGTGCCCGGCGGACTGACGTAACCATGGAGACTGTCGAAAAGTACCTTCACAACCTTTACCGTGTCGACCCTGACTTCGTATACAGCGTGTCGCGCGACTTCGTGCGTTCGTGCCAGACGCCCATGCTGGTCATGCCAGACGACACGCCATCGCACTCGTACGAGGCCGCCATGGAAGTAGTTGAGTTGGCGCCAAAAGCCGAGGCGACCGTATATCCATGGAAAGAGCAAAAAGACGTGCTGGCCAAGACAATAAACCAGGTGCGCGACTTCCTCCGAGCGCATCAACCGGCAACCACCGCCCGCTGAGACGGGCAGGCAGTGTGTCCCCATGACAAAGCGGCAGAGACAATCTCTGCCGCTTCTTCTTTCAGCTCCTGTAAATTACTTGTCCCTGTTCCCGCGAACTTATATAGCTGGAGGGAGTCAGGGGTCGATAACGCTTATTCCTAGCCTTAAAAGCTTGGCTTGGTCGGAAATGGAGTCAATTGGAGTTCGTGCGTCCAACAGGATTTGTCTTGGGTGTGCAGATAATAGAAAGCCTCAGCAATCTTAACCGGGTTCATTATTATTTCAGGCTGCTGCTGAGCTGCGGGCAGGGCTCGAGTCCCTGGAGAGTCGATTAGACCATCTATCACCACGTTGGCTACGTGCACGCCATGCTCGGAATATTCCTCCGTCAGAGCCTGCGCCAGGGTGCGCATCATCGCTCTCGGATAGTACAGCGACTGTCCTGTGTAACGCTTTCGTCCGCGCAAGGACATCGCGTTATTAGAAATGAGAAAAGAGCCTTCGGCCCGTTGTCGCATAGCAGGCAACACCTCCTTGGCGACCAAGAACGGCCCGCGGCTAGAAATGTGCTGTGCGGTCTCGAACATCTCGACCGGGATGTGTTCAAGCAGTTCTTTTTCTGGGGGAAGGTCCCGCCCCTCCAGGTAGCCAGCGTTGTAGACCAAGACATCGGGGTCGCCAGCTCGATCTCGAATCTCGGCGAACGCTGTCGAAATGGAGTCGCTGGATACTAAGTCTAGTTCGACAATCGTGCTTTCGCCGCCTTGCTCACGAATTGCAATCTCCAACGCAGACGCATTGGCTGCGTTTCGGGTCGTCAGCACAACGAAGAAGCCCTCTTGCGCAAACTTTTGGGCAATAGCGCCCCCCACACCCCAGCGCACGCCGACGGGCATGTCGCTGTCGTCGAGCGCCTTGCCGTGAGCCAGTTTGGTATTGCGGCCATCTGACTGCCACTTGGATGTCGCCCCCACGACGACGGCGACCGGTTTACGGGTTGTATTCATGTCGAATTCCTTTACGCGTCTTCTTCTGTTTTGCCTAGGCCCTCGGCCATTATGAATTATAAGGGGGTCAAGGGTGTAGAGGTCAAACAATAGCTTAATAGGTTTGATAGTATAGTTACACGATTTTACGGACGCGAATACATAGGCGGTGAGTCCTTGGAGGCGTTACGAAAATGCCAGCACCTGCCATCAGCGCCATAACCTGGCGAGATTGGGGCGATAAAGCGTTTGCGTCGGCGCTATCCGAAGGCAAACCAGTGCTCTTGTCTTTAACCGCCACCTGGTGTCACTGGTGCCACGTAATGGACGAGACGTCCTACTCGCACCCTACTGTAATTGAGTTGGTGAACCAGCGCTTCATACCTGTCCGGGTGGACGTGGACCAACGACCCGACCTGTCAGCCCGGTACAACCAGGGCGGATTTCCTTCGCTGGCATTCTTAGATACGGACGGTCGGATAATAGCCGGTAAGGTCTACACGCCTCCCGATGAGATGATAAAGCTCCTGGAGCAGGTTTCGACGGATTATTCGGAAGGAAAGCGCTTGGCGCCCACTTATTCCACTCCGTCCCGGAGCACAACGGCTCGTAAGCAAGGTGCAACTCAGGGTCCGGTGTTGAAGCGCCTTGAGGAACTTTACGACACCGATTTCGGTGGATTCGGAGATGAGCCAAAACAGCCGCCCTTTGAGGGTGCGTGGTTTTTGCTGTCCCTCTACCAGAAGAATGGAGAGCCCAGACTTAAACAAATAATCTGCCGAACGCTTGGCGGCATTGTCGACGGGCTTTACGACCTTTGCGAAGGTGGGTTCTTCAGGTACTCGGTATCCCGAGATTGGAAAGTTCCCCACTACGAGAAGATGCTCTACACCAACGCTCGGTTGGCTTCCACGTTCCTGCAAGCTTTTCAGGTCGTCGGCAAGAGCGCCTACAAGAACGCTGCTGTGGGCACTATTGACTACATCCTCAACAATCTCCGCGACTCATCTAACGCCATGTTCTGGGCCAGCCAAGACGCTGGAGAAGAGTATTATCGCCTGCCCTGGAAGGACCGATACACCGCAAGCAAGCCCTCCATCGACACTACCATATATACCGGCTGGAACGCCGCCGCCGCCTCGGCATTACTACACGCTTTCGGCGTCCTGGGTCAGGCTTCTTACCTGGATAAAGCGTTGCTCGTGCTGGATACTCTGTGGGCGGAATTTGATCGCGACCGGGGATTGTCACACGTCGTGGGAGAACCGGCGGGTCGGCCACGATTCTTATCGGACCAAGTACATGCCCTGACGGCCTTCTTGCATTGCTACCAAATTACAGGCAACCCGGATCAACTGGAACGCGCGAAAGGAGTCATGGGCTCTATCAACCGACTTTTCAGCGCCTCCGATGGGGGTTTCTACGATGTGATGTCCGAGAAGGACTCTGAGGGGCCCAGCTTAGTGGGCGTTAGGCCAGTACTGGAAAACGCACTCCTGGCCGAAGCGTTCGTTATGCTGGCCACCATTACTACGGACAACGCATACTTGGATGTGGCCAAGGCGACGCTCGAGGCGTTTACCGGGGTCGTGCCGGGCAGCAGCTACTTGGGGCCACAGGGTCTCAGGAAGGTGGAGGAAGACGAAGAACGGCTCTTCGCACCGGCCGCCTCAGCCTGGGCCAGGGCGATGGATATGGCAGAGTCCGGTCCAGTTAGCCTAGTCGTTGTGGGCGATACTTCCCTAGGAGCCACCAACGCCCTGGTGAGAGCTTCATTGAAAGCCACGACACCGGGCCGGGTGATCCAGATCCTAGACTCAGTGGATCAACTAGATGTGGTGAAACGCCTGGGGTTTCCAGCCAACGAAGCGCCCGCCGTTTATCTGTGCATCGGCAATCAATGTTTAGCTCCGATTCGCTCGCCAAGAGAGTTGAGTAAGTGGGCCAGGCCAGGCGCGTTGACATCTTTGGCAAACTGACGGAGGAATTTCGACCGCTTAGGAGAAACGACATGCGTTTGGAAGGTAAGGTTGCCTTAATTAGCGGTGGCGCCAGGGGCATGGGCGCTGAAGAAGCCAAAATGTTCTCTCGGGAAGGGGCTAAGGTGGTTATCGGCGACGTTTTAGAAGAAGAAGGTCGCCGCACTGAAGCCGAAATAAATGAGGCCGGTGGCGGGTGCATCTTTGTCCCGCTGGACGTAACGGACCAAGCTCAGTGGGAAAACGCCGTATCGGAGACTGCCGCACGATTTGGCAAACTGGATATTCTAGTAAACAACGCCGGCATAACTTCCGGAAGAACCACCGTAGAAGACACCTCCGAAGAGCTTTGGGATAGGGTGATGGACATCAATGCCAAGGGCGTTTTCCTAGGAACCAAGGCCGCAATTCCTCATATGCGAAAAGCCGGCGGCGGGTCCATCATCAACATATCTTCAATCTATGGAATCGTGGGTAGCGGCGGTTCTACGAGCTACCACGCCTCCAAAGGCGCCGTCCGCATTTTTACGAAATCAACAGCCATTCAATATGCAAGGGAGTCTATCCGGGCAAATTCGATACATCCTGGTCCCATTGCCACACCAATGACAGAATCGTCTCGAGAGGCCCGCGAAATCAACCAGCGCTTCTTGGCCAATACGCCCATGGGCAGGTGGGCGCGACCTGAGGAAGTGACCTACGGGGCGCTGTACTTAGCATCAGACGAATCATCTTTCGTCACTGGCAGCGAACTGGTGATAGATGGTGGTTGGACAGCCCAGTAACCGGCAATTTCTTTGTGTGCCGGACTATTCTGCGGACATATCCTCCCATCTTGACAACCAGGCTCCGTTGGATAAAGCACTATCCCGGCGGGAGACCCCAAGGAACTTGTAGTCTAAACATCTAGTCTTAATAACCAAAGGCAACACAGTTATACCTGCAGGAGTTAAACAATGCGCATTGGATTAATGCATGGCGCTAGACGCGAACCGTTCACCTTGGTCCAGGCGGTGGACGAGGCTGTCAGAGCCGAAGCCGAGGGATTCGACTCCGTGTGGTTCCCTCAACTCCCCACATTCGGTTATGACGCTCTAACTGTAATCGCGCTGGCCGGGTCCCAGACTAATCGGATAGAACTTGGCACTGCGGTCATACCGACTTTCCCAACTCATCCGCTAACTATGGCCAAACAAGCCTTAACGGCTCAGGTGGCTTGTGGAGGAAGATTGACCCTTGGTCTCGGCCTCTCCCACAAGCCAATGATCGAAGATGTGATGGGCCTCTCATACGAAAGGCCAGCGCTACACATGCGGGAGTACCTGACGGTCACCAAGTCTCTCATAGATGACGGGTGGGTCGATTTCCAAGGTCAAGATTTCCAGGTACGGGCTGAGTTATCGGTTAATGAATCATCTCCGGTACCGATCGTGATCGCCGCCCTGGCGCCTAGAATGTTAAGGATGGCAGGCGAGATTGTGGATGGCACTGCAACCTGGATGGCCGGTGTAAAAACGGTAGGCGAACACATCGTTCCTCGGATACAATCCGCCGCCCTCTCGGCAGGCAGACCTCAGCCCAGAGTCGTCGTTGGACTACCCGTTGCGGTGACCGACGACCCTCAAAGCGCACGGGAAGCCGCAGCCCGGGTGTTTGAACGTTATGGCCAACTAACAAACTACCGCAGGCTCCTGGACATCGAAGGAGTGGAAGGGCCTTCTGAGGTAACTGTGGTTGGCAACGAAGCCCAAGTAGAACAGCAACTTAGGGCATTCGCCAGCGCTGGGGCCACTGAATTTATTGCGTCGGTTCTGCCCGTCGGCGAAAACGAACAGGAGTCCATCGCCCGAACTAGGAGCCTATTGGGTAGTTTGGTAGGAAAATTTAAGGCAGCATGAGCTTGGCTTCGTAACGGGAAATCAAGTAAGTTAAACTTAGGCCCAGGCGCCGACGAATCGTCTATGAAAGCTGAAAAACCAGTGCGGTTGATGGTCCTCAATCCAGGCCATTTTCACGCCGGTCTGGTCCTTAAATATGCCTATGACAAGGTCGATCCGGTCGTGCATATTTACGCGCCTGACGGTCGAGAACTCGAAAGGTTTTTGACCTTGATCGACCGGTTCAATACCCGGCCAGAACATCCCACCCACTGGGTTCCAGAGGTCTACAGAGGCGACGATTATCTGGAGAAAATGCTCCAAGAAAAGCCCGGCAACGTAATGGTTGTCGCCGGAAACAATCGACGGAAGATCGAGTACATCCGACGGGCGATCGAGGCAGGAATCCACGTATTAGCCGACAAGCCCATGATTATTGATCCCGACAGCTTCATTGTGTTGAAGGACGCTCTGGCTTTGGCAGAGCATCAGGGGCTAATTGTCGACGACATCATGACCGAGCGTCACGAAATCACGTCTATCCTGCAAAGAGCACTTTCTCAGATTCCGGACCTCTTTGGTGAATTAGTAGCGGGCAGTCCGGAGGAACCAGCGATATCCAAGGAAAGTGTTCATTATTTTTCTAAGATAGCAGCCGGGCAGCCTTTGGTCAGACCGGCATGGTTTTTCGACGTCAAACAGCAGGGCGAAGGGATTGTGGACGTGTCTACCCATCTTGCCGATCTGATTATGTGGCAAGTTTTTCCCGAAGAACCTATTGATTACCAGAACCCGAACGATGGGGTAGAAGTGATATCCGCCCGAAGATGGGATACCCCACTGACCCGCTCACAATTCAAAAAGGTCACCCACGAAACGACCTACCCGGACTATCTGGCATCGAGTGTTGAAAACGATTCGATTCTCAGCGTTGCTGCCAATGGAGCTTTTGTATTCAAAGTGCGCGGGGTTCATTGCAAAATATCGGTGTAGTGGGGGTTCGACAACCCGAAGGGCGGCGATACGCATTATTCCATTATGAGAGGAACCCGGGCCAACCTGGTTATTCGGCAGGATGAGGCGCAGCATTTTAAAGCGACCTTATACCTGGAGCCGGGCGAAGGAGAGAATCAGCAGGCGTTTGGTTCCCAGGCGTTTAGTTCCACGGTGGACAAAGCGCTGGGAAGCTTAAGCGATCAGAATCCAGGTTTATCCGGTGAGCCGTCTGAATTCGGATGGAAAATCAAGTTCCCGGAGGCCTACGATGAAGGGCATGAAGCACACTTCACCAGAGTAACTCAAAGGTATCTACAATACCTTGACGATGAGGCGTTGCCGGCATGGGAGCGCACCAACTTGTTAACCAAATATTTCATTACAACGCAGGCCTATGCCTTGAGCCGAGAGGAAAAACCATCGTGAACAGTGAATTGATAGTTTTACTTACTTTAGGCGTCTTTAACCGACGCCATGGCAAGAAATAATTGACAAGCTCACGAGATTTTATTGTTACGCTTTTAGGGACTGGTGTACCGTCCCCTACGCTCGACCGCTTCGGAGCTAGCGCTCTATCGCAAGCCGGAACTGAGACTTTGCTTTTTGATTGCGGTCGAGGGACCCTTCAGCGTCTCTACCAGCTCAAGGTAAACCTCCAGGACGCCCGCTACCTTTTCCTGACCCATCTGCATGCCGACCATTCCACCGGTATTCCAGACTTGTGGCTTACTCCTCCTGTTTTTGCGTCAAGAGGGTTTGGTCGCTCTGATGCGTTACAAGTTTATGGCCCAGTTGGTACGGATCACATGATGCATCATTTACAAGAAGCTTACTCCGCAGATGTAACCGCAATGACAGGCGCCGACTATATTCAAGGAGCTGGTTACCAACTTCTATCTGAGGAGTTGGCGGAAGGAGTTGTATACCAGCGAAACGGCGTGACGGTTTCTGCGTTTTTGGTCGAGCACGTCAACATCACCCCGGCATACGGGTTCAAGGTGGAATACGACGGCCGAGTGGTAGTTCTCTCCGGCGACACCACTTACTGCGAGAACCTTATCAAGCATGCGGAAGGTGCGGACCTGTTAATCCATGAGGTGGCCATGGTCCCCGAAAATTTGACGGAAATATCAGAACATATTCGAGGCGTCCTTGGCTGGCATACAACGCCAGAGCAAGCGGCCAAAATATTTACGCGGGCAAAACCCAAGCTAGCTGTTTATACCCATTTGGCCCTGTTTTTGGGGGCAACCGAAGAGGAACTCATCAACAGAACCCAGAGGAACTACGCAGGCGCCTTGGAAGTTGGGTACGACCTGGCAAGATTCGAAGTAGGACGCGAGCGAGGCGTACTTCTTCAGCGGTGATAGCGCGTTTTCACAATTTATTGCCCATATTGAAACGTATCACAAGTTTGACGGTAAGCCTCGCCGGCCCACGTTTCTGGTGCAGTTCCACTCTAGTAGGGCTCCCAATACCCAAATTTTGTCGCCTCCCTGCATAATCGCTGCCGGTGTGGATGATTTGGTCCTCCAACTGGTCAAGGTAGGTTAACGGACTAGGAGATTGGGGAGAGTCGAACCACACCAGAAACTCCATTCGGCTGAGTTGGTGGTATTCTCCCACATGTCATTCTTGCCAATCGGATAACGGGCGCGACATCTTCCACCGGTCAAATTGTATAGACGATCTCAGCAATCACCATTACACTCGACGCCATTCCACGTTTATATTTACTCCTTTTAGGCCGGTATTTCCTTTTAAGCCGGTATTCCTTGGCTAGTGGATGACCTCCATAATGTTAAGGGAGCCCACGTTTTAGAAACCGCCTTAGGAAGTGAGCACCATGGCTCAAGTCTTCGATGGCATTACCGTTCTGGATTTCACTCAGGGCATGCCGGGTGGTATCGCGACCATGGTGATGTCCGACTTCGGCGCTGAGGTGATCAAGGTAGAACCTCCTGGCGGGGATAAGTTCAGAGACTGGCCTGGCGCTATTCAGTGGAACCGTGGCAAAAAAAGCGTTGTCCTCGACCTCAAGTCTGCCCACGGCAGGGAGCAAGCCCGTAATCTAGCAATGATCTCGGATGTCGTGGTCGAAAGTTTCCGGCCTGGCGTAGCAGAGCGTCTCAACATCGATTATGGTTCCTTAGCGGTAGACCATCCAGAGTTGGTGTACGCCTCTCTGACAGCCTTCGGTGAGAATGGCCCATACGCCCAATACAAAGGATATGACGCGATAGTAGCGGCCAAGAGTGGCCGGATGATGATGTTCGCTGGGCAAAATCCCAGGGAGGGTCCCAACTATGTCGTGGTTCAGGGCGCATATCATTCGGCCGCCACTGCCCTTATCCGTGGCATCACCGCTGCTCTTTACGTAAGGGAAAAGACCGGCCGGGGTCAGCGGGTGGAAACCAGCATGCTGAAGACCATCACCACTTATGATCATGTGTCATGGGTTCAAGGCCAGATGATAGCCAAAGACCCGGTGACCTATCCTCCAGACCCGACCGTTGGCATCGGGCGTCCCAATCCTACGGGATATCTGCCCGCCCGCACCAAGGACGGGCAGTGGATACAGCTTGGAAACATCGTGGAGCGATTGTTTCGCTCAATGATGCACTGGCTGGATTTGGAACATATATACCAAGAACCGCGATTCAAAAACGCACCGGATTTGGCTGATGCGGATGTGGCTTCGCTAGAGAGAATGATGCTGGAAAAAATTCAGCAAAAGAATCTGGATGAATGGATGGACATCTTTGTTAATCAGGCAAATGATGTGGCGGCCGAACCTTATCACACTTCCGAGCAAGCTCTTGACCACCCGCAAATCGTGCACAACGGAAATGTAGTGGACATGGAAGACCCTGTAGTAGGCAAGATGCGCCAGCTAGGTCCCATGGTAATAATGGGTGAGACACCGGGTAGGACTCAGACACCCGCCCCAGCGCCAGGCCAGCACACCGACGAGGTCCTTCTCCGTCTGAATGGCAACAGCAGAAAGTACGCCACTGGCGATGACAGTCCGATTCCGTCTGCTCCACTGCAAGGCGTGACCCTTTTGGACCTGGGTACGGTTATTAACGGCCCCCTGGGCTGCGCCCTGGTTGCCGAGTTGGGCGCGCGGGTCATTCGCATCGAAGCTCCGGACGGTGACTGGAGCAGACACGGCATCCAAGGCTTGTCCGCTCAACGCACTATGGCGGGGTCGGAAGGGATCTGCTTGAACCTTAAGACCCCTGAAGGCCAAGAGATTATGGGCAAGCTGGCCGCTAAGGCAGACCTCTTACTCCATAGCATGCGGCCCGGGGCACCGGAACGCACGGGCATTGGCTACCAACAGTTAGCTAAAATCAATCCAGACTTGGTTTATTTATATGCTGGGGGCTACGGGTCCACCGGCCCTTACTCTCGCAGGCCCTCAATGGCGCCCATCGCCGGCGCGGTTTCCGGAGGTGGGGTGGCACAAATGGGCCAGGAATCCTTCCCTCCACCGGACCAAGACATTGAACTGGATCAAATCGAAGCGGTGGCCAAGAAATTGAAAAGAGCCAACGATGGCACCGCCGATCACAATACGGCCATGGTCAACGCCGTCGGCTTGCTGCTGGGCCTATACGCCAGGGAGCGGACGGGCAAAGCCCAGTATGTCGAGTCCACCATGATCGCCGCAAATGCCTACGCAAATGCGGACGATTTTTTCTGGCATCAAGATAAACCCCTTCGGCCCGAGCCGGACCCTGACGGATACGGCCTTAATGCGCTCTACCGACTTTATCCCGCTAAGACCGGCTGGATCTTTCTGGCCTGTCCTTTCGACGATGAATGGGTAGCGTTGTGCGAGTCCATTGGTAGGCACGACCTTCTGGAAGACCATCGGTACACCAATAAAGAGCAACGGCTAAAGCATGATTCGGACCTCGCAAAAGAGTTGGGCCGAGTTTTTGTGGCGAAGCAGCCTTTGGAGTGGGAAGGGTTACTGTCTGCTGCAGACGTTGCGTGCGTGAAAGCCGAAGACCGCGGCATGTTCCATTTCTTCGATGAAGACCCTCACGTGCGGGAGAACGGATTGCTCACTCAAGTCGATGCCACACGGTACGGAAGGTTCTGGCGTTATGCCCCCGTGGTCGGATTTTCCGAAACACCGGGCAAAGCGGGGCCAGCTCCCCTCCGCGGGGAACACACTCGGCCGATACTCAAGGAACTCGGCTATTCCAACAAACAGATTCAAGATTTCAAAGACCGGGGAATCGTGGACTGGGAGGAATCTTAGAAAAACACTGCCACGTCTCCACTGTGTCCTGCATTGAGATTTGCCCTGGGATTTGCCCTGGGATTTGCCCTGGGAACAAGGACAGATCATGACAACGAACATTACTGCAGTTGATACCAACGGAATCAAAGATAAGGCCGCCATCGTTGGGATCGGGGAGACCGAGTTTTCCTGGAATTCGGGCCGCAGCGAGATACAGCTTGCTTGTGAAGCAATTAAAGCCGCTTGCGACGACGCTGGAATCTCACCCCAAGACGTCGATGGTTTGGTCCGTTACGAAATGGACTCCAACCAAGAAACGCTGCTGGTTCAGTCGTTGGGAATCAAGAACTTGCGCCACTGGGAATGCGTCGCATATGGTGGAGGAGCAGGGAACGCCGTAGTTGGCCACGCCGCCGCTGCGGTGGCTGCGGGGTTTGGCAACTATGTAGTGTGTTTCCGGGCGGCCAACCTCAGGTCAGGTGTGCGTTTGGGCCAGGCGGGGGGGCCGGAGCGCATCACCGGTGGTCAGCGGGCTTTCGCCGAGCCTTGGGGAAACCTGGCGCCGGGGCACCAGTTCGGCATGTTTGTGCGCCGGTATATGCATGCATCCGGCGCTACCAGCCGCCACTTTGGCTGGGTTGCCGTGACACTTCGGGAGCATGCCTCCCGGAATCCCCGGGCCCTCCGGAGGGAACCTTTTACCATAGATGAGCACCAGAATTCCCGTATGGTGGCAGAGCCCTTGCACGTGCTGGATTTTTGCCAAGAGAATGACGGGGCAGCGGCAATGGTGCTAACCACTCCGGAGCGTGCCCGCAACCTGCGCCATTCGGATCAAATCGTGTTGGTGGAAGCGGCGGCCCAAGGATCCGGTCCCCAAAATGAAGGAATTATCTATCGCCCCGACCTTGCGGTAGCCGAGTCAACGAATACTTCTAGGGATCTTTGGGCCCGCGCCCGCCTTGGCCCGGAGGACATTGACGCTTTCATGTTCTACGACCATTTCACGCCTTTTTGCTTACTGAACTTGGAGGCCTACGGCTTCGTGCCAATCGGAGAAGCCAAGGATTTCGTGGAAGGTGGACAGAATATACGGTTTGACGGTCTGCTACCTACCAACACCCATGGCGGCAATCACTCGGAGGCTTATATCCACGGTCTGACACATCCCCAAGAAGCGGTGAGGCTAATCAGAGGCACTTCCACTGCTCAACCGCCCCACAAGACTATCAATAGAGTCCTTTCTTGCAGCAGCGTGGCCCAGCTGAGCGCCGCCGTTATCATCAGAAGGGGCTAAAGGAGACCAACTGAAGGAGTAGATATGACCGAGCCGGGCCACACACGGCCGATGACTGGACCATTAGAGGGCATTCCGCTTCCCGATCTGGAAGCACTGCCGGATTATGAAGAAGGATTCTGGCAGGGGGCACTAAGCCACGTGCTTCGGATTCAACAGTGCGCCGAATGCTTGGTATTTCGACATTTGCCCACCCCTATGTGCCCCCATTGTCACTCGACGAGCTACAGTTGGACTGCAGTCAGCGGCCAGGGTGAGGTGTATTCCTTCGTGGTGGTGCGCCATCCGGTGCACCTCGCTATCCGGGAAAAGAACCAGTTGCCCTATAACATAGCCGTTATTCAGTTGGAAGAGCAGGATGGGTTACGCATTTGCACCAACGTATTGAATGTTGCTCCCGAGGAAATTTTCATCGGCATGCCGGTTCAGGTTACCTTCATGGTCCCAGCAGGTCAGCAGGAGGTAGTACTGCCGTTATTCGTGCCCGCCTGATCAAAATATTCAAGGTACCGGTAAAACAAAACTGGCGTGGATTGTCAATCTGAACTGCCTCTTTTTTGGCCGGACGATCAATTCCCAGTCTGATTAGGCAAACATGAGGTTGACTTAATTCCGGAATTGTTTCCAAAAGGATCATCGGAGAAAATCATGACTACAGTGGGGGAAGGAGAATACCGATACGACCTCGTCGAGAGTTGGGGGCAAGTCCCTCCGGGCTTGGGAGTGGGTGTGGTGACCGGTGTGGTAGTCGATTCTCAAGACAGGGTTTACTTTTGCCAGCAACAGCAAAATCCGCCTATTTTAGTTTTTGATGGCAGTGGCACGTTCCTAGACTCGTGGGGTGAGGAAATAATCAACGAGCCACACACCATGTTCATCGACAGGGAGGACATTATCTACCTGGCTGATCGTGGAGATCACGTGGCGCTCAAGTTGACCACCAGTGGAGGTAAATTGCTGGAGTTGGGTACCCGTGGTCAACCATCGGATACCGGGTGTTTTGAAGACGAGGCGGTAGTGCTGAGAGCTGGAGGGCCGTTCAACAGACCGACCCGATTGTCACCTTCTCCCTCTGGAGACCTATATGTATCGGATGGTTACCGCAACAGCCGAGTACATCGGTTTTCCAGCCAAGGTGAACTAATTGCGTCTTGGGGCGAGCCTGGAACGAGCGCCCCAAGCGAATTTTTCTCTCCCCACTGTCTTTGGATCGACGGCGCGGGAAACATCTACGTATGTGACCGGAAGAACAATCGGATTCAGATTTTTTCGCCCGAGGGCGAGTTCCTCACCCAGTGGACCAACGTGCGGCTCCCAACAGATCTGCACATTGACTCCAACGGTGTGTTCTACTTGGCTGAACGGGAGAGTAACGAAAGTCCGGACGGCTTGCTAACGGTCCGGGACGGTGAAGGGAAGGTGATGGCTCAGTGGAGCACGCCTAGGAGTCACCAGATTTGGCCGGACAACCATGGGGACATCTACCTGGTCAGCGGTACGGGGAGAAAGACGGGCAACGGGATAGCCACAAAATATATTAAAGTTTAACGGCAAATGCAATTGGCAGCCCGCGCAATTACGAATTACGCAGTATAAAGAATGATCGAAAGGTGTTTGACATGGATAAGAAGGATATACCGTTCCTCTCTTTGGCCGGACTTTCGGATCTGATAGGCCGAAAAGAGGTCTCCCCTGTAGAGGTTGTAGAATCGTATTTGGACCGCATCGACAGCTTGAATTTCAAGTTCAACTCCTACCTTACGGTCTGTCGGCAAGAGGCATTGCATTCCGCAAGGGAGGCGGAACAGGCTATCGCGGAAGGGAATTACTTGGGTGCGATGCACGGAATACCAGTGGCGGTCAAAGACCAAATATGGACCAAGGGCGTCCGCACCACCATCGGATCCCGACTAATGGCAGACTACTTCCCCGAAGAAGACGCCACGGTAATTGGGAACTTGAAAAAAGCTGGCTCAATTATCCTAGGCAAAACCAATCTGACTGAGTTTGCCATCGGTAGTTCGCAGCGCTATAGCCCGAATCGTAATCCTTGGGACTTGGACAGGTTCACCGGTGGGTCTAGCGGTGGCTCAGGTTCGGCAACTGCCGCCTTTCTGTGTGCTACGTCTTTGGGAGAGGATACTGGAGGCTCCATTCGGCGGCCAGCCGCTTGGTGCGGCCTTGCGGGTTTGCGGCCAACGTGGGGCCGAGTTAGCCGTTACGGAGTCATGCCAGGCTCTTGGTCCATGGACCAAGTCGGTCCGATTTCTCGCACGGTCGAAGATGCCGCCATTACATTGGGAGCCATAGCCGGCTACGACCCTAAAGACGCCTACAGCCGGGATGTGCCAGTGCCGGACTACCGGAGCGCTTTAAGTGGCGATATACGGGGAGTGCGGGTTGGGGCAATTACAGAGCTGATTCACAATGAGATAGTGGACCACGAAGTTCGAGACGCAGTGGTCCAAGCCGGATCGGTCCTAGGGGAAATGGGAGCCACAGTGGAAGAAGTCTCCCTACCTCTCACCGTTCACGGCGGGACAATCACTGGGGCGCTAATAAACGTGGAATCGGCGACGACCTATAGGGATTGGATTCGGAACAATCTCCACGACTTCGGACATTCTAATCAGATCGGGCTATTAACCGGCGCAATCATGCCAGCCCAAGCCTACTACAAAGTCCAAAAACTTAGAGAGCTTGTGCGGCACCAGGTACTAGAGGCTCTGAACAACTATGATGTCTTGATTCTACCTAGCTCGAAAGATTGTGCCCCGAAGTTAACGGACGATCCGACCATCACTTCCAAGGAGATGGCTGCGGGAATTACCCCGGTCATGACAAGACCGTTCAACCTGGCCAACGCACCGGCGCTTTCCGTTAATTGTGGGTTCAACTCCCGGGGTCTACCCATCGGACTTCAGATTGGAGGCCGACCGTTCGAGGAGGAGACGGTATTGAGGGTGGGGCACGCATATGAGCAAAACACACCCTGGCATACCGTCAAGCCTCCCAACGCATAGTTTTGATTTCTGCTGCACTTTTCTTTGTCATTCCCGTTGTCATTCCGGTTGTCATTCCAGAGAAAGCAGGAATCCAAGAAGCCAATGGCGTTCGAGACTTTCACCTTCCTGGCACACGCCAGTCCTCGACTCCGGTCTACATCTCCCACATACTCGCACGTAGGACGGGTTTGACAACTGGGACCTTTAGATTGTCTTGACGCTCTATAGGTGCCTCTCTACAATGGCCTTGCCTTGGCCGTCTAGACCGCTATTAGCATGGGTCCTTGGGCTCGGAATGTAATCGTGAACCCACAATCCGGAGGAGGTACACCGTCATGGCGCTACCGCCCTACAGAGTTGACTATAGTCCCATCATCGACCGTCCCGTTATAAAATGGCCCAACGACGCGCGTGTGGCCGTTTGGGTAGCCCCCAATGTGGAACACTACGAATACCTTCCCGACCTAGATGGACAAACGAATCCCTGGCCGCGAACTCCCCATCCCGACACCCAACAGTATTCATATCGCGACTACGGCAATCGAATAGGCTTTTGGCGGATGCTGGAAGCGCTGGATAATAACAATATCAGGTGCTGTGTGTCGCTAAACCTCGCAGTGCTTGAGCATTTCCCCGAAGTGGCCGAAGCCATGGTAGAGCGGGACTGGGACTTTATGAGCCATGGAATCTACAACACCGAGTACATCAACACTTGGTCGGAGGATCGGGAGCGGGAGTGGTATCAAGACTGCATTGAAACCCTGCGACGCCACACTGGGAAAAAGCTCAAGGGGATGTTCGGTCCTTCGGGCTTCAGTTCGGTTAACAGCCCAGACCTGATGGCGGAAGCGGGGCTCATTTATCACAGCGACTGGATGCACGACGACCAACCAGTACCTATCAAGGTGAAGACTGGGAAAATGGTCTCGGTGCCTTACTCCATTGAAGTCAACGACGGACTTCTATTCAGGCACCACTTTGAGGGTGACTACTTTGTGGAGATCTGCAAGGCCCAATTCGATCAGCTATACGAAGAAGGCGCAGAGAGCGGAAGGGTAATGTGTATCGCCATCCACCCATATCTCCTGGGCCAGCCCCACCGGGTCAAATACTTGGATGAAGCTCTAAGCTACATCATGTCCCACGACGGCGTTTGGCAGACCACCGCCGACGAGATAGCCGAATATTACATTGCCAATAACTATGACCAGGCTGTGGCCCATGCGGATCGGTTTAATAAGTAGTTAACCAGATGGCGAAACCGGAAAATATATCAGCCTTCAGCTAGTAGAGTTTTAGGGGGGCGTAGCATGCCTGCAGAGCGTCGTCTAGGGATGGACCACGACCACTACGACTGGTCTCCATTTACAAAAAGGGGTGTGCTGCGTTGGCCGGAGGGCTCCAGAGTCGCGCTGTGCGTCATCGTAAATCTAGAACGTCTCGAATGGGAGCCCCCAGACGGAAGCTTCCAAGTAGCTGCATTGTCGGGCGGTGTATGGCCACGCCCTTTCCCGGACTACATGCGCCTGTCTCACCGGGATTACGGCCACCGGGTGGGGATTTTTCGGGTGCTTAATGTACTGGATAAGTATGGAATCAAACCCACAATTGCAATGGATGCCGTCACTGCCGAGCACTATCCTTATCTCGTTGACTACTGCCTAAACCACGGTTGCGAGATCATCGCACACGGGATATCGGTTAGCCAGATGATCACTAGCGAAATGTCGGAGCAAAAGGAGCGCGAGTACATTCGGAACTCGGTGGAAACTCTGAAACGTGCCACCGGAGTCGCCCCGGTTGGTTGGCTGGGACCTGAGTACGGGGAGTCAACAAGGACACCTCAACTCTTATCTCAGGAAGGTATTCAGTACGTGTGCGATTGGACGAACGACGAGCAGCCCTTTCCATTAAAGAGTCCCCATGGAGAGCTGTTCGCTCTGCCCGTGATGCTGGAATTGGATGATGTCAACGCTCTCTGGGATCGGCATATGGCAATCGGCAAGTATAAGGAAATCCTCAAAGAATGTTTCGACATCATGTACCGGGATTCCGCCGAAAGCGGGAGACTCCTGACGCTTAACCTACACCCTTGGCTAATTGGGCAGCCCTTTCGCATTCGCTACCTAGATGACGCCCTGGGACATATGATGCGCCGACAAAGTGTCTGGGCTGCCTGTGGTTCGGAAATAATCGACTGGTATCGCAGTAACCCTCCGGTGGCGTGACTTTGACTTGAAGGGAAGTATGAGATGAACGACGCAAGCACCGGACGTATGTCCAACGACGAACTCCAGGATATGCTTATAACCCTTTTTGGCGATATCCCTGAGCCTCAGCTTACTAAGGACAACACGGCATTGCTGTGCATCGACGTTCAATACATGGACGCCCACCCGGACTATGGCTTGGGCGCTAGGGCGAAGGCCCTAGGGCTACAAGACAAGCTTGATTACTACTGGAGCCGTTTAGACGAGCTTGTGCTTCCCAACATGCAACGAGTGCTGGCGGCGGCACGCCAGGCTGGGGTTGAGGTGATTCACGTCCGCGTTGCTTCACAGACTGAAGATGGCAGGGACAGCACACTTCGGTACAAGGCCCTAGGGTTGAAGACACCCAGGGACACCAAAGATGCCCAAATACTTCCTGAGGTGGCGCCAAGGGAGGACGAACTGGTAATTAGCAAAGTGACTTCCAGCGTATTCAACTCCACCAACATTGACCGGTTGCTGCGAAACATGGGCATCAACAACCTAATTATCATGGGCGTTGTCACGAACGGTTGTGTCGAGTCCTCCACACGAAGCGCAGCCGAACTAGACTACGGTACCATTGTGGTAGAAGATGCCACGGCGGCCATGGCGCCCCAACTCCACGAACACTCGATCCTCAGCATGAGCTACAAAGACGCTGCGATTAAGTCCGCCGACGAAGTCGTAAATGCCCTGGAGGCCCTTTAATGTCTTTAGAGTACAAATCGACTTAAGCAAGCGAATTAGGAAGGGAGACACAATGACAACCCAAGCGCCTTTATTGACCATTCCCGATTATGAGGCTCGGGCCAGACAGACCATGCCGATTGCTCTCTTCGACCGGCTGTTCAGCACCTACGGCGGCCCCACCATGTTTTCTAACACCAACAACTTGGCTGCTTTGGACGCTATAAAGCTACGGCCCAGAGTGTTGACCGACGTAAGTAACCGAAGCCTGTCGACCGAGGTCCTGGGGCAAAAAATAGACTACCCAATCATGCTAGCCCCTACCGGGACCCACCAACGTGCCCACCCTCAGGGCGAACTGGCGTCAGCCAGGGCTGCGGGCGCGTCTGGAACTATCATGAGCCTCAGCACGGCCTCCAGTTACAGCATCGAAGAGGTGGCGGAAGCAGCGACCGGGCCGCTGTGGTTCCAGTTGTACTTCTTCAAAGACCGCGAGCTGACGGAGATTCTAGTGCGCCGGGCTCAGCAAGCCGGGTACAGCGCATTGATGCTAACGGTTGACAACCTCGGCGCTAGGTCGACGGAGCGGGAAGCCCGCTACGCCTACACTCTGGACGCGGAGCGGATTTTAAAGAATTTTGTCGGCATCGAGTTACCGGATTTACCCAACCGCGAAAACTTTGGTGACATGTTTGAGTCGGCGTTGAATTGGTCTGATTTGGAATGGCTGCGTTCTCTGACATCAATGCCTATCGTCATCAAGGGGATTCAAACAGCTGAAGATGCCAGGCTATGCACCGAATACGGCGTAGAGGGTCTGGTAGTATCAAACCACGGTGGGCACGCTCTGGAGGGGGCATCCGGCACCATCCAAATGCTCCCTGAGATCGTCGAAGCCGTCGGCGACCGGGCCGAAGTGTACATCGACGGCGGCATACGCCGAGGCACCGACGTGCTGAAATGCCTGGCACTGGGAGCTAAAGCGGTATTCGTCGGCAGGCCCATTTTCTGGGGCTTGTCGGTGGGCGGTGAGGACGGGATGAGCCACGTACTGCAAATTTTGCGAAACGAGCTTGACATCGCCATGGGGCTTTGCGGGTTAACCGACGTCAAGAAGGCCGGACCCAGCCTAGTTGCTCTGCCCAATGGTGGCAATGATAAGAACAGCACGGTCGACGCTCTGGAGCGCTCGGCTAAGTTGTTGGAACAGGGTTACCTGACCCGCGACGAGTTTGATTCTTTGAAAACAAAATTGCTGATGTAGCGTGGTGGCAGCTATTTGAGAGCCGCTGGCATGGTTAGGGGTCCGCTGTACAACGGCTTCTTCAATGCCTAAACTAGCATTCACTTTGCTAAATATCATGGCCTATAGTGGGCTTTGGCCTAATTACTGGTGCCGAGATGGGTGGGTTGTGCTTAATTTCCTTTCTTCCCAGTGCGCGAAATGGCACCAACAAGGATCAAGGTAAATGAAACCAGCAAAATTCGAGTACTTCGCTCCAACGAGCCTGGCAGAAGCGCTGGAGTTGCTCCACGAGCACGGTGACGACGCCAAAGTCTTGGCTGGCGGCCAGAGTCTTATGCCAATGATCAACATGCGGTTGGCCCGGCCCAAAGTGGTGGCCGACATAAACCGTATCCCCGATCTCGACTATATCTCGCCGACGCCAGACGGCGGACTAGCAATAGGGGCCCTCACCAGGCAGCGCTCTGTGGAAAAATCCACTGACGTTAAGGCAAGAATTCCAGTGCTTGCGGCGGCTATGCCATCAATAGGCCACTTCCAGATACGCAACCGAGGGACCGTTGGCGGGAGCATCTCCCATGCCGATCCCTCTGCCGAGCTCCCGGCACTTTGTTTCGCTCTTGACGGAGAGTTCGTGTTGTCCAGCGCTTCCAACCAAAGGGTTTTGAAACCTGTAGATTTCTTTATTTCCCATTTGACAACGGCGCTCGAACCTGGGGAACTTCTCACCGAAATTCGCTTGCCAGCACGGGCCCTAGCCCCTTCAGAAGAATGGAGATGGGGCTTTCAAGAAGTCTGCCGGCGTCAAGGTGACTTCGCCATGGTAGGCGCTGTGTCACTGCTTAAGTTAGATGGTGGCGGCATCTGTCAATCTGCTTGCATCACCATGTTTGGCGTGGCCGGGACTCCAGTGCGGATACGCCGGGCGGAGGAGGCGTTGCTGGGCAGCCGAGTTAACGGCAGTGTGCTCCAAGACGTTTCCAGGATTGTTTCCGAGGAATTGGACCCTGATTCGGACATCCATGCCTCTTCGGCATACCGCAAAGAGATTGGAGGGGTGATTGCACGCAGGACCCTGGAGGCAGCCATCGATAGACGGAATGGAGACGAAACAGCATGACCAGCTCCTATCGCGCGGTAACTCTGCCCATAAAATTAACGGTAAACGGCAAGGAATACCAGTCCTCAGTTGAAGTGAGAAAAACCCTCGCGGACTTTCTCCGGGACGAGCTGGGCCTGACCGGCACTCACTTAGGTTGCGAGCACGGGGTATGCGGGGCCTGTACTATCCTATTCAACGGTGACGCTGTCCGGTCCTGTCTAATGCTGGCGGTCCAAGCGGACGGCGCCAACTTGACGACCGTGGAGGGATTGGCCCAAGAGGAGGAACTCCACCCGTTGCAGCAGGCTTTCCAAGAGAATCACGCTCTGCAGTGCGGCTTTTGCACCCCTGGCATGTTAATGACTGCCTACGCTTTCCTTCAAGACACTCCCAGTCCCACAGAAGAGCAAGTGAAGGAAGGAATCTCCGGAAATATTTGCCGCTGCACCGGCTACGCCCCAATTATTCAAGCCATCTTGCAGACCAGCAAAGAGCCTCCAGTGAGAAAAGCCGGAGAGTAGCGACTCTAATCCCCACTCCAAGCGAATGGTGAAGAAGATGGCACACTCGGACGAGGACATTGCTCGGCCGGAGGCGTCTCGTATGGTGCGAGGCCGGGGACGGTTCCTAGATGACATCAAACTGCCCGGAATGTGCTACGCAGCTTTCGTTCGCAGCCTTCACGCCCACGCCAATATCACTCAAATTCACGTAGACGAAGCACTAAAAATACCGGGCGCTATCGCCGTTTTGACTCCGGAAGAGGTCTTACCTTACGTTGAACCCGTGCGGCCCGCCGCGCCGGGATCCAGTGAGTTCGCCCGTCCTTACGACAGATACCCGTTGCCTCCAGGGAAGGTAGCGTTTGTTGGCGAGCCCATTTTGGCCGTCGCTGCTGAGACACCTCATATCGCCGAAGATATGTTGGACGCCATCACGATAGACTACGAACCCATCCCATCGGTGACTGACGTAGACCAAAGTTTGGCGCCCGGCGCCCCTACTATCCACCAAGGCATGGCCGACAATATTGTGTTCTATCGTGAGTTTGGCGGGGGCGACACCGATAAGGCTTTTCAGCAAGCGGAGTTGGTGCTGGAAAAGACCTTCCACTTCCCCAGGCAAACCGCAGTGCCCTTGGAAGGCCGAGGTGTCATCGCCAGCTTCGACAGTGGCCTGGACCGCTTGACTATCTGGACCTCATCCCGGTCACCTCACCAATCCCGATCTGTCTTCTCCACAGTAATGAGGCTGCCCGAGTATTCGGTCAGGGTAATATCCCCCGACACGGGAGGGGAGTTCGGGATCAAAGGCACCGGTTATCCAGAAGCTATTGTGCTGGCATTTCTTTCAAAGAAAATAAACCGTCCGGTGAAGTGGGTGGAAGACAGGATGGAAAACCTCTTGGCCTGCGCTCATGCCCACGAGCAGCGGGTGGAGGTTTCGGTAGCGGCAAGAGGCGATGGTAGCGTGCTGGGCATCCGTTCCAAAGTCTTGGTTGACCAAGGCGCCCACTGCCTGGGCCCCACCAGCGCCGGGCTGGAGCCGATGACCACGGGCCAGTCCATTGTGGGACCCTACCGTATCGAAAACTACGATTGCCAGGCTTACGGCGTTCTCACCAACAAATGCCCTGGCGGCCCCTATCGCGGCGTGGGCACAATCCAGGGCGTCTTTGTAATTGAGCGGATTATGGACTTGATTGCTCAAGCGCTCAAGTTGGACCCGGCGGAAGTACGGAATCGGAACTTCATCCAACCTCACGAGTTGCCCTACAACACGGTGGCGGGTCGATTGTACGATAGTGGAGACTATCCCGGCTCGTTGGATAAATTACTGCAGCTATCCGAATACAAAGACCTTCGCCAAGCCCAGCAACAAGCGAATTCCCGTGGCGAACATCTAGGGATAGGCATCTCATGCTTCGTGGAGCACACCAGCACCGGTTCCCAGGACTACCACAAGCGCGGCGTCTATGGCTTGCCAGCCTTCGATTCTGCGACGATTCGGGTCGACGCGCGCGGCAACGTCACGGCGGCGGTAAGCGCTCGCTCAACGGGACAGAGCCACGAGAGCGTGTTCGCTAACTTGGTGGCCCGCGAGCTCGGGGTGCCCTACGAAACAGTCAAGATTCTGGAAGGTGACACGGACGCCACGCCATTCGGTTCGGGAACTGGGGTTAGTAGGAGCGCAGTTAGCACCGGGGGAGCCATCCGGCTCGCGGCCCAAGACATCAAGCAAAAAATTCTGGAACTTGCCCGCTTTTTTCTGGAAAACGAAGAGGGCGATTTGGATATTGTCGACGGCGAGGTTTTTGTCCTAGCCGATCCATCGAGGCGGGTTTCGATTGCCCGCGTAGCTGCGTCAGCCTACGATGCCTCCAGGGAAGTTTCCCTTCCGGAGAACATCGAGCGAGGGTTGCAGGTTACCCGGTCCTTTGACCCACCTCATCAAGTATTTGGGAATGGGGCCCACCTAGCCGTGGTCCGAGTTGCCCCTGACACCGGGGTAGTGAAGCTGGAAAAGTATTTCGTCGTGGAAGACTGCGGGACGATCATGGACCACGTCATAGTCGAAGGTCAGGTGGTCGGCGCTGTGGCTATGGGCATTGGTAACGCCTTGTTGGAGGAACTCAGATACGACGATGGCGGGCAACTGCTCACAGGCTCCTTTATGGACTACTTGGTGCCAACGTCACTGGATATTCCAGAGATTCAAACACTCCACACCGAAAGCCCATCTCCTTTCACCGAAGGCGGGGTAAAAGGCGTGGGTGAAGCCGGGACCGTCGGCGCTTACTCTGCCGTCGCCAATGCGGTGGCCGACGCCTTGCTGCCCTTGGGTGTCGAACTTACCGAGCCGCCAGTTGGACCCGAGCGAGTGTGGGCGATGATAAACGCGGCTCAAGGAAACCCGGGATAGTGCACTAGCCGGGATTAGGGGATTTGGGGATTAGGGCTTGTATTATTTATCCCCAAATCCCCTAATCCCGGCAAAATCAGTCAAAGGCATATAAGTAGAGTAAGGGTATGGCCCAGACGTATATCGGCGCTCCTATCCGGCGGGAAGAAGACCGGCGGTTTCTAACGGGGCAAGGGCAATTCGTCGATGACGTTAAGCTACCCAATATGCTCCATGCAGCTATTCTGCGCAGCCCTCACCCCCACGCGCGCATACTCTCCATAGATGCCACAGCCGCCCTTGAGATGGACGGCGTGGCCGGAGTTATCACTTTTCAGGATATCAAAGACACGGTGGTGCCTCGTCCCATCCCCATCAGAATGCGTACCTACGTCGGGATAGAGCGGTTCCTGCAATACCCGCTGGCCGAGGACAAGGTGAGATACGTCGGCGAACCGGTAGCCTTGGTGGTTGCCGAGACCAGGTACCTTGCCGAGGATGCCCTCGACGGTGTTGAAGTGTCTTATGACCCGCTGCCCCCGGTCGTAAACGTGTGGCAGTCCATGCAAGAGGACTCCCTGCTATTCGAGGAACACGGCACCAACCTAGCCTATGAGTTCGCTTCTTCGATAGGAGATGTGGACCAGGCGTTCCGTGAGGCAGACTACACGCACAAAGAGGAATTTCGGTGCCACCGTCATACCGCCAACCCCTTAGAGACTCGGGGTCTTGTCGCTTCTTACGCTTCCGGGCGACAGGAACTCACGGTATGGGGAGAAACTAAAGTGCCCCACTTCAACCGAGGGGTGCTGGCGTCACTGTTACAGATGCCGGAACACCGAATCCACTTCATCGAGCCGGATGTTGGCGGCGGCTTCGGCGTCCGTGGCGAGTTCTACCCTGAGAACTTTTTAGTCCCCTTTGCGGCTATAAAGTTGGGCCGCCCGGTCAAGTGGATCGAAGACCGCCTTGAGCACCTTATCTCGGCGAACCATTCCCGGGAGCATGTCTGCGAGTTGGAAGTGGCCGCCAAGAAAGACGGGACCATTTTGGGGATGCGTACCAAGATTTACGGCGCGTTGGGAGGCTACGTCCGCACCCACGGCGCGTCGGTCCCGGTATCCACCGCAGCGATGCTGACCGGTCCCTACCTCATTCCCAATTACGAGTGGGACGTGAAGTGCCTTCTTACAAACAAGGTAGGAATGGGCACGTTCAGCGCTCCGGGCCGTTACGAGTCCTGCTTTTTCCGAGAGCGTATGTTGGACATGATGGCCGAGGACCTAAAGATTGACCCGACCCAACTCCGGTTGAAGAACCTTATACCTCCCACTGCGATGCCTTATGAGCTGGGAAGGACCCGCCCGGAAGACTACTCATTGACATACGATAGCGGGGATTACCCTGCTGTGCTCAAAAAAGCCTTGGAGGTGATTGACTACGAAAACCTCAAACTTACCGGCGGTCAGTATAAAGACGGCAGATTCCACGGCGTAGGGGTCGCTAGCTTCGTAAAGAGCACTGGTACCGGCACTCCCTATGAGGGAGCCCGGGTAGTTGTGACCGGCCCGGACCAAGTGGCGGTCTATCTAGGCATCTCCACTCTGGGCCAGGGACACGAGACCGTGATGGCCCAGATTTGCGCTGATGGTTTGGGCGTGCCCATGGAATACGTTGCAGTGTACCACGGCGACACGGACTTGATGCCGTTCGGAGGTGGCACCTTTGCCAGCCGGGGGACTACCTTAGCGGGAAATGCAGTCTATGGGGCCGCCCAGCGATTACGAGAGAAGATCCTCCGCATCAGCGCCGGCTATCTCGACGTGGACCCAAACGATGTCGAGTTCGCCCAAGGCCATGTGTACCGAAAAACCCCCTCCTCCGGCGAACCTGAATTAGACTTGAATCAGGTGCTGGAGTTAGCCGGACCGGCCAGCAAGTACAATCAAGGTGAGATGGGCCTGGAGTCCACGCATTATTTTCATTCTTCTCAGGAATGTTATCCTTGCGGCGCCCACGCCGTACATCTGGCGGTAGACCCGGAAACCGGGCAAATAGAAATATTGAAATATGCCATTGCAGAAGACGTTGGGCACGTTATCAATCCTTTGCTGTTAACGGGCCAAGTGGTCGGCGCGGCCGCCCAAGGCGTAGGGGCTACCATACTGGAGGAGCTCGTCTATGACGACGAGGGCCAGCCGCTGGCGGGCAGTTTTATGGACTACTTGTTGCCCACCAGCTTGGATATTCCAGCTTTCGATGTCGCGATTCTAGATTTAGCTCCCTCCCCGATTAATCCACTGGGAGTTAAAGGCGCCGGTGAGATTGGTATCGTTGCCACCGGCGCAGCATTGTCCAACGCCGTGTCCAATGCCTTAGGGGTTCAAGTTACGGAGTTGCCCTTGAGCCCTAACAAGATCAAAGAGCTCTTGGGAAGAAAAACCCAGGCTTAGAGCCAAAAAAAATCACCGCAGAGATCGCTGAGACCGCAGAGAATTCAGAGGAGAACAATTATAGCTCTGGGTTCTCCGTGCGCTCTGCGGTTAATTCAAAGGTTTGTAGACTGCCCAAGGCCTAAAATGAAGGTAGGTTGCAAATGCCAAACGCTGTTTTGGTCGTGGACATGCTCCGGGGATTTCTCGAGCCGGGCCATAACCTGTTTTGCGGAGACACCGCCCGCGGGATAATCCCCAACGTCCGGGAGCTTTTGATACGTGAGAGCGAGGCAGGCTCTCAACTATTGTTTATATCCGACCACCACGACCCGGATGACCTGGAATTTCAAGTGTTCCCGGTCCACTGCGTCAAAGGAACTGAGGAGACTCACGTGATCCCGGAGTTGGCCGAGTTCGCCAACGGTTCCAACGTGGTGCCCAAGAATCGATACAGCGGCTTTTATAACACCGGTCTAGCCCAACGGCTGGAACTGCTCAAGCCGTAAAAACTGGTGATTTGCGGTGTGAGCACCAACGTTTGCGTGCTCCACACTACTGCCGACGCCAGGAACAGGGACTACGCAGTCGAGGTGCCGGGCGACTGCGTCGCAGGCTCTAACCCCGACGGCCACGCTTGGGGGCTTCGTCACCTCCAACGTATTCTTGGAGCGAAGATAATCTAAGGCAGTCTTGGGAATGATCGTGTCTGGTGTTGATGACTGGGTCACTCTCGTCATTTGGCGCACCATGTAAATTGGACAGAGGCCGTAGTGGGTGCTAACGTACCATTAGGGCCGGAGTGTTAGCTAATGGCGATGAAAACCAATGCGACGCTGGTCGTTGAACAAGGAATGCCGGACCAAGGCGCCATTCACCTTGACAAACCCTTCTTGATCTTCGGCAAGTCATCTTCAGTGGATGTCAACGTGGACAACGTTTACGTTTCCCGCCGCCACTTCCAGATTCACTGCAAAGATGAAGTCTTCTTCGTTGTCGACTTGGACAGCACCAACGGTACGTTCCTCAACGGCGAAAAGCTGGATCCTCAAGGCGAGCGGCGGCTTCGGGATAAAGATGTCATCACTCTGGCCGGAGAGCAGGTCGTCTTCAGGTTTAACGATCCGGTTATGACCCTTTCTTTGAACACCCATTCGCTAGATCCCCACCCCTCTACAGCCCAACGCGATCTGCCCGTTGCCGATTTAGTGGTAGACGCCGGTTCCAGAGATGTGTGGGTACGAGGAGAGAAACTGGAACCGTCATTATCCAGAAAAGAGTTTGATATCTTAGAGCTTCTGCAACGGAACAGAGGAAACGCTGTCAGTAGAGATGAAATCGCTTCCATTGGCTGGCCAGAAAGGCTCGACGGGGTTGTCAGCCCGGAAGAAATAGACCAGTACATCAGGCGGCTCAGGCTCCGCATAGAAGAGAGCCCTTCCACTCCCAGGATTATCGTAACCATCAGGGGATACGGATACCGAATTCCCTAGGCGCCGGCAGGGTTCGATTTTTTCAGGCTATTATCGAGAGACCATGTTGCGGTCCCATGTTTCAGGCACTATTCAGCCGCTTGTCAGGTTGAGTTCAAGTAGGACAGGCGATACTCCTCTAGCATGCTCCCAGTTAATACCACCAAGCTAAGCAAATTGCTTGCATATTAATTGGAGGTCGGACATGTTTCTGGAGTTTAGTGAAGGGACATTCCTCTGGCAGTGGTTTCACAGTTGGGCCGGGTTGAACGCCATGGCAGTGGCGCTGGTGATCGGATTCTTAGCCATCTGCGTCACTAAGTGGAACTTCAGCCGGATTATGATCAAGTTAATCATCGCTGGCGGCGCGGTAGCTACCTTGCCGCTGGGCCTCTCCAACATTGGAATTGATATATGGGTGATTGAGCAAATACCGGAATTGAGTGACCAAGCGGTAGCAAACCTCAGCCTCTTTGGCGCAGCGGTAGTCGGAGTAATTGGCGTTCCCTATCTTATGGGACAAACAATCTTGTCAAGTTCCGGGAAATCCTCCTCCAATCGGGGCCGTTCAGATAGGAACCGCTTAGGGAATGGATTTAACGGCGCAACATCCGAACACAACACGTTGAGTTTCGGGGCTGGACCCAGAAAGGGCGAAACGATGGAGATCGGCATGGGAACCATGACCGTTGGCCGCTCTCCAGACAATGACATCGTAATAGACGACCCCACGGTAAGTAGAAGACATGCCCGAATTACCTTCGACGGTAATCAATTCAACATTGAGGATCTAAACAGCTCTTCCGGCACTCGAGTGAACGGCAAAAGCGTGACCAGAGGCGAAGGTATCGCAGGCGCCAACATTAAGTTGGGCAATACCGAGATTTGCTTCAACCGAAAAGCTGGCTACCGGGAAAAGTTCCCGCCGATAGGCGTAGGCGACTCGGGAGAAACCCGGGTTATCGCAGAGCCGGCCGATGGCGTTGCCTGGTTGGCAGTAAGTGGAGGCCCTGGGATCGGGCAGACCCACCGCCTCATCTCAGGGAACAACACTATAGGCAGGGAGTCCGGTAACGATGTATCCCAGAATGACTCCTATATGAGTAGCCGGCACGCCTTGCTAAAGATTGTGGACAGCCATGCCTACGTCTACGATCTGGGCAGCACCGGCGGCACCAAAATCAACGGCAAAGAGATTGGCGGTCGGCAAATTGAACCCAATAGCGTGATTTCCGTAGGGGAAACGGAGCTACATCTGCTTCAAGTCGACAATCCCAAACAGTTTGCCAACGCAACAATGAGCGGCAATACCATGGCGGAGCGACGCGGAGAACAGGTGGGAGTTCTATTAGTAAAATCGAGGGCCGACGCCGGAAAGAGTTTCATGTTGACCCAAGGAGATAACATTATTGGGCGAGGTTCCGGTTGCTCTATCGGGCTGTCCGACGATTCAGTGAGCCGCCAACACGCGGTTATACGCTACCAAGGCGGTAAAATGGTTCTGTTCGACATCGGCAGCAGAGGCGGCACAAAACTGAACGGGCAGGCCATCGGCGGCCATCTGGTTAGACCCGGAGATGTGATTAGCATGGGCAGATCCGAGTTTACTATGATGGCTCAGACCCCAGCGCAATAGGAGTTCGGGTAGGAGTTCGTTATGAGGGGAATCTTGAGGTGGCCCTTCTCTCGGTGGGCCGCCCAAGGCGGGCGGTTAAGCGTATCGGTTTGGGGCGACACTGACCGCGGAAACGTGCGAAGCAACAACGAAGACTGCTTTGTGGCACTGGAAGGGAAGGATTCACCTCCAGGCGTTGACGCTTTGTTGTTAGTTGCCGACGGAATGGGTGGTCACACCGCTGGGGAAACCGCCAGCCGGTTGGCGGTAGAAGGTACGGTCAGAGCCATCGCTGAAAGCGGCGAAGACGCCGCATCCTTGAACCGATCCAGTTACTCCTCACTACTGAGAAGCCTGATTCAGAAGGTCAACAAAGAAGTCCATGATGCAGCACAAATTCCGGATCGGCACGGGATGGGGACCACCTGCACTCTCGCTGTGATCCGCAATGGAGAAGCTTTTCTCGCCCATGTTGGTGACAGCCGCGCGTACCTGCTCAGCAACGGAGAACTCAAACAGATCACCACGGACCACAGCTGGGTTGAGGAAGCAGTCTCTCAAGGCATGTTGACCAGAGACGAAGCTCGAACTCATGCCAACCGCAACGTTATCACCAGAGCCGTGGGTCTAGAGCCGGAGACAGAAGTTGATAGCTTCGTTGTTTCATTAGCAAAAGATGATCTCTTGCTCTTGTGTTCCGACGGCCTCAACTCGATGATCCCCGACGATGAAATTGGGCGGATTTTAAAGGGCAACGACTTAAGTCAGGTCGGCCAAGATTTAATCGCTGCGGCCAACAGTCAAGGGGGGCAGGACAATATAACCGTTGTTCTCGCTCGGGTTGCCCCAGTTCAAGAACATGGAAATGTAGCGCCAGGGGATCAGAATACCGACGAAGTAAATGCGAACTTAGAGACCCAGGAAATGAACGACTTTTCTCCCATGTGGAAAACGATGGTGGGCAGAGTACTTAATCGGCGTGTCTGACCATGTTGCAGCGGATAGGAAAATACGAGGTACTAGAGACCATCGCTGGTGGAGGACAGGGTTCGGTATACCGCGCGAAGGATACCGGCTCCGGTGAGGTTGTGGCCTTGAAGGTCATGCACCCGGGACATATCGGCGAAGGCCAGTACCTGGAAGCCCTGCGCCGGGAGGCCAAATTGGCCTCCCGTCTGGAGCATTCCAATGTCACCAGCATTATTGACTTCCAAATAGATCAGGGCACAGCATATCTGGTCATGGAGTACGTCCCGGACGTCCTGAGCAACTACACAGGCCCCGACCGGCCAATGTCCCCTGACCGAGTCCTGGAAATCGGGAAGGAGATCTGCAGGGCACTCTCCCATGCCCACGGCCAGGATGTCGTCCACAGAGATATCAAGCCTCAAAATATTTTGATGTCGGCTGAAGGCACGGTGAAAGTCACGGACTTCGGCATCGCCCGGGCTATGGAGGCGTCCACCATGTCCCGCACCGGCGTGATGGGCACCCCATTCTACATGTCGCCGGAGCAATGGGCCGGAGGCCGGGTAGACGGCAGGACCGACATATATTCCCTAGGCATCGTCCTGTACGAGATGCTCACCGGGTCGCCACCTTTCCAAGGTGACGGGGTCGGCGAGCTATTTCGACAGCATCGAGAAGAAGCGGTGCCTTCTTTCTCTCCCAGTCTTCAGATACCTCCCTGGTTCCAGACAGTGGTGTACCACTGCCTGGAGAAGGACCAGGAAGACCGGTTCAGCAGTGTTGATGACGTCCTTGAAGCCCTCGAACACGAACTCACAGTGAGAGTGCTGACGGCGCTGCTTCCCAGGAGTGTGCCAGCGCAGGCAACAGCGAGCTTAGTCGGGGGGGCTGGTGTGTTCCTAGCCTTATCCTTAGTAGTGGCCGCGCTGGGCGTCACTAACGGTGGGAGCTCCAACCTTCTAGGCGTCATGGTGGTCCTGGCAGGAGCTGCGGCTCTGATTGGCACATATGGCCTAGCTGTGTGGGTCAGAAGGCGGAGGAAGACCCGCCGGTGGGCCGGAGGTATTCCTCCAAGTCATTCCGGAGACATCGGCCACCTTGGAGTCTCCCAACGGCGACGTGTTAGTGGAAATTTCCGCCGGAACTTTGGACGGGCCTGCCCAATTCTATTACGCCGCCATCGAACCAGACACAGCGCCAGCTTTACCGGAACATTTCTTCCAGCCCGACCGCGTGTTTGACTTATCAGTGCTGGATGAGACCGGAGAGAAGATAGATACCCAAGTGCAATTAAACCAACCCGTAGAGTTGCGGGTGAGTCTGGTGGCCCAAGACGTTGCCCTGGCCGGCGGGGACGCATCCTTGATAATCGTCCAGCACTACCACCCGGAGGAAGGCTGGGAGCCGCTGCCCACAGAAGTGGATTTCGTCACCGCAACTGCCACTGCATTGACCGAGAGGCTGAGCATTTTCGCTCTGACGGTCATTCGGCCGGAGGAGGAAACTCTGGTGACGCCACAGCTTGTGCCTGAGCCCACCGCCGCGCCAGCACCGACCCAATTGTCCACCGCCACACCGACTCCTTTGCCGACGCCCACGCCTGTCCCTACTCCGGTCCCGGCTGCGACGGCTGTTCCGGCGCCGACTCCCATTCCTACGGCCACACCCACGCCGGAGCCCACGGTCGCTCCAGCTCCAACGGCGATTCCAACGCCAGCGAGACCTCGGGTGGACGGATTCCTGCTGCGCATCAACGGAGTTACAGTTCCAGCTAGGACGGCCTGCATGAGGACATCGGGTGGCGAAGTGTGCGTGTTTCCCATGACCGACTCGGACGGAAGTTACGCCCGTGGCATGGAGGTCACAATTGGCGCTTTTCCGGACCGAGCTAATTATCAGGTAACATGGGGCGGGACCGACAGTTTCGACGGTACGATCGCGACGCTAATTTTAACCCGGGACCGGGACGTTACCTTGGTCATGGCTCTTCGAGCCGCAGTCCCCACGCCTACAGGGGCGCCCTCATCAATCGTTGCGACCCGCACTCCGGGAATCTCGCGGTCATTCGGACAGAGGGCGCCGTGATCAAGTGTCCCCGGGTGCCTTTGTGGATAGCATCTTTAGCAGTGGTTTTCGCTACCGCTGTTGTACTGGCTATCATTCAGGCAGACTTATCAGGCTCTGCTGCCCTAGCTCAAAGCAGTCAAGACCAGAAGGTCACCCTAAGCGTAACGTCCGTCAGCTACAACGAAGCCTTCCAGATCACCCTGGAAGGCTTTCCCAGCGACCTGACGCTTCCAGCCGGGTCAGTCAGCTTCGCTGGCATGCAAGTACCCATCCCCGGAGTTTTCGGCGTTCCCGGCGTCAGGCCAGTTGCGGACGAACGTGGCGCGCTTTCATTCACCACGGCGCTTCCTACGAACGCTGACATAGGCTTCTTCCAGTTGACTGTGGAGGTGCCGCCTCTGTTTTCGGCGAAGACCGTCTTAAGATTCAGAGGGTCCAGCCTAAAATTGTCTTCAGATACCGTCGTCCCCAACCAAGTTGTTTACCTGAGAGGTTCCGGCTTTGCCGCCTTAGAGGACGACGGGGAATTAGTGAATCCCAATCGGATTACTGGAAATGGATCCAGTTTGATTATCATAGACGGAAAACCGCTGAGGCCACCCCACGTCGATTATCCGATTCGATTGGACAAAAATGGCAGCTTTTTTGTCCGAATCATAGTCCCGGATCTCTCTTCAGCCGAGATCGGGAACCGCCTTGAGATACGGGTCACCGACAGCAGCGGCCGCAAGGGAGATGCAGACTTAGTTGTACTTAGACCAAGAACCTCGTTTTATCCCGGATTCGGATATCCGGGCCAGAATATCACGCTATCCGGCCAAGGGTTCATCGCAAGCAATCGTCTCCTAGCCGCTAACAACCGGGTGGAAATATCATATTGGGTCTAGTCTGGGGATAACTCAAATCCGTTCTTCGTGCCGATCAACTTGGGGACGTTTGAGGTGGATAAGCGCGGCGATTTCGATATCGAATTCCAAATTCCCCAGAATGCCCGAGTGCCTTCAACCAACCGAATAATCGTGACACCCAGGTTCGGTGAAGCCCTCACGGTATTTCATTTCATACCCAACTCGCGAATAACCGTCAACCCTGGGACCGCCTTAGTGGGAGATGAGATAGTTATTAGCCTTGACGGGACGCGATCCGATTACACGCTCCCCACTGGCGCCTTGAACATTGGCGGCACGCATGTGCCGCTGCCCGGTTATGTTGATGTGCCCGGTGAAAAAGCGAAAACAAATTCTTCCGGCTCCGCCACATTCACTGTAACCGTTCCGGTCTTGGCATCCGGGCGACACACCGTGGATATTTTAGGCGCTACCGGAGAGGTCACGACGACCTCATTGACTGTACTGGAAGGAATTTTGCAGATAGTTCCCGCTTCGGCAATTCCAGGACAAACCGTATACCTCAGGTCCAGGTATTTCAGTCCTTCCACCACAAACGAACCTGGAAGATCAAACGTTCCCGAAATATCCGGTGTCGGTGAATCCATGCTCCAGATTGACGGCCAAAGGGTCGGCCCCAATTACGTGAATTATCCTATAAAAATCGGCTTAGACGGCCAAGCGTTTTTCCCTTTCACTTTGCCCACGGATAGCAGCGTAACGTCAATGTCGCAGTTGCGAATCAGCGCAATTGACACGGAGGGACGTAGGAGCGCAGGCAACTTGAGAGTTTCAAAGCCTATCGTAAACGTGTCACCGGATTCTGGATTGCGGGACAGCCAAATCACGCTTAGAGGCTGGGGGTTCGTAGTTGGGAAAAATTTCCTGGGTAATACGCATAGAATTGAATTGTATTACGGTGAAGAGCTTGTCAAGTTGATCCACGCCGACTCCCAAGGCGGATTTACCACGCAATTTAGGGTGCCCAAGGACGCTGATGCCGGCACAGAACACGCCGTTACCGCAAGGGTACTCTTTGCGGACGTTCAGGCGAGCGCAGCGCACAAAATTCCGGCGCCGGGAATTGTGCTCAGTCCGGACCGGGGACCAGCTGGGAGCGTCGTAAGAATTATAGGTACCGGTTATCCTCCAAACGCACCAATGACAAGTGTCCGGCTCGGTTTCAGGCAGGCTAGCGTTCCTCCGTCAAAGACGAATGATTTGGGAAATTTCAGCTTAAATATCCTGGTACCGGAAGGGCTCCAACTGGGACAAATCACGGTCTCCGTTAGCACCATTAGCTCTTCTACATCGGGTAAATTTATCGTAACGGCCAACTAATTCCACTTTCGCTTCCGATTCAAAACGTAGATGCCCTCAGTCAATATCCGTATCACGATGATTCAGCTTCCTTTAAGCCTCTTGTCAGGTTACGTTCAAGTGGTCCTGATGAACGTCCTTTAGCCTTTATCGAGGTCCCGTACCGCTAAATCTGGAAGCGTGGTCGGACCAGGTTAGGAAGGAGGATGGCTATGGATGCCCAAGCCAGTTCAGGAGATTCCCTGTGGCGGACTATTGCCTTAACAACCATAATTTTTGCGCTGGCAACTGAATTGGTCGTAGCTGGAGCTCTGACTACGCTCGGCCTCCCTCCCATGGTCCGGGATGCATTGGGAGACAGCCCTGCCATCACAACGATTATCACAGGCACGGATCAGCTTAATGATATCGAACCCGTAGCGGACGGAGTATTAAATAATAGAGATGTTCCGGTCGTCTCCTTAGCGCCTGCCAACCTCTCGATTCAGTCATTGCATGAACCCACTGAGGGTGACCAGCGCATAACCGAAGACAGCGATGCTAATCTCCCTGGGGGTCCCTTAACCAAGCAGGCCAGCGGTTCTGAGGCCGAACCAGATTCCCCGGAGTCCGTCGCATTGGACCCGACGTACGTCGCCCTTACTACGACGTCAGACCCTTCTTCTCCGGTGGACCCTCAAACAAGTGCTGGGGTGATCATGCAAGAAAGCCCAGAAAACCCACTGTCGAAAATTATTGAACCGATAACCGATGAGATCGCCATAGCGGCGCTCAATGCCGACTTTGACTCCCTTCTGGCTGCAGGATTGAGCATTTCATTAGCGGTCAGGTACATAGATGAAAGAGTAGAGGCGGGAAAGTACGGCGACCTCACGAACCGTTAAGCTTTCCTGTGAAATATTCAATCTACCCCGTGTCTCCCACCGCCGCTCCGCCGTCTTGGCGCCTGTAAGCGTTCAGCGATAATGGGACACTTTTAAGGGGAGAAAAACTTGAGAGTGATGGTGGGTATGGACTCCTGGTGTTGGGTATAAATTATCC
>MUCR01000057.1 GCA_002816455.1 SAR202 cluster bacterium Io17-Chloro-G4 | reverse complement strand
CTGGATAACCGGCGGCGGGGTAGGGTTAACCGCTGTCGGTGGTGTTATCGTGGGTATCGGCGTGGGTGTTGCCTGGGCGGCTGCGGATATGGGTGTGGGGCTCCCTTGACGGAAAGCCCAGAGTCCGGCATTGTCCTGTTGTGCTCGCTGTTGGAGCCGGAGAAATTCTTCTTCTCGGCTGCTTTGCCCCTCAGTGTAAACTCTGGCCAGACCACGCCGCACCAATTCGGCGCTAATATCTTGGTCTTCTACCTCCACAAAGGCTAACAGCCTACCAAAGGTGAATATATCGTCAAAAGTAAGTCCGTCTTCGGCTTCCACGTCCAGATACAGGGTCACGGTCCGGTCTTGCAGATTTTCGACGGCGAACTGCTTCGCTGCCACGCCCCAGCGGTCCAGGCATATAGTGTCCGTAACTCCGATGTATTCGCCTGGCTTGTTGGCTTGATTAATCTCTGGAGTATCCACTCCCAATAACCTAACTGTGTCCTGGTCCCCGCCCGCAGATTGCACCTCGATTGTATCTCCGTCAATGATACGAATGACCTGGACTTCAATCGTTGTAGGGATTCCAAGTATGGTTACTGACCCTGGTGGTTGCGTCCTTGTTTGAGTCAGCGCCACCGGCGGCGCGAAAGTCGGATATAGAGTATAGGTCGGATAAGGCGTTGGCGACACAGGCCCGGCCGGTGGTGTGAGTCCTGCGGTAGTCGGCCTTGGAGACGGTTCAGCAGTGCATCCCGCAGCCACGGCTATCACGATTAAGCAGGACCACCAAATGGAAGGTAATTGGAAGCGTAATGATTTCATAGAATAGTAAAAGTTGCGTATGCTCTTAGGAATTGGCATAATAGTCTGCAAACCTTCGAACACTGACCCAAGGCTAAAGGTTTATAGACCAAAATTACTCGAATTGGCAAATACCCACACATACCTAAAATAGATGGAGGCATGAAATGGATAAAGGTAGCACGGTAATTGATGCAGGCGCCGTTAGCATCGCCATGGAATACCGAGACGATATCATGAACGACCAGGGCCTGTGCGTCCAGGTATACGCTGCTGTCGAAGGCAAGGACACTGAGATTCTCAGGTTTGACTGCTTCGACCAGGCACCTCATTATCACTATGGGCCCGAGAACCTCAACATTCGGCTGTACATGGACAAGACTACGGCGGGCAACCCCTTGGGCTGGACCATGAGTCAGTTGCGCAACAATCTCACTGCCATGATTGAGCGCTCGGGTTACGACGAGTTGGCTGAAAAGCTTAAGGATAATCCTGTATCTTCCAGCGTCCTCGACGAAGCCGAGTCGAAAGGCCGGGAGTTGTCCCGGAACGGACGACGCACGGTGACCCACTTGTTTGAACGTCAGTTGGAAGGGGACTTGTTCGTAGCCGGAAACATTCGATTTGGTCTGGAGTATCGCATCCTCCCGCAGATAAACAGCGAGGGTATGGCGATTCATGTCATGTCCGATGTCGCCGGCCAGAACGTTGAACTGCTGGCCTTCGATTGCTTTGAAAATGGTCCTCACTACCATTATGGTCCCCGGAACCAGGACATCCGCATTTATTGGGACACAACGGTCACGCCTGAGAAAGAAACTCTGCGCTGGACCTTGGACCAGTTCAAGGCCGGTAACTTGAAGAAAATGATCGAACGTGCTGGTTACCCGTCTATTGCCAGCGAGCTGGACGAGAATCTTGTTCAGTCGATTCTGCCGGACATTGAAAAGAGGTCGTTCGAGTTGGTCGCGGAGAACAAAGCAGCCCAAGCCGCCCCCAGCGACGGAAAGAAAACCAAGGCTCAGTTGATCCAGGAACTCGAGTCTCTCCGTGAGCAAGTTGCTGCTCTATAGAGGTTCCTGATCTATCGGAACTTGATATAGTGTGAGAGGGGCGTAGCCCATCTCTTGGTGTGCAGAACGGCGAAACGGCCCGGGCGATTGCCCGGGCCGTTTCTCATTTTATTTTTGACTCTCGCCTAATACCGGGATGCGATTCTCACATCATGGTGTAGCCACCGCTGACGCTGAGTGTCTGTCCCGTGATAAAACTTGCGGCGTCCGAGGCCAGGAACACAACGGCGTTGGCGATTTCGTTGCTGGTCGCCAAGCGCCGCAAAGGATAATTTCGCTTCACACGCTTCCGCACATCCTCGGTGAATATGTCACGCATCTGGTTCCACATGCTCTCGTCGCTGATTTCTTCCTCTTGGGGCGGAACCACTACGCCCGGACACACCACGTTCAGGCGGATGCCGTAGCGCCCCGTTTCCCGGGCGACCGACTTGTTCAGCGCGATTATTCCCGCTTTACATGCCGAGTAAACGGCTTCCCGGTACTCTCCCATGCGGCCAGCATCGGAGCTGATGCTGACGATGGACCCCGATTGGCGTTCGATCATGGAGGGTAAAATGCCGTGGATGCAATTGATGGCTCCCCAAAGGTTTACTTGCACTTCCTTTTCCCATTCCTCTCTGGGCTTCTCCATAAACAGCCGGTCGATGGTCCAACCCACGTTATTGACGAAAACATCAATGCTGCCGAATTCGGCCAGGCTTTGCTCGACCATCGTCGCCACCTGCTGGTGGTCCGAAACGTCGGTGGCAATCACCTTGACCCGGCTCTCACTGCTGGTAGCAGCGATTTCCGCCGCTACCTTCTCGCCCTGGCTGGGCGCCAATTCGGCGATGGTAATGTTGCTGCCTTCGGCGGCGAAGGCGTGGACGATGGCCCGGCCAATATTTGAACCACCGCCGGTGACGACAACATTTTTGCCTTTTAGTCCCAATTCCATTGCCTGTTAGCCTCCGGGTTTGATTACGCGTTGATGACCGATCAACCCCAGCGTCTGACCGGCGAAGGCCGGTGTCCAGCAACGTCTGATGTGGCGGCGAGTTCTGGATTCCCGCCTGCGCGGGAATGACGGACTTATGTCTGCTGGGCGTCCATTCGAGCCGTTGGTCCACGGTTAGGTCTAAGATCACTCGGTATCCGGCGGTACAACTTTGGGTATTCCGCCAAAGCGTAAACGCAGCAGTCCCTTAATATCCTCCGTGGCGGTGCTGGTGATGTGGACTGTGCTGGTGGGGTCATCGTCCCACTTCACGGGCAGTTGGTTAATCTTGTAGCCTCGTTTCGCTGCGATGATCAGCAGTTCAGTGTCAAAAAACCAGTTGTCGTTCTTGATATGCGGCAGGATCGCCTGGGCGGTCTTCCGTGTTAACGCCTTGAAACCGCACTGGGCGTCTTCGAAGGGCACGAAGAACATGGACCTGATTAGCAAGTTATAGCTGCGGGAAATGAACTCTCGTTTTAGAGAGCGAGTCACCCGGGAGCCTTTGCTCAGCCGGCTGCCGATGGCTACGTGGTAGCCCTCATCCAGTGATTCCACCAACGGCGGGAAGTGGCTCAGATCGGTGGACAGGTCCACGTCCATGTAGCTAACGATGTCTGCGGTACTGTCTAGCCATGCCGCCTTGAGAGCACGTCCGCGGCCTTTTTGGGGTATTTGCAGATAAATTACGCCGTCATATCGCTGGCATAGCGTCTCGGATACCGATCTGGTGTTATCTGTGGAGGCGTTGTCAGCGATAATGATCTGCCAGGGATTCCGCAAATTGGACTTCAAAAAGTCGGTCAAGATTGCGATGTTTCTAGGCAGGGCCTTCTCTTCATTAAAAACCGGAATTACGACGTCAACAGTGCCACTCATCCCATCAACCCTCTTAGCAGGCCGGAATCACAGGCTGCCACGTTCCACAAGAACTCAGCCCGCTCTCTATGTTATGTAAACAGGAAGTCCAGCGAGTTCGAATGTTTTCAATTTTGCAAATTCTGGCTTCAAATCAAGGCTTAATGTATAACGAGGTTCAGTGCCGGTGTTCAGTGTCTAAAGTGGCGAACGCCGGTAAAAACCATTGCCAGACCGTGCTTATTCGCCTCGGCAATGACCTCGTCATCCCGTATTGAGCCGCCGGGCTGGACCACGGCGGTAACGCCGGCTTCCGCCGCCAGTTCGATATTGTCAGGGAAAGGAAAGAAGGCATCGCTGGCTAGCACGCAGCCAGCGGCTTTGTCACCCGCAGTGCGCTGGGAAAGGTGGACGCTGACCACCCGGTTGGGTTGGCCCGCCCCCATGCCGACCAAAGTCCGGTCTTTAGCAAAAACTATGGCGTTGGACTTAATGTGTTTGGCTGCCGTCCAAGCGAAGGCCAAGTCTTGGAGCTCGGTGGCCGAAGGAGCGCGTTCGGTCGCGGTAGACCAAGTCGCCGGGTCCTCGATAACCGTGTCGGCGTCTTGGACCAGCAATCCGCCGCTAACCGGCCGCAGGTCATAGCCTTGGTTGCTGGCCGATTGCTCCAGGGCCAGTATCCGTAAATTTCGCTTTTTCTGTAAAATCGCCAAGGCCTCGGGCTCGTAGCCCGGCGCCACAACCACCTCGTAAAACACTGCGTCCATGGATTTGGCTGCAGCCGCCGTGACTATCCGGTTGTAGGCCACGATTCCGCCAAATGCAGAGACGGAGTCACCCTCGTAAGCACGCTGGTAAGCCGTAACTTGGTCTTGATGGCAAGCCAGGCCGCAAGGGTTGGCGTGCTTGACCACCGCAACGGCCGGGTCGCTGAAATCGGACACGGTGCGCCAGGCTGAGTCAGCATCCATCAGGTTGTTGTAAGACAGTTCCCGGCCGTGGAGTTGTTTCGCCCCGGCTATGCCTCCACCCGAACCACCGGCGGCGACGTAAAGACCGCCTTTCTGGTGGGGATTTTCGCCGTAGCGCAAGGTGGCCGCTTTAACCAGCGGAATCGTCAGGTGTTCCGGCAGTTCCTCAGCATCACCGCCGGTCAGATAAGCGGCTACAGCGGTGTCGTAGACCGAAACATGGTGGAATGCCTTGGCCGCCAGGTTGCGCCGGTCTTCGGGGCTCAAGCCTTCGCCGCTCATCTTGTCGGCAATCCAAGGGTAGTCGGCAGGGTCCACCACCACTGCTACTGAAGGAAAGTTCTTCGCCGCCGCACGGAGCATGGTCGGGCCGCCGATGTCTATGTTTTCCAGCGCATCGTCCATGGTCACGCCGGTTTTGCTGATAGTCTCCACAAAGGGGTAGAGATTGACCACCACCAAGTCTATGGGGTCGATTCCATGCTCTGCCAGCTCGGCCAAGTGGCCCGGAGAGTCCCGGCGGGCCAGCAGGCCGGCGTGTATCACTGGATGGAGAGTCTTGACCCGGCCATCAAGGATTTCAGGGGAGCCGGTGACGTCGGATACTTGCATTACCGGCAGACCGCCCTCTTCGGATATGGTGCGGTGAGTACCGCCGGTGCTGATTAATTCAAATCCCGAGTCTACCAACTTCTTGGAGAACTCGACGACGCCGGATTTATCGTACACGCTGATAAGTGCTCTCAATGCTTCTCCCCTAGTAATGCTTATTGGCTCCTGGCAAAGCGCCTAACCCTACCACAGCTTAAGTCAGTCAGCCTCCGTTTAAAATGACTTGGGTATCACCCTCTCGCTTGATGACCCGCCCTACCACCGTGCATTCCGGTAACAACTCCTGAATTTGGGACAAGTTACTTTCGCTGCAGACCGCTACCATGCCTAGGCCCATATTAAACACTCGGAACATCTCGTCTTGGCTCACCGAGCCTTCCTGTTGGATGACGTCGAAAATTGGAAGAGACGGCCAACTTCCCAATTCAAAGGAAGCCGCCAGATCGTCTGGGAGAATGGCTGGCATTTTGCCTGGCAGTCCGCCGCCGGTAATATGGGCGAGTCCGCTCACAAACTCAAAGACGGGGGCTAATAAGGGATAATAGCAGCGGTGGCGGACCAAGAGTTCTTCGCCCAGTTGATGGTTTAGCTCCGGATAACGATTGAACAAAACCGAAGGGTCTGCGTCTATGTTAAATACCTTTCGGATCAACGAGAAACCGTTGGTATGCACGCCGCTGGAGGAAAATCCCACTAGGTAATCGCCGGGGCGCATGCTCTTGCGGTCAATCATCCGTTCACGCTCAACAGCGCCGACCACAAAGCCCGCCAAGTCCAGCTCACCCTTGGAGTAGGTCCCCGGCATCTGTGCCGTCTCCCCACCGATAAGCGCACAGCCCACCTCGCGGCAGCCCCAGGTAATGCCCCGCATCAGGGTGTCCATCATTTGGGGGTCCAGGTTGCTGAAGGCGACGTAGTCCAAAAAGAACAGGGGTTTGGCGCCTTGAGTGAGGATATCGTTGACGTTGAGAGTCACCAAATCCTGGCCGACGGACTCGAAGTGGCTCAGATGAGCGGCGATCTTTAGCTTGGTTCCTACCCCGTCGGTGCTGGCCACTAGTACCGGCTGGGAGTAGCCGGATAACTGGAATAGACCGGCGAAACTGCCGCCGCTATCAATAACTTCCGGCCCGTGGGTCATGGCGGCGAATGCCCTAATCCGGTCCTTTAGGCCGTCCATTATATCCAGGTCTACACCGGAAGCCCGGTAGGCGTCACTGGCCAATTCCTACGTCCTCCCACGCCCAACTAATCGAGGCAAATCAGAGGGCCTTGCCACATCATGCAGATTAAATCAAGAAGTTCCGGATGGCAAGGGGAAACCACATCTACAATATGTTCGGGGTGAAAATAAATTCCCGTTCCGGCGCAGATTCTTTTGGGAGGCAAGCATTGGCGTGTTATAGCCTTGGAAAATAGAGGAAGGTCGCCGTGACCTATGACAATAAATGCTTAGTTAGGGTCTCCGAAGAGCTTACCTTGCCCACCTTCCTCAAGAACCAGTTTGCTCATCTCTAACTGGATAGGCACCGGATAGTTGCCGGTAAAACAGGCATCGCAGAAGCCGCCGTTGGTGCCACCGGCCACCTTCATCAAGCCCTTGACGCTGAGGTAACCCAGTGAATCGGCGTCTATTATTTTGCGTATCTGGGGTTCTGTCATGTTGGCCGCAAGCAATTCTTCCCGGGATGCCATATCCACGCCCATGTAGCATGGGTGCTTGATCGGCGGAGCGCACACCCTCATGTGGACTTCTTTAGCGCCAGCCTTGCGCAGCAGGCTAACAACGTGGGGAGTGGTGGTGCCGCGGACGATGCTATCGTCCACCACCACTAATCGCTTGTCCTTTATCACTTCAACCAAGGGATTAAACTTTTGGCGAACCCCCAAGTCCCGCATCCGCTGGTCCGGTTCAATGAATGTGCGGCCCACGTAGCGGTTCTTGATCAGTCCTTCGCTATAAGGGATGCCGGACTCCTGGGCGTAGCCGACTGCTGCAGCGATCGACGAGTCAGGGATGCCGATGACCAGATCGGCCTCGACGGGGTGTTCCCGAGCGAGTTCAGCGCCCAACTCTTGCCGCACCGAGTGCACCAAGGTATTGTCCATTATGCTGTCGGGCCGAGCGAAATAAATCAACTCAAAAACGCACAGCGCCCGCTTCCCTTGGCTCCCGGTCCAAGTTGACGTGTGGATCCCGTCTCGGTCCACCACCAACGCTTCGCCCGGTTCCAATTCTCGCAAGAATGTGGCGCCCAGATGGTCCAATGCGCAGGTTTCTGATGCCACAATCCAGCCACCGTTAAGCTTTCCAAGACACAGTGGTCTTATTCCCATAGGGTCCCGGGCAGCCATCATAGTATCGTTGGTTAGCGCCACCATGGAGTAAGCGCCTTCCAACTGGCGCATGCAAGAGAAAATGCGCTCTTCCCAAGTGGAACCGCTGGCATTGGCCAGCATGTAGGCGAATACTTCGGAATCCGTGGTGGAGTTGAAAGTGCAGTCCCAGGAATCTTGGAGAATTTCCTTCATCTGCAAAGCGTTGATAATGTTGCCGTTGTTGGCCAGAGCCAGTTGGCCGTGGGTGCCCTGTACCATCAAAGGTTGTGCGTTACAAGGGAGGCTGCTGCCCGTGGTGGAGTAGCGGGTGTGGCCAATGGCGAGTTCGCCGGATAGGGGATAAAAATCGGGTTCTCGGAAAATTTGGGTGACCAAGCCCATATCGGAATGGACGCTGAGTTCTTCACCATTGGATGCGGCGATACCGGCGCTCTCCTGCCCCCGGTGTTGAAGGGCAAAGAGACCGAAAAAGGCCAACCGGCTGGCTTCCCCGCCCGGCATATACACCCCAACCACGCCGCATTCTTCCTTTGGACTATCGAACGGTGGACTATCGAATGGCGGATGGCTGGATTGATAGGACGAAGAATGATCGAAAGAGAGCCGGTCAGAAGCCGGTAGAAACTCCGGAGAACCCAACTCACTATTCACGGTGTTATTCTATTTTCCTTCTAAATTAAGGTCAACCGTAATTTTGCCGCTTTATTCACCAGTTTCTTGCTTGTTATTCGGGAGATCAATGATGTCGACTATGTCCCACCCAGTATCCTCAATAACGAGACAGGAAGTCAACTCGATAAACTAATCGCTGGACTTGGGTAGAATAGTCACCTTCCTGTTGTCGCCCACGCCGGAACTTTCAGTTTCCACTCCAGGGAAGTCAGTGAGGGTAGTATGGACTATGCGGCGGTCAGCTGGGGACATAGGTTCCAACGTAACGCTGCGGCTGGACTGAGCGACACGGCTGGCAACCTTGGAGGCCATGTCTCGCAAGGACGTCTCACGCCGCTCTCGGTACCGCTCCACATCAAGGGCCACGCGGACTTCTTCTCCGTACCGCTTCCGGACGATTAAGTTAACTAGGAACTGCAAAGACTGAAGAGTCTGCCCCCGGCGGCCGATTAGTAGGCCCGAGTCTTCCCCGCTGAGGTCAATTATGGGCCCGCCGACTTCTGGGTCGTTGGCTGACCGAAGGGTCCTGCTGACGTTCACGCCGGCTGCCTCCAGAATTCGGCCCACGGCTTCAGTGGCCATGGCGGCGGCGCTGCCGCCTTGGGGTATCTTGGTCACCCGCACCCGGGCCAACTCGGCCCCAATGCCCAAAAACCCGGACTTTCCCCTACTTAGTACTTCTACCTCTGCCTCGTCGCGGTCGACGTCTAGCTCTTTCAGCGCTAACTCGATTGCTTCTTCTACGGTTCGGCCGGTCATCACTCGTACTTCCATTTCTAATCCTCTCCTCTGAAGGGGCGTCATCGATTGGGGCTTGGGGTGGCTCGGCCGCCTCAGGAGCTTTGGGGAATAGCGGGAACAGAGGTTGCCAGCCGGTTATGAAGTACTGTATTCCGACGCCCACAACATTTGAAATAATCCAATATAGAGCCAAGCCGGTGGGAAAGCTGAAAGAAAATACCGCAATCAACAGCGGCATCATCCACAGCATCATGGTCTGGTTGCCTTGGGACTTGGCGTCCGTTGCCGGGGTCATGGTCATCTTCTGCTGGACCCAGGATGATACGAAGACCAGCACGGGTACTAGGACCACGGTGGCGCCCACGGGGCTTTCGGCCAAGTCCATGCCTAGGAAACTGGCACTCAGCGGCGCAGCCTGGTAGATCGGGAAAAACCCCAACCATGAGTAAAGCTTCTCGGAAAGTCCGACCAACTTGTCTGGATCACTAAACAGAGTCTGAATCAGCACCCTGAATAGGCCCAACAGGATGGGCATCTGGACTACCAGGGGGCCCAAACAGCCGATGGGACTTACGCCGGCGTCCCTATAGGCCTGCATTGTTTCCCGGGAGATGCGGCTTCTATCCCGGGCGTAGCGCTGTTGAATCTCTCGCAACTTCGGTTGCAGACCGCTCATGGCCCGCATCTGGCGGACCTGACGTACCGTGAGGGGCAGTGTGATCAGCCGCACCAGCAGCGTGAACAGGATGATGGCCACACCCATGTTGCTGAAGCTAATGACATACAACACCATCAGAGTGTTTAGCATCGGCCGAATTATGAATTCGGTCCAAACGAAATCTAAGGCTTCCAAATAGCTCTACCTTACTTTGCCCGACATCGGCAGTGTCTCAAAAGGCCCAAAGCGCCTGTCACTCCGAGAGAAGCGAAGAAGTTTTGTGCCTGGACCCAGAGATTCTTGTATCTTGACAGAAGGTTTATAAATG
>MUCR01000056.1 GCA_002816455.1 SAR202 cluster bacterium Io17-Chloro-G4 | reverse complement strand
ATTTTATTAAGACCGGGCAGTGAGGGACTGGGTTCGGCCGGTTTTTGGGATGTCACTCTCAGTGAGGCGAGCAGGGTCGGACTAAAACGCCACACACTCCTGAGATTCTTCGTTGCTGCGCTCCTCAGAATGACAGGGTTGGGTTAGTCAGAATGACAGAGTTGGGTCGGTCAGAATGACTGGGCAGGGCCGACCGGGATGAAACTACCCGCTGACAGCGGTTAGTTAAAAACCATAAAGCCGAGCGCAGTTGTCCCACAGGAATTTGCGTTTGGCCTGGTCGGATAAGGGCATTCCCAAAAACTTGTCCACCGCCTTGGGATACTTGGAATCGGCGTGGGGATAATCGGTGGAAAACACCACGTTGTCCTCAAGGCCGAATTTAGTCACGATCTCCGCTGGCATCTCATCGCATTCCACAGACACGTAGCACTGGCGGCGGAAATACTCACTGGGCGTGAGCTGTAGATCGGGATGATCGTAGCTGCCGCTCATTTCTTGGTGCTCGTCCAGCCGCCACAGAAGCCAAGGAGCCCATGAACAGTTGCCCTCCAAGAATGCCACAGTTAAATCAGGAAATCGCTCCAGGACTCCTCCGCCCACTATATCCACAGTTGCCAACATCATGCCGAAAGGATGGGTGCAGGTGTGGTAAAGCATGTGAGTCTCAAACTGAGTGCCCACTTGGGGCAAGTCCACTTTGCCTCCCTCGTGGAAGCATATGGGCACGTTCAGGTGTTGTATTTCCTTCCATAGAGGATCGTAGTACGGGTCGTGCCAGTTTCTGCCATTGACCTGGTTAGGGCGCATGAACACGGTCCTAAATCCCAGTTCCTCGACTGCTCGACGGGCCTCTTTGACGGCTTCGCCCACGTCGTGAGGAGGAATCATTGCTGCGCCGTGTAAACGGTCCGGGTTTTGAGCGCAGAAATCAGAAAGCCACGCGTTGTAGCCCCGGGATATGGCCGCCGCCAGCCCTGGGTCCATCCCGTCTATGGCTAGAGTGAAAAGCCCCCGGCTAGGGAACAGGACGGCCACGTCAATCCCTTCGTTATCCATGGCCATGACTTGGGAGTTGCTGTCCCAGCCTTGCGCCTGGGGTTCTTGGTACCGGTCCATCTGCTCTTCCATAATAGGGCGGATGGCATTGCTGTAGCTGCGGTTTGGTGTGGGAAAAACCCGGCCTTCCACCTCCACACCCAAATCCCGGAAATGGCGGCTTAGACCGACTGGCGCCCGATCACGATAATCCGCATCCATGTATGTTTGCCAAAGATTAGCTGGTTCAACCACGTGCATGTCCGAGTCCATGACCTTGAAACCGTTTCTTGCCATTTGTAGATTCTCCGAACTCAACTGTTTTAGACATAGATTACCCAGTTGTCATTTGGGTACGGATACCGATAATGGGTAGCGGTACTACTCCGTCATTCCGGCGTAGGCCGGAATCCAGAACTCGTCTCAATCCCAGCATTTCCAGGGCACCCGCCTTCGCCGGTGACACGGAGGCACGAGAGCTTAGGGCCGCTGGATCCTCACGTCCAAGACTGCTGCTTGTCCGGACCTAACTGCGTCCAATCCACGCTGCAAGGCCGCCGGAATTTCTCCCGGTTCTTCGACCAACTCGCCGTAGGCTTGGCAGGCCTTTGCGATCAAGGAGTAGTCCGGAGATGGGCTGAGATTCACGCCGACGAAGTCGCTGGATTGGCCATAGCCCTGAGGGTAGCCTCCCACCCAAGCGCGTTTGGTGGCGTGGTGCATCTGGTTATTGAACACTACGGTCAGAAACGGCGCTCCGTGAGCCGCAGCCGACCACAAGGAAGCCGTAGGACAACCGTAAATAAACGCCCCGTCGCCAACTAACAACACTACGTCCCGGTCGGGTGCGGCCAGCTTGCTGCCCAAGCCGGCGCCAAGTCCCCAACCTAGGCTGGAACCTCCGCTGGTAAAAATGGTTCCCGCCTGGGTGCGTTCGATGCCATTGGCTACCGAAGGAGCATTGGTGACCGTCTCATCCAGCACCAATGTGTCCGGGCCGATTGCTTGGTCGATACAATAAGTAAGCCAGTCGACAGCTATGGGCTTATCGGTTTCCAGCGCCACATTGGCTTTCCGCCGTTTTTCTCGTTTTTCTTTATGCTGGAGAGAAACTGCTCGGGAGCGCCTCTCGATTTCTACTTTATCTTCGGCGTTTATAGCGTCTTTGAGCATCTCAGCAAGCGAGGGTAGAGCCTTCTCGGTATCTGCCAGAATGCGGGAATCGGCGGGAAAGGAGAATAAAGGAATGCTGTCTTTTACCGGGTCCATGTCTATCCAGTGAATCTTGGCATCGGGAGAAGGTTTGGCCTCCACCGGAATGTAGGGCACGTCGCAGTCTATTACCAGGATGACGTCGGCTTCGGCCAAGTAAGGATTGGGGGATATCCCTCCCCACATAGGGTGATTCGTCGGCAAGTTCATGCGCGTAGATGAGGACACCACCGGAGCGCCCGCGAGTTCGGCAACCTGGGCTAGACCGGCCACCGCAGCCTCGCTCTTGCCGCTGTGGCCGGTGATAATCAGAGGATGCTTGGCCTTGGCCAGTTGCTGAGCTATTTCCCTTAATGCTGTGGGGTCGGCCACCGGTGTTACTGGGGCGTCGTTCCGCTTGGACGGCGTGATTCGCACACCCTCCACGTCTTCCATCAAAAGCTCCCTGGGCAGGGATAGATAAACCGGGCCGGCCGGCGTGGAGGACGCAACCTGAAAAGCCCGGTCAACCACATGGTGGATGCTCTCGTTTCGCCGGAGCTCGTAGTCCCATTTACAAAAACCGCGAACGCTGGCCGCTTGGTCAATCTGCTCTTGAATCCAGTGTATCCAGAGGTTCCGGCCGCCAGGCAGCTCGCCTTCCAGGGTTAACGGCGCCCGCCCAGCGCACAAGATTACGCCGATGCGGCCTCTCTGCGCATTGTGCAGTCCACCACCCAGTTGCATGGTGCCCGCATCTACATGCACCAAAACAACCTGGGGCTGCCCAGAAACCATGTAGTGACCGTGGGCCGCTGAGATAGCCACTAGTTCGTCGGGGCAGACGATTATCCGCGGCGTGGGCCGTCCCTGAGCGGAAAACTTGGATATAGCCTCTTGGACCGGGAAGGTGTCGGTGCCAGAGTTCAGAAAAATGCAGTCAACGTCGTGGGCATTTAGAAGCTCCACGAAAGCTTCGGCGCCTCGGTCTACAGGCACTACTTCTTCCCTAGGCATGGCTCAACTCCTCTGAGACAGCAGACCTGATGTTAATAGAAAACCATAAAACCCGATCAAGGTATGGCGGCGATGACTTCAACCTCGATGCGGAAATCGGTGTCGAACAGGCCCGAACAGACCACTAGGGTGCTGACCGGAAGGGCATCGGGAGGAATGGCCTTAATTCGCTCTTGGACGTATAGAGGGATGTCCTCACGGTGGGTAACAAAGATATTGATTTTCCTGATCTGGCCCATGCCGCTGCCTGCGGACTCCAGAGCCACTTTCAGATTTTTGAAAATTTGCTCAGCTTGGGCTCGGCCATCGCCCAATCCAACTTTATTGCCGTGCTCATCAAAGGAAACCTGGCCGGCGACGTAAACTGTATTTCCATCGATTACCACGTTGTTGTAGCCACCGGGATTATATATGCCAGGTGGGTTATTTCTGATTATTGCCATGGTCTCCTTCTTAATCCGCGGCTTATCGTTGCCATGCTGACTATCTGGGCAGATGAGCCTAATCCGGCAATTTGGGTAAAGACGGAGGATTGGCCACATATTCTTCGGCCATTTTGCGGCCGGTCTCCCGCATCAACTTGATGTCCTCAGGTTCGGTGGCTGCTGCCGGAATTCGCATAACCGTGTCGTTGGCGTTGGTGCGGGTATAGCCGTTTTCATCTACAGGGGCCCGCGCAGGTTCTTCGCCTTCCAGCAATTCCCGGATTTCCTTCCTCAGAAAGTTCCTCAGCAAGATCACGCCCACGTCGGAAGTGGCTAAGTGCTCCAAATCGTGGACCGTTATATCCCGTTGGCCCGCTAAAGCGTCGTAGTCCCCGGGAATGCGCTGGCGTTCCTCATAAGGCCGGTCATTAACCTGACCAAAGTCAACTACGGCGGGGATATCGTCCATTCCGTCTGGGATAATCCGGTAGCTAAATTTTACCGTCTGCACGTCGTCGATGGGGACGGCCCACTGACACATTATGGGTGGCTGGCGGGGATGCTCTACCCGGCCGTTCTCCAAATTGGCTCCAAATTGGTGGATGTTGGGGCGAATGAATTCCACCATCCTCAGCCAGATATTGTCATCAACCCGGCGAGTGGCGATGTAAGACATGCCAACCGGTGTATCGATGAAGTCAAGCTCCGCCAAAATGCCGAATTCGTCAGTGAACTGAGTCCCGGCGGTCCTAGTATGCAGAAAAGAAAGGTGCACCGGGTCCATGCAGTTTTCCTTAACTTGCAGCCAATTGCAGTCGTTGTACTCCCGGTGGCTGGCCACGATGCGGGTACCGGGCCAGTTATAGGAATCGTAAATAGGGAAGGGAGGCTTAAATTCGGCCGGTCCCATATATGCGAACACCAGCCCTTTATACTCATGGGTGGGGTAGGCCCCTTGGCACAAACGGTCTTTCAGGGTGCTGTCTTGGGGCTCTCCAGGTGTATCCAGTATCTTGCCGTCGGTATCGAACAGCCATCCATGATAGCAACAACGGATGCCCTCTTCGGACACCAAACCGTACTCCAAGGAAGTGCCTCTGTGGGCGCAGTGAAGCTCCAAGCATCCGATCTGACCCCTAAAATCCCGAAAAACGACCAAGTCTTCACCCATGATCTTGATTGCCAAGGGTAGGTCGGTTAGTTCCTTGGTCAAGCAAATCGGCTGCCAAAAACGGCGCAGATATTCACCGCAGGGAGTGCCGGGACCGACCCGGGTAATCTCAGGGTCTTCCGCTCGCACCATTGTGTGTTCGTAGGCGCTATATGGCTCCGTTAGAAATGCGGGTTTACTCGTCATATTGTCCTCCGTAACAATACATTGATCTGGCTTCAAGGACCTGGCTTCAAAGACCTGGCTTCAAATTCCCTGCTGGGAACATTATAGGAAATTGACGGAAAGTAGTGCCAGCGTGGATGGGCTAAAGCCCGTAACTCTTCCGTAATTAAGCGTTTCTTAGACTACTAAACCGCCACAACTCCGCAGATATCAGGTAACAGAGGCTACCATGAGTCCAACCGAAACTCAAAAGGACGCCACATTTTCGTTAAATCAGCGCTCGCCTTCCAATGGGGCAGTCGATTCGCTGTCCACGGTCCCGGGTCGCAGGCGCGGAGCCGATGCCCGCAGCAGAGAGCGCTCGGCTCCGGTTCTCGTCGTGGCCACGGTCCATTGGTGGAGAGCCGATGAACGCCGGGGCTCCAGTTCGACCAATCAATTTGGACTAATGCCCACAACGCCCATACGGTTCCGCTGCATTGGGTCCATAACCCCCAAATACCCAAAGCGTTACCGGATAGACTTGGCCCAAGTTCTGGACTGGCTGCCGGAATTGACCCGGCGGGAACTTAAGGACCTGGGCGCGTCTCTGGCTGAAGCCGTTGCTATTAAACTGGGCGTAGAGGTAGCTCCATTAAGCTGTGACGTCATGGACTTGGATTTGACCAACGCCGGCGAGCCCCAATAGACCCTTAGCCTTGCTTGATTACCCCTTCTTCACGTACTTATCGATGGTATCGGGAATCCCCGCCAGGTAAATGTCGCCCCGGGAATCCACCCAACTGCCGTGCCCGGATCCCCGGCACTCGAACCGGGACACCACACCGCCGTCCTTATCCAAAACGCTGATACGAGCGGAAGCGCCGTCCACTTGACCCTCGCTTACGTGGAACAAGCCGTCCCTGTCCATGGAGATATCCATGGGCCGTTTGATGTCGTTCCACATTGTTATGAACTCACCATCTAGCGTGAATAGTTGGATACGGTGATTCTCTCGGTCGCAAACGATGATACGGTCACCGTCTACGATCAAGCTATGGGGCAAGTGAAACTCGTTGGGGCCGGACTTGCCTGGCTGACCCCAGGATGAGATCAACCGACCGTCATGGCTGAACCGGTGGACCCTGGCGTTTCGGTACCCATCGGAAACGTACAGGTCGCCCGATGCCGAGGGCACCAACTCGCTGGGATAGTTAAAGGGCCCGGCGGCTCTTGGACACAGGTCCCCTGGATTTTCGCAGCCGGTGTCGGAATGCTCGCCGTGCCTGCCTAGCATTTGAATCGGCTTGCCGTCCAACGTGTACATGATGCAGGTGGAAGCGTCCCGGTCGGTTAGGTAGACCGTGTCGTTTTCGATGTAGATGCCATGAGCAAAGAGGAAGGAGCCGTTGCCCCAGGAACTGGTGAGATTTCCGTCCCGATCGAAAATCAGCACCGGTGGATCCTTCCTCTGGAAAGCGAAGACCCGGTCCTGGGCGTCGGTGGTTATAGCGCTGACCATGCCGAAGCTCTCGCCCGGCGGCAATTTCGCCCAGTCCTCGATTAATTCGTAGGTGTATTTGCCCGTGCCCACTGTAGTCATTTATCTAAGACCTCCTTAAGTTGCGTCCCTACCCGGGTGTAGGGGCGGTTCGCGAACCGCCCCTACGGATTGTGGGATTGACCCAATGTCCCACGGCGCCGGTCATTCTGAGAGAAGCGAAGATTCGATGTGCCTGGAACAAGAGATTTCCCGACGTTGTCGAGGACTCGCGACGGAGTCGGAGCTTCGTTGCTGCGCTCCTCAGAATGACAGTTTTGGGGCTCAGAAAGCTCAAACTGTCACGGGGAGTAACTCGCTGGCCGGCGTCTCGGCTAGGCTAATGGGCGAGTCGACCTCGAAGGGACTGTCTAGGCCCAAGTCCTTACCGATTTCCCGCAATGCGGGCATCACCTCTTGCCCCATCAGACGTATGCAGTCCATCGAGTCCTTATGGTCGACTTTTCCGTCATTACCCCAGAGCGCCAGGATCGACGGTCGAGTCTCCTCAAGTATTTGTTTTAGGCTGGCGATCACTTGATCCGGGGTGCCAGCGATTATATTTTTGTTTTCCAGTTGCTTGTCGAAGGAGTCCGCTCTTTGGGTAACTTGGGTCTCCGCCCTGCGCCTCCGTGACTCCGGCGAACTATAACCCGGTGGGCTAAACCACACGGGGTGGCCCAAGCCGGTGAATTCGCCCAGCATCCACATGAACTCCCGGCCGTTCTTCATTGCTTTTTCTTCGGTGTCGGCAACGTGGCAGCGGATAAGGTATCCCCGTTGCTCCGGTCCGGACTTGTAGCCCACACGCTGTGCGGCTTGATCGTAGACTTCCCAGATATCCTGAGTCTGCTGGATCGTCGTATTCAGGCAAATGTAAGGGTATCGGTGCTCGGCAGCCCAAGTCACTGTTTCGATGCTGGACACTCCGGGTATCCAGATGCGCGGGTGTGGTTTTTGCAGTGGCAATGCCCACGGGTTCACCACTCGGAACTGGTAATGGTTCCCTTCCCAGCGAAAGGGACCCGGCTCAGACCATATCTTGATTAGCAGATCGTGGGCTTCCTCAAAGCGCTCCCGGTTGTAGGCGGGGTTGGTATTGTTGGCCAACTGCTCCGAGCCGCCTCCTCGAACAAATCCGGAAACCAGCCGCCCCTTGGAAATCATGTCCACCATGGCAATCTCTTCCGCCAGTTGGATGGGGTTATCGGAAACCGGAAGAGGATTGCCCAAGAGGACAATTTTTACTTTTTCCGTCATGGCGGCCAGGATGGACGCATACATGTTGACCCTGGCTTGCATGCAGAAAGGCGCGTTGTGGTGCTCATTTAGCATTATGCCGTCTACGCCCACTTCCTCGGCGTAGAGGTACTCTTCAATCCGCTCGTTGTACAGGCGGCTCCCGTCGACTGCGTCAAAGTGTTTGTTGGAAAGCATCAACGCACTGATACCACCAGCCTTCCTTGCTTCCTCCTCGGGATAATCGGACATTGGTTGCTCGGTAAAATACATTAGATGCATTGGGCATACCTCCCGAAATATTGGTTAATCTGCCTGAAAAATTAGGGTCAAGAAAGAATTTCTGCCGCTACTTTTGGGAGACAAATCCGGATATTAGCGCGGCGAGTTCAACCGGTTGCTCAACGTCGGCACAATGGCCGCAGTCGCGCAAGACTTCCAATCGCGCGTTGGGAAGAAGGTCGGCGTATCTCCGGCCGCAACTGGCCGGAACAACCTTGTCGTCTTTGGTCGACACCACCAAGGTGGGTGTGTCTACACCGCCCAGCAAATGAGGCAATGACTGGTTGAACATGTAAGGTTTCCAAGCCAGCCTGATGGCCATCTCCCGGTTCACTTCCCACACTTCTCTCTGATCCACCGTCGTTTCTGCGCTGTAAAGCGCTTCAAATTTGGCGGGATCATGGAAGCAGAGCTTGGTGTACTCCTCTCCGGAAAGAAGAATCTGGTCCAATATCTCCCCTTCAGTGGGCTGCACTCCAACGGCGCCCACCAAGACAATTCGGTCGAATATGTGGTGGCACATGGTGGCCATTTCGGCAGCCACCCAGCCACCGAAACCGATACCCACTACGGAAGCCGATTCCAAGCCCAGGGTTTTCATGAGCCAAAGATGACTCAACGCCAAGTCCCGGGTGCTTCGCATCCAATTGGGGCGTTCGGACTTACCAAATCCGGGGTGGGAAGGTACATAGACCGTGAAACTTCGGGCCAGATCTTCATAAAAAGGTAGCCATCCAGGGCTTCCCAGGTCGTCTTGAAATAAGAGCAGCGGCTGGCCTGTTCCGCCCTTCATCATGTGTACTTTGCCAAAGTCTACTTGCACAAACTCTTCAGTGAAGTTTGTAGCCGTCGTGCTCATTCCAATTCCTCTCGTCCGTGCCGCCGATTTTCGCCTAGTTATTCCTTGTTTCCTGCTCAAGCCAAGTGAGTGGGAGGCGGGTTGCGGTGCGTTGATTGTAGCGGCAAAGGACTAGCTGTCAAGCGATACGGTCTACCGCAACGGTTTGTTGCGGAGCATTACTCCTGAGGTTAAAATTTTGGCAGTTGTTGTCGAGAATCTCGCGTGGTCAGGCGACAGAGTTGGACCAACTACACTTAGGAGAAAAGAATGGAATACAAAGTCATATCGTCGGACAACCACATCGACTTGACGGCGTGCCCCCCGGATTTGTGGTCGTCTCAGGCGCCAGCCAAGTGGAAGTTGCTTGTCCCTCAAGTAGAGGAACTGGAAAACGGTCTTCACTGCCTCTTCCCCGAATCCCAGCAAATTATTCAAGAGCAGTTGGGCGGTCTACCCAGCAGCACCCAGCGAAAAATCGTGCGGGACAATGTAGCCAAGCTTTACCACCTTGACTAGCCAACCAGCGGGTACTATCTACAAAACGCTGAGCGAGCTGAGTCAAGCGGTTGCAAACTGCAGAGAATGCCCACGTTTGGTCGCCCACCGGGAAACCGTGGCCAAGGACAAGCGCCTCAAGTACCGGGATTGGGAGTATTGGGGGCGGCCCGTTCCCGGCTTTGGCGACCCTGAAGCCCGGTTGCTGCTATTGGGTTTGGCCCCGGCGGCCCACGGCGCCAACCGTACCGGACGCATGTTTACTGGGGACCGCAGCGGGGATTGGGTATACGGAACACTGCACAGGTTTGGCTTCGCCAGCTCCCCTGACTCTCAGCGCCAGGATGATGGCATGTTGTTAACCGACGCCTACATCACCGCCGCCGTTCGTTGCGCCCCGCCCGAAAACAAGCCCCTGCCCTCGGAACGGACCAACTGCGCCCCATATTTGGTCCGAGAACTGGAACTTTTGGAAAAAGCTAAGGTCGTTTTGGCCCTGGGAAAGTTCGCGTTCGACGCCTACTTGGGGGTATGCGCCGCAAATGGCGATGTCCTACCTTCGCCTCGCCCGAAATTCGGTCACTGTGTAACCCACCAACTTGATAGCGGGATCACGCTACTGGCCTCATACCATCCCAGCCAGCACAACACGTTGACAGGACGCCTGACACCCGAGATGTTCGACAATGTGTTCGCAACGGCCCGGCGGTTGTTGGCGCACAATTCGGATTAGGTCTCGACTGCTGAAACTTATTAGGTCCCTAAAGGCTGGAATATATGCCAGCGTATTAGTCTGTGACGGCTGGGAATTGGAATCTGCTTCCGTCTCACCCGCGAAGGCGGGTGTCCAGGAAATGTTGGGGTTGAGACGATTCCTGGATTCCAGCCTTTGCTCGAATAACGAGCTCGCGACCGAAAAACCATTTAGGCGCTGCCTCGATTGACAGCAATCGGACGCAACGTTAAACTCGAACTAACACTATTCAGGCACACCTGATTCGAATTCTTAAAGCAAAAAGGCGGTCAAATATGTCCAACAAAGGCTTTTCCCACATCGGATTATCGACTCTGGATATGGACAAGACCCGGGAATTCTACGAAAACATTCTGGGATTCAAGGCCGTCCGCTGCGACATCATCAAGATCAAAGAAGGCGGGCATGTCAGGCACGTCTTCTTTGACACAGGCAAAGACCAGCTCATTGCATTTATGGAAGCGAACGACGTGCCCGGAATCCCTTCTGACTACGATGCTGGCATCAACAAAGGATTGGGAGTGCCCGGGGCTTTTTATCACTACGCCTTCGAGGCTGGCACGCCGGATGGTCTCATCGCCAAACGGGAGGAACTAATCGGAAGGGGCGTCACGGTTACCGACGTGGTCGACCACGGGTGGGCTCAGTCCATCTACTTCCTAGACCCAAATGGGATATCTCTGGAATTTTGCTACCTCACCCGGGACATCGGCACAGAAGACGATGTCGATATGCAACAGCGTTTCGAGATGTCGGT
>MUCR01000055.1 GCA_002816455.1 SAR202 cluster bacterium Io17-Chloro-G4 | reverse complement strand
CTCTGCGTTCTCTGCGCCTCTGCGGTGAAAAATTAAACCCTAGTCAGCAAAACGCGGCATGACTTCTTTGGCAAAGAGCTCCAGGGAGTCTAGGACCTTCCGGTTTTCGATTCCACCGTAGTTGATGAAAAATATTAAGTTCTCCACGCCCGAATCCCGCAAGATTTGAATGTGGTCCGCTACCTGGTCCGGATCGCCGAAAAGAGCAACATTTTCGAACATTTCGTCGTAATTGAAGGTTACGTCTCTGGAAAAGCGGGTGCGGTAGGCCCAGAACTCTTCAGGAAGCAACTCCACCCGGTTTTCCGGTGGCGCCCCCACTTCCTGGCCGGTCTGCTTGAACCACATAAAAGGCGCTTCCGTATCCCGCCGTGCTTGCTCTTCCGTGGCTGCTGTGTACATAGGCCTGGCCGCCACGACCCTGCCTGGGTCGTAGTGCCACCCCGCTTCGCCCAACGCAGTCCGGTAGATTTCGACCTGTTCGCCAACCTGGGTGAAGGGCTCTCCTTGGCCAATGAGCAGGTTCCAGTCGTGGTGAGCCACCCGTTCCACGCTGGTGGGGCTGGCTGCGGCGACCCACACCGGTGGGTAAGGATTTTGCACCGGCCGTGGATGCACCGTCATGTCGTTGAAAGTCCAGAACTCTCCGGCATGGTCAAAAGGCTCCTCGGAAGTCCACGCCTTGATGACCACGTCCATTGATTCTTCGAAGCGGCGGCTAGCCTCGTCCATCGGGATGTTCAGCTTGTGGAACTCACCCCACTGGAAACCCCGGCCGATGCCGAAATCCAGTCTGCCGCCGCTAAGCAGGTCAACTGTAGCTGCCTGCTCGGCCAGTTGTATGGGATTGTGAAAGGGCAGCACGGCGACGCCGGTGCCCAGGCGCATGGTCTTGGTCACGCCAGCTAAGTAAGCCAAAAAGGACAAAGTCGCCGAGACGATGCCGTGCCTAGAAAAATGGTGCTCGGTTACCCAGACAGAATGGTAGCCCAATTGCTCGGCCCGAAGCACCTGCTCCAGAGCGTCCTGATAGTACCTAACCTGTTGTTTAGGTTCGGGTAGCTGGACCGACTGGAATAGGCCGAATTTCATTTTTGGCTCCCATCTATTAGTGCCTCGGTTAAACAAAGAACTGGCCGTAGGCGCCCCTAACGGATAATACCACGGCTCATACGATGTGCCCGTCGCCAATTCGATACATCCATTGGAGAAGCAGACAGAAGAGTTACCAATTCGGCATTTAAGACCCGCTGAATCGGTGACTGCTATTCCTTGACGGTGATTTGGCCCTAGCCTAGAATCGTTTTAGACAAAAGTTGTGGTGATGAGGGGAGCTATGACCGAGCGCCTAGTCTCGGGAGCGGTTCAAGAAGAAGACCAAGACCTGTCGCTACGTCCCAGGCGACTAGAAGACTTTGTAGGCCAAAATCAGACAAAAGATAACCTCAGCATCGCGATTCAAGCCTCCAAGATTCGAGACGAATCTTTAGACCATGTGATTATCTACGGACCGCCAGGTCTGGGAAAGACCACCCTAGCCCACATAATCGCTCAGGAAATGGGCGTGGAGATCAGGGTCACCTCTGGCCCGGCGGTGGAGCGGGCCGGGGATATGGCCGCCATTTTGACCAGCTTGCAGCGCGGAGACGTGCTGTTTATCGATGAGGTGCATCGCCTGAACCGGGTAGTAGAAGAGGTTCTTTACTCGGCGATGGAGGACTTCTTCTTGTCCTGGATGGTCGGCAAAGGATTGGCGGCCCGTAACGTCAATTTGCGGATAAACCCCTTCACCCTCATCGGCGCCACCACCCGGTATTCCATGATATCTGCCCCACTGCGAGACCGGTTCGGCTCGGTTTTCCGGTTGGAGTATTACGACACCTCCGACATGAAGGTGATTGTCCAACGGTCAGCCAGGATTTTGGATGTTGAAACCGATCAGCAAGGGATTAAAGAAATCGCCTCCCGCTCCCGTGGCACTCCCAGAATCGCCAACAGACTGCTAAAGCGCTCCAGGGACTTTGCCTTGGTAAAGGCGGACAACAGCGTCACTGGGACCGTTGCCAGGGATGCTTTGGCTCAGCTTCAGGTTGATGAGTTGGGGCTGGATTCGTCTGACCGCCGGTTGTTAGAAAGCATCATAGACAAATTCTCCGGCGGACCCGTGGGGCTGGACACGCTGGCGGCCTCTATAAATGAGGATGCCGACACCATAATGGACGTTTGGGAACCGTACTTGTTGCAGTTAGGCTTCATAGAGCGCACGCCCCGCGGCCGGGTCGCCACCAAGCTGGCCCATGATTACCTGGGTCGTCCGTACGCCAAGTTGGACCCCAACGACCAAGCCAGGTTGTCCGGCTTCTAAGCCCAGAAGTCTCAGCCTCAGCTCCCATTTCGCACTTCGCAGCAAACGCGCTCGCCGCATCCTCGTCGTTCCGGCGCTACACCCTTCCGCCGACAATTTATCGCCTGAAATCGTTACGCTGGCAGCAACCCATTTGCCTTGCGCGGGACTCTAGGGCTACAATATTTCAACTAGTATCGAGAATGGGTCGTTTCTTTCTGGGAATTCACTCTGGGAATTTACTGTTTTCCAACCTGAAGCGAGCTTTATAGATTTGAAAATCCTGGAGTCCGGGACCGCCCTTCGCAGGGATGGCGCCGGTAGAAGTGTCGAAACGGGGGACTCGCCTGCGTTTCCTTTGGACGAACTGCTGGATGCCGTGGCCCGCGGCGAGACCATCGGCACAGAGGAGTTGGCCACGTTGGTGGGCGTAGATGCCAGCCGCCTCAAAGACCTTTGCGCCGCAGCAGCCCAGCTTCGGGACCAAGGTAAAGGAAATACAGTAACCTTCTCCCCCAAGGTTTTTATACCCTTGACCCGGCTCTGCCGTGACTTTTGTGGTTACTGCACTTTCCGTCAAGACCCTACCGCCGCCGGGGCTAATATCTTCATGACTCCAGAGGAAGTATTGGATGTCGCCATGGCGGGGCAGCGATTGGGTTGCACCGAGGCCCTGTTCACACTGGGCGAACGTCCAGAGCAGCGGTACCCTGAGGCCCAAGAGTGGCTAGGGCGGAGAGGATTTTCGACGACGCTGGATTATTTGGCCCACATTTGCAAGTTGGTCGCCGAGGAAACTTTAATGTTGCCCCACGCCAATCCCGGCACCATGAGCCGAAGGGAGTTGGCCAGCCTCCAACCGTATAATCCGTCCATGGGGCTGATGCTGGAAAGCACCAGCGAGAAATTGTATGAAGTGGGCGGCCCCCACGAGTTCGCTCCTAGCAAGCGTCCTAGAGTGAGGCTGCGCACGATAGAGTTAGCAGGGGAGTTGCGCGTCCCCTTCACGACGGGTATCCTCATAGGAATTGGGGAAACTCGCCAAGAGCGAATTGATGCATTGCTGGCGATCCGGCGGCTTCACTCCGCCTTTGGGCACGTGCAGGAAGTAATAGTGCAAAACTTCCGTGCGAAACCGGAAACACCCATGGGCGGTTCTCCCGACGCCGAAACCGAGGAACTGCTCTGGACCGTAGCCGTGGCCCGGCTGCTGCTAGGACCGGAAATGAACGTTCAAGTCCCGCCCAATTTGAGCGCCGACGACTACGAAATTTATCTCGACGCAGGGATCAATGACTGGGGGGGCGTTTCGCCGTTAACCATAGACTACGTGAATCCGGAGGCGCCTTGGCCGGGGTTGAACCAATTAAGGGACCGCACTGCATTTAAAGGGTTTGAACTGAAGCCCAGGTTGCCGGTGTATCCTGAATACATCAAAGCATCGGAGACGTGGCTTTCGGGACCGATTAGGGCCAACGTAATGGAGTTGGCCGACAGCGACGGATACGTCCAAGGGGGAATTCAACGTTATGCCGGGAACTAACCGTCGATCCGACACTGGTAGTGTGGAAGGGCTTCTGTCCAACTTGGACCCCCGCGTAGCCGGGATATTGAATCGGGCTCTGGAAGGCCAAGACATATCGGCCCAAGACGCCGAGGCGCTGTTCGAAACCTCGGGGGCCGAGTACAACGCCGTCGTGATGACCGCCGATGAACTGCGTCGGCGCACTGTTGGTGACGTGGTCACCTACGTGGTCAACCGCAACATCAACTTCACCAACGTTTGCATAAAACGCTGCGGATTTTGCGCCTTCAGCCGGGATTTCCGAGAGGAACAAGGTTATTTGCTCCCCGTGAATGAGATCATTCGCCGCGCCAAAGAAGCTTGGGACTACGGCGCAACCGAGGTATGCATCCAAGCAGGTCTTCCTCCTCAAATGGAAGGGGACCTTTACATTAAGTTGACCGAGGCCATAAAAGCCGAACTGCCCGATATGCACATTCACGGCTTCTCGCCCGAAGAAGTCCTCTACGGCTCCGTCCGCTCCCGTATTAGCATTCGCAAGTATTTGCAACGCCTTAAAGACGCTGGAGTTGGCAGCCTTCCGGGCACATCAGCGGAGATATTGGACCAAGACCTGCGGGATATTATCTCGCCGGGCCGCATCAGGGTTGACCAGTGGACCGAGGTAATAACCACCGCTCACGAACTTGGCATCCCCACAACGTCGACAGTCATGTTCGGGCACATTGAAACCAATGCTCATTTGGCCTCCCACATGGCCTACATTCGGGAAATTCAGCAGCGCACCGGCGGGATCACCGAGTTCGTTCCGTTGTCCTTTGTCGCATCGGAAGCGCCCATGTTCCTGAAAAGACTGGTGGAGAATGTGCGCTCCGGCCCAACCGGCACGGATGTCATCAAAGTCCACGCCATCGCCAGAATCATGCTCAATAACTGGATACCCAATATTCAAGCCTCCTGGGTTAAAGAGGGCTCAAGGGTATCCCAACTTCTCTTGACCGCCGGCGTCAACGACTTAGGCGGAACCCTGATTAACGAGTCGATTTCCACTTCGGCGGGCGCTCAACACGGTCAGCTGATGCGACCGTTGGAATTTCGCCAAATGATCCGGCAAGCGGGGCGAGTTCCCGCCGAGCGTTACACCACCTACACCACTCGCCGGGTGTTCGGCGATGACGATGAAGCACTGGATCCCCTGGATTTGGTGGGTGACAACGTAGAAGAATTGTTCGGCTCTTATAACATGCTGGTGCAGATGGATAATTTCCGATTCCAGCACCCCAAATATGCAGACAAATCCAGGGAAAACGAGACTGATAACGAAACCGATGAAGGCGCGTCCGCCATGACGCCATCGGGGACTTCCGGTTGAGTTCTAGCTTAATCCGGCCGGGAATCTCGATGATACGTTTCGCTGGCAGTTTCATCAAGACGAATTTTTCCTTGCATCCTTTTCCCCACCGTCTTGCGGAGTTATAATTTTCCCCATGGCTGGTAAGACCCTGGCAATTGCGGGCGGTGTCGGCGGCGCCAAACTGGCATTGGGCCTCACCCGAGTGCTTTCCTCCGAGCATTTGGTAATTTGCGTGAACACCGGCGATGACGACTGCTTCCACGGCTTACATGTTTCCCCCGACTTGGACACGATGATGTATACCTTGGCGGGTTTGTCAGACCCCCAGTTTGGATGGGGTCTCAAAGACGACACTTTCACCGCCTTGACCATGTTAAAGCAATACGGAGCGGACACTTGGTTTAATCTTGGCGATAGAGATTTAGGCACTCACATCCGCCGCACCCAGCTCCTGGGTCGAGGGGCGACGCTCTCGCAGGTCACCTTGGAGCTCTGCAAGAGCCTTGGTGTAGAACATAAAGTAATTCCCATGAGCGACGACCCGGTCCGAACCGTCATTGGGACGCCCAACGGAGACCTGTCCATGCAGGAGTATTTCGTGCATCAGGGGGCCGAGCCGGTTGTTCAGTCCATCCGTTACGACGGCGCTCAGGCGGCCAAACCATCCCCCGGTTTGGAGTTGGCCTTGAACGACGCAGACCTTATCGTGTTCTGCCCTTCCAACCCGTTCCTGAGCATGGGTCCCATTCTGGCTTTGCCGGGCGTGCTAGATGCCCTTAAGAAATCATCAGCGCGAAAAGTGGCCGTGAGCCCAATCGTCGGCGGAGACGCAGTCAAAGGCCCTGCTGGTAAAATAATGTCGGAACTTGGCCAAGAAGTCTCGTGTGTGGGAGTGGCAAATCAATACCGGGACTTTTGCGATTATTTCGTTATTGACGGACAAGATTCTCATCTCGGCCCTCGGATTGAAGATTTGGGAATAAAACCGGTGGTAGATTCGATAATCATGCAAACCGAATCCGACAAAATTGCATTGGGCCAGTCGGTCATTGCCTTGGGGAACAGGTAACCCAATGGAAGAACAACCGGTTGCTCCTGTTCCTGGCGGCGAGGGATCATCTGATCCCGAGCTTAGGGGCATCATCATTATAATTCCGATGAAACCCTTATCTGAAAGCAAATCACGTTTATCGAAGGAATTCTCCGAAGCAGATAGGGAAGACTTGGCATTGGGCATGTTGCGGAGGGTGATCGGAGCGGCCAAATCAGCATCTATTGGGTCGTTTTGGGTGGTAGGTGGCGATAGCAGGGTTCGGAACGCGACCCGCAACGCTGGCGGTTTATGGCTAGAAGAAATGGGCCGCGACCTCAACGATACACTAAACCGGGCATTCGACAGGGCATTCGCCCAAGGAAATGCCGCCATGTATCTGGCCAGCGACCTGCCCTTTATCAAGGCCAGCGATGTTCACAGCGTGCTCCAATCATCACGGCAACAGAGCAATATCAGCTTGGCCCCGGCACGGCGGGACGGAGGCACCAATGCCATTCTGGTGCCCCATGGGACGCCCTTCCGGGCGGAGTTGGGAGGCAAAAGTTTCATCAGACACCTTTCTCAAGCGGCGACTATGGGGATTTCGGTGGCAATCTGTTATAGCCCCGGCTTGGGTTTTGACTTGGATACTCCGGGTGACTTGGAGACCTACGAGCATATGGAACCGGGGTTGATAAAGCGTTTGTTGCCAAGGCGGACGCCACAAAAAGAGGGTTGATCCTCTCTGCTTCCCGCGAATAACAACAGTCATGATTAGAAGACGAATAGCTGACGATAGAATTGACCGGACAGCCGCATGGACAAAGTAAAACTAGGAATACTGCTACCGACCAGGGGTTTGGTCATCGCAGATGAGCCACCGGAAAGCGCCGACCTGATAATAGAGATGGCCCGCCGTGTGGAAGCCGCCGGATTGGACTCCGTTTGGGTCGGCGATAGCCTAACCGCTAAACCCCGGCTGGAGCCCCTGGCAATGCTGGCGGCGATCGCGAGTCATACCCAAAGGATCCGCTTGGGCACAGCGGTCCTTCTGGCGGCGCTGAGACATCCAGTTCTGCTAACCCAAACGCTGGCCACCGTGGACCTGCTGTCCAAGGGCCGCTTAGTAATAGGCGCCGGGGTCGGTGGAGCATTTAACGAAGACCAAATACGGGAATGGAGCGCCGCCGGGCTCAATCACAAGCATCGGGCGGGGCGCTTGGAAGAGATTGTACAGATAGTGAACGGGCTTGGTACCGGGGAGCCAGTTACCTTCGCGGGGAAACATTTTAATCTCGACGGAGCCAGGATATTGCCTAGGCACACCCAGCCGGAAGGGATACCCTTCTTACTGGCTAGTCATTGGCGTGCCCAACAGGACGCCCAGATGTTCCGGGCGGCCAGGTTAGGGGATGGCCTGATATCTATCTCAGACACGCCCGAGGAATATGCTCAACTAGTGCAAAAGGTGAGGGCGATTCATGCGGACTTGGGGCGAGACTCCGCAAAGTTCGAAGCCACTTTTTACATGACTGTGAACTTAAACCCAAATGAGGCAAAGGCTGAAGCGGAGGCCACCAAATGGCTGACCCGCTATTATGGGTCGGAGATTTGGGGCACGCGCTGGGGTCCGTTCGGAGCGCCGAATAGAATCAAAGAACGAATGGCAGAATACGTAGAGGCAGGCGCTCAAACGTTGGTCGTTCGCTTGGCCGGCTTTGAGCCGATGCGACAATTGGAGACATTTTTGGACCAAGTCGCGCCGGAATTCTCGTAAATATTATGCCATGCCAAAGCTAGGGAGGCACCGGTGTTTCCAATAGACTTAAAAGGAAAAAAAGGAGTGGTCCTAGGCGTGGCCAATGACCGCAGCATCGCTTGGTCCATTGCTCGCGTTTTGGGCCAAGCGGGCGCACGGTTGGCATTGACTTACCAGGGCGATCGCCTGAAAGAAAGGGTTACCCTCTTAGCTGGTACCTTGGAAGGTGCCTTGGTCATTCCCTGCGACGCCACGGACGACGACCAGATCGAGGCTGTTTTCAGTAAAGTGCGAGAAGAGTTTGGAGACATTTCGTTTCTGATCCACAGCATCGCATACGCCAACCGGGAAGATTTGGCAGGCAACTTTTCCGAGACCGGACGCGAAGGCTTTCGGATCGCCCTCGAAATTAGCGCCTACTCTTTACTGCCGTTGGTGAAGCATGCTGCGCCCTTGATGACCAGCGGCGGCAGCGTGGTGACCATGACCTTTCACGCGTCGGAAAGGGTATACCCGGGATACAACGTCATGGGAACGGCCAAAGCGGCTCTTGAGCACGAAGTTAGGCAATTGGCCTTCGAGTTCGGGGAACAAGGCATCAGGTTAAACGCAATATCCGCCGGGCCGCTGGAAACCCTGGCTGCCCGCGGGATCGACGGGTTCATGGAAATGAGGCGCCACCACGCTGAGAAAGCGGCGCTCAAGAGAAACATTAGCGCTGATGAGGTGGCCAACACGGCCCTGTTTCTTTGCAGCGACCTGTCAAGCGGGATTACAGGCTCGGTCATTCCGGTGGACGCTGGCTACCACATTATGGCAATTTAACCTTGACTAATAGCCGTGAGCATTAGAGGCGTTTAAGAGGAACTGGCGTTTAAGGAGTCCAACCGGCGCTGGTCTTCGGCGGCTTGGTCGCCTCTGCCCAACAGCGCATATGCCTCGGCTCGTTTAGCCCAAGCCTCAACAAAGTTGGCATCCAGGGCGATCGCCTTGGTGAACTGGTCGATTGCCTCTTGTGTCCGCCCTTGGTTAAACAGCCGAACGCCCCTCTCAGTCATTGCGGCGGCTGTGGGAACGTCCACTGGGACCGGTATGCGATATGCAGTGACCGGCGCCGGCATCTCCTCTGAAGGATCCTCACTAGCCGGCTCAGCGTCCGTCTGCTCCTCTGCAGCCACAGACGCTCCGATTTCCGCCGTGACTGGTTCCGCTGTTACAGTCTCGGCGGCCGCCGACTGTTGTGATTCAGGTTGTGGAGATTGGTCTGTTACTGGAGCGGGACTGGACTCGTCGCCTACTTCCGCAGGTTGGGCATTCCCCTGGGCGGGCGTTTGAACAACTTCCGGCGGCTCCTGAGTTTGGGTTGGTGCGGCGCCGGAGGGCTGCTCGACTTCTTGGGGCGTATCCAGTGTGTTGACCCGCGCCAGCTCCCAACCGCATGTCGTGCAAAAACGGGAACTTCTAGCCGATTTTGACTGGCACTTGGGACAAGTCGTGGTTATTACGATGGTATCTGCGTGCTGCTGAGGGGTCTTCAGAAACATCAAGATGATTAAGGGAACTACAGCGAAAAGATGGACCGTAGGTATGCCCAGAACGAAAGAAGCGCCACCCCATAGCCATGGATTTTTTTCTTTTGCCTTGGCCAGCCGGGCCGTCCAGATGGAAACCAGCGCCAAAGCGGCAATCAGTAAAAGCGTACTCATAACGACTACTTTACAACTTTAGGACCGTTAACTCTAGACCCTGACAGGCGTAACCCGATATTTCCCAACTCCAAAGCAGACAGGGCCATTGTAGATTCATATTAACAGATATTCGATGCTACGCCCAAAGTTTAGGCCCATAGCCCTAGGTCTAGCAGGCGACCCGGAAGTGACCGCACGCTCCGTCGTTCGATTGACTAAGGTAAATTAGTGCTGCTAAAATCGGTTTGCCCATTCCCGGAAGCCTTGGTATGAGCTCCGGCAACAGGCGTAAAATATGGGTTATCAAGGACGGCGGCCGGGCAGCACTTTGGCCGGAAATGCCATCTGCCGGATAGCCTTATCCCACGAGATTATCAGACCTACGACATCAAGAATTTGGGTTGTAAATTGGGGAGGTGGAGCGAAGTGACGTTAGGGCATTGTCCGACTCTCAAGGAATTCTTGACCACATCCTGGAGCGGCAACGGCCAACTTACGGGCTTAGATGCTGTTGTCATTGCGATCGCGAACGGTTCCCGCCAAGTTCAGGAACATGTACAGTCGGCCGCCCTTGGCGATGTTCTTGGCAGCACCGGCGAGACCAATGTGCAAGGGGAAATTGTCCAACGGCTGGATGAGATCAGTTCCAACACCTTCGTCCAAGTTCTCTCAGATAGCGGCTCCGTGGCCGCTATTGGCTGTGAAGAGATAGAAAAACCAGTCATCGTTGACAACTTCGAGGATCATTCCTACATGGTGCTCATGGATCCTCTCGACGGGTCCTCAAACATCGACGTTGCGGTGAGCATAGGCTCGATTTTCGGTATATGGCGGAAAACCGGCGATGGGGAAGTCACCGAAGATTCCTTGCTTAGACCCGGAAATGAACAGGTTGCGGCTGTGTATGTGGTCTACGGGTCTAGCACAGTTTTCGTCGTGGCCACCAATAGCGCTGTGAGCGGTTTCACCTTAGACTCCAAGTCGGGGGATTTCTCCCTAACCCACCCTGACATTCGCATCCCCGAAGAATGTCCCTATTACAGCACCAACGAAGGCAACTTTAAATCGTTGGACGATGCCACTCAGCAGGCTGTGCTTAACCTTCGCAACGCCCATTCTCAGAGGTACGTGGGCTCTCTTGTAGCCGACTTCCACCGGAACCTGCTGAAGGGCGGCATATTCTTGTATCCCGCAGATAAGAACCGGCAAGAAGGCCGGCTGCGCCTAATGTACGAAGCTAACCCGCTGGGTTTTGTGGCTGAGCAAGCGGGCGGCGCAGCGTCAACAGGTTATCGGCGGATCATGGACATCATGCCTGAAAAGTTACATCAACGCACGCCATTGATTTTGGGTAATAAGGACGTGGTTGAACAGACCGTGTCGATAATCAGCGGCGGTTAGTTTCGCCAACTCATCGGCGGCAAGACCGGGATAAGACTTGAAGGAGGGGTGATCGTGGACAAACAGCAACTAGTTGAGACTGCTCAAGCGCTGGTGGCGAACACCAAGGGCATACTGGCAGCCGATGAGAGCGGTGGCACAATCAAGCGGCGGTTCGACTCGATCAATGTGGAGTCCACGGAAGAAAATCGGCGGGATTACCGGGAGATGCTTTTCCGGACTGTCGGCGCTTCTGAATATATTAGCGGCGTGATATTGTTCGACGAGACCATTCGCCAGAATGGGGCCGATGGCACACCGCTGGTTAAGGTATTGGAGAACCAGGGAATTATCCCCGGCATTAAAGTGGACAAAGGGACCCAAGCCCTTCCGGGCGCTCCAGACGAGTTGGTTACCGAAGGGCTAGATGGTCTGCGGGACCGGCTGAATGAATACTATGAACTGGGCGCCAGGTTTACCAAGTGGCGTGCCGTAATCTCTATCGGTGACGACATTCCGTCCAATTACTGCGTCGCTGCTAATGCCCATGCCCTGGCTCGTTTCGCCGCCCTGAGCCAAGAAGCCGGCCTAGTGCCCATTGTGGAGCCGGAGGTGTTGAGAGACGGAGACCACAGCATCGAAGATTGCTTCGAGGCCAGCGAATTCACCCTTCACGAGGTCTACCGCCAGTTGGTCGAGCAGAAAGTTTTCTTGGAAGGCACTCTATTAAAGCCAAGCATGATAATAACCGGGGGCTCCGCTTCTGACCGCGCAAAACCTCAGGAAGTTGCCAAGCAGAGTATAGACTGTTTCAAGCGCTCAGTGCCCGCCGCGGTCACAGGGTTGGTTTTTCTCTCCGGTGGCGAAGCCGACGACTCCGTAACTTCCAATCTAAACGCCATCAACCAGCGCGCCGCAGAAGAGGGGGCGCCTTGGGAGCTCAGTTTCTCCTTCGGCCGGAGCCTGCAAGGGGAGCCTTTAAAGGCGTGGGCGGGTAAATCCGAGAATCTGGAACTGGCGACAAACGCTTTCTATAACCGGGCCATGCTCACCAGCGCTGCCCGCCAAGGCAAAGGTGTCTAAGTAAGGGGGATACAGCTATCGGCTTTCCCAGCCGGATCATTTCCTGATTAATCATCAAACGAACGGCCTGCTGTATCAAACGGCAGGCCGTTATTTTGTTGCTGGAAACCCTGCAATTGCCGTGGTGATCGCCGTGGCGGAAGGCCCGGACATTAGTCGGAAATTCGCAAGGAAAGCTCATCCAACTGGGCCTGAGACACGGGAGCCGGGGAATCAAACAAGGGGTCGACGCCGCTCTGCGTTTTGGGGAATGCAATGACTTCTCGTATGGAAGTGTTTCCGGTCAAGATAGCCACCAAGCGGTCGATTCCCGGGGCTATTCCGCCGTGGGGAGGCGCTCCATACTCGAAGGCTTCTAATATTTGCCCGAAGCGGCTGGCTGTTTCCCCGGCGTCGTAACCCAAAATACTGAACACTTTTTCTTGTAGTTCCCGGCGGTGAATCCGGATGCTGCCGCTGGCCAATTCCGAGCCGTTGCAGACCATGTCGTAGGCCTTCGACCTGATGCTGCCTAAGTCGTTGCCGTCCAGCATGCCTTCTTGGCCGTCCGCCGGCGACGTGAACGGATGGTGAGAAGAGTCCCAGCGGTTGGCGTCTTCGTTCCACTCGAAAAGCGGAAACTCGGTTATGAAGGCGAAGGCCAAGGCATCCGGGTCGGCCAGTTCCAGGCGCTGGGCCATGTGGTTGCGCATGATGGAAAGCCATGCGTTTACCTGCTTTTCCTGTCCGGCCATCAACAACACCAGGTCGCCGGGGTGCGCCCCCATCTGGTCGGCCAAGCGCTGGCTCCATTCGCTGGGCATTCGCAGCCCGGCAGAGTATAGAATTTCCTCGTCGTTCATGTCTTGAATGGCGGACACTCCGCGAAAGCGAATGTGGCTCAACCCACCGGCGCCAGCCTCTTTCGCGATTTCCTCCAGTTCTTTCATCACGGAACTGGTGTTTATAGCTTGTTGGGGAACGACAAAGCCTTTGACGATGCCGCCCCGCTCCACCGTGGACAGGAATACGCGAAACTCAGTCTCGTTGGCCAGATCGCTAACCTCGGTCATTTTCAGCCCGAAACGCAAGTCGGGTTTGTCCGTGCCGTAATCGGACATTGCTTCATCGTAGGTGAGCCTGTGGAAAGGCTTGGTTAGTCTCTTATCCGGAGTTACAGACTCGATAAGGCCGCTGTAAAGCTCCTCGGTTAGGCTGAGAACATCCTCTTCATCCACAAAACTCATTTCCAGGTCGAGCTGGGTGAACTCCAGTTGGCGGTCGGCCCTGAGGTCTTCGTCACGGAAACAGCGAGCGATTTGGAAGTATTTCTCCACGCCGGACACCATCAGTAATTGCTTGAGCTGTTGGGGCGACTGGGGCAGAGCGTAAAAACTGCCAGGTTGCATGCGGCTCGGCACCAAAAAGTCCCGAGCGCCTTCGGGCGTGCTCTTGATAAGGATAGGCGTCTCAATCTCAAGGAAGCCTTGAGCGTCAAGAAAATCACGAATGAACTTTACTACCCGGTGCCGCAATGTCAGGTTACGTAGCATCGGCGGACGCCGCAGGTCCAGATAGCGGTATCTGAGACGCAGGCTTTCGTCAGCGCCGGCGTCTTCAGCGATGTAAAAAGGCGGCGTCAGGGATTGGTTCAAGACCGTGGCCTCGTCGGCAATCACCTCCACCATACCGGTGTCCATCCCCGGATTTTCGCTGCCCTCTGGTCTCCGGCTCACTGTTCCCTTAATCTGCACGACCCATTCTGAGCGCAGTTCCTCAGCAACCTGGTAGGCCTGGGCCGAGAGTTCGGGATTTAAGACGACCTGCACCAAGCCGGAACGGTCCCGCAAATCTATAAAAATGATTCCGCCGTGGTCCCGGCGCCGGTCAACCCAACCCACTAGGGTTTGGTTGCTGTCTATGTCAGTCTCCCTGAGGGAGCCGCAATCAGCGGTCCTAAACACGTGATGTCACTCCTGGTTCGCTATACCTTAAAAATCACAGGGCACTATTGTAACGCTATGGACTTAGTTGAGCTTTGTGCTTGTGCGTTCTGGATTGATGGTTCTGTAGGCCGTGGAACTTAGTCTATGGTATTACAGGCCGGTAAACCGCTCAAAGATGTTCTCGAATGGACCGTCCTGAGGGGAACCCATCTCCGCCACCGAACTGGCCAAATTATCCGGGTCGGTAACTGGGGGCAGGCAAACGGTGTTCAAGCAAACGTGGGCCATGGCGGGCGCAGGTAGGTCTTCGGCCAGCGTTGGCCTAATCTCCAAATTTGGGTAGGGCACCTTAGTTGCTGCCCATATCATGGCCACTGTGCTGGCGTCCTCTGTTGGGCCTTCGATGGTGATCTCCACTGTGGGATTCAGCCAAAGGTCCACGGCCAAACCGTAAACAGCGGCAAACTCACCGTGCTCGCGGTAGGAATCCGCAAATGCGCTAAGCGTGGCCTCGACCACCCGCCGGTAGTCGTCATTGACGGTGGCGTGGCTAAGCTTCAGTAATCCTGTGACGGCGGCCAGGTTCTCGGACAGATGTTTCTCCCGCACTTGCATGTATCCAATCGGTTCCGGCTCGCCTTCTCCTGCTGCTTCAATATCGAAAAACCCGCCATTTTTCTCGTCAAAGAACCGCTCTATGATCTGAAACGCAACCGCTTTGGCTCGGTCCAGGTAAGACTCTTGGGCAGTGTGGCTATGCGCCGACAGCAGCGCCAGCAGCAAATGGGCCCAATCACCTAGGAAAGCAGGCAACTCGCCGGGGCCATTTTTATCGTAGACGTGACTCAAGGTTCCTGCTTCCGCAGCCCCGTCCAGGGTTTTTAGTACCGAGAGCGCAGTAGCGCCCAGAACAGGGCGACTCAGTTTTACTGATGCGTCAAGCAAAACAGATACCGCCAGCGCGTTGCTGGCTGCGTAGCAAGAAGGGTCCGCAGGCGGTGCTGTTTTTTCCTGCCGGTCTGCGAGAGGCAAACCGAAATAATCGGAATGAGCGCCTTGGCTGCCCCGGAAACCAGGGATTTCATGGTCAAACAACTGGTCCATGGCAAAGTCAAAGCCCCGGTTCGCTACCTGCCTGTAATCATCGTTGTCCAATACCAGCCCAGCATCCAGATACACCCGGGCCAAGTTAAGATTGTCTTCCAGCAGCTTCTCCCACTGGGCTTCCGACCAATCGGCGTTGGCGCAGTGGCGGAAGAAGCCCCCTTCGTGGCTATCAAAAACACTGCTTGCGGCCATGGAATCTAGGGTCTTGGTCAACATTGCGCGGTAAAAGTCTTCTTGCCTGGTGCGTGTCAAATGAAGCAAAAACGCTAACACCGGTGCGTTGGGAAATTTGGGTTCCTCCCCAAAACCGCCATTAGTAGGGTCATAGGCGCCAGCCAGGGCTCTCGCTGGACGGTCCACCAAGGCCGAAGAAATTTCCGGTCCGGCCTGTACTTTGCTCAGCTGCTCTTTCTTTGCCCGCAGCAATTCCTGGGCATGCTCGTAAATCTGATGTCTGTCTTCCTCGTAGGCTTTCTGCACTTCCAGCAACATTGCCAGAAATTGGTCGGGCGGCAAGTAAGTGGCGCCGCCGATGAGCCCTCCGTGTCCGGTCAAGAAGGCGGTGGTGGGCCAACCGCCCACGTTGTAGCGATTGTTGATGTCTGGCCGGTGGTCGCTGTCCGCACGGACGGGGACGAAGTGCTCGTTAATAATCCGGACCACGTCCGGGTCCGAGTAAGAAGTCTCGTCCATCACGTGGCACCAGTAGCACCAGACGGCGGAAACGGCCAATAAGACCGGCTTGTTTTCCGCTTGGGCTTGGGAGAAGGCTGGTTCGCCCCACGGTTGCCAGTTAATCAGATGGGCCTGGTTTGGGTTGGGAGAAAATCTAAAGTCGGTCAAGTACGTATCCAAAGCCCGCTTGGACGCGGGAGCGCTCAGCTTCCAGCAGTCAGCTATCAGCGGCGGTTTTCTAGAGTGTCCCGGGTGAAAAGCTTTGCCTGAAATCTAGCTAACGTTAGCATAGGGACATTGCATTTTCAATCAAGCGCATAGGCGGCGAAGCATTCGTCATCGCTCAGAAAATAGAAATAAGAGACTGTCATTCCGAAGAGCGGAGCGACGAGGAATCTTATGCGTGGGCTCAGCTTAGTTAAGAGACTCCTCGCTGCGCTCGGAAGGTCGTATCCCGATCTGGCGCCTAACCCGTGGTTAGCATCGGGACTGGTTCGGAATCAGGAACCTCGTTGGCGTGGGAGATAAACAACTGGTCCCGTGCTTTCGCCAGCAACTCGTCGTCGCCGCTAATGCGGTCGACCACGTTGCCGCTTTCCAAGGAGCACATGGTGACACCGTCCCTAAAAACGATGCGGTTCCCTAGCACGGCAGGTACCCGTTCCCCGGGCGTCAGGATGCCAACCACATTCAGGGGGTCGCATGCGGATACGGTTATAAACCGGCCATGTGGCTCCCGGTCTCTTGAGGCCCGCAATGTCTCTATGGTTTCCGGCAAAGCGAACTGCTCCCCGATGAACCCGCTGACGAATCGGCCACCCCGGATTTCACCACGTGCTTCCAGCCGCCTTAGCACCCGCACCAGGTCCCGCCATCTTGGCGCCATCGGCTCCCTGGCCAGTAACTCAGGGAACAGCACGCCGTAGCGCCGGAGCAATTGTCTGGCCTTTGGTTCAATTTGGTCCAAGTAGTCGACACCAAGCCTGTCTCGATTATCCTCAGGCGCGACCAACAGCGACCATCGGCTGAATCCCGTCCTGCGGGAGCGGGTGGTCCTCCGGTTTCTCAGGTCTTTGCGCCGCCGGTTCGGTTTGCCGTTAATCCGCCGCCGCAATGGGTCTAAACCATCAGCCGTTACCCTACCCGCCGCCGCCAGCTGCCAGAGAGCCTCCTCGACATCAGAGGGAAGCCGGCGCGTGGCGGAAATAATCTCCGAGAGGAACGACGCGCCACGTCGGGTCAATACCTCAGTTACTTCCAATGTAGCTCCGGACAACCCGGAGACTGCGCCGGAATCGGTGTCTTCCGGCCGGTCCAACAGCCACTCCAACGACTCCCTGAGGGCAATGGCGATGGGCGTAGTCCTCGTGAGAGCGCTTTTTACAGAGGAGTCGTTTCCAAAAGGATTGCTTTCTCGCCGGTGGGGAAATCTGCCCCATACCGCCTCTCCGCCCAAACATAAGTTATCCAGCAATGCGGGCTTGTAATCTGCCATCCGCGCCGTTAATAACTCGTGTTCCAGGGCGCCCGATGCCGCCTCGAATCCTTGCAGAACTTCGATGATGTCCAGCAAGCCACCTTCGCCTTGGAGGCGGTAATCAGGAGAGAGGTGCTGCCACTCGAACAAGAAGCGCAAAAACTGGGCGGGTGTGACCGGCTCAACCTCTTTCCGTAAACGGTCGATGGTAGCCCTGTGGATTCGCGCGAGAATGCGCCGGTCGCAAAACTCTTCAATATCGTGGTTTAAATGAGGGGTGAAGCGGCCCCGCAGTACCAATCCCTCGTTTTCCAGTTGGGCCAAGGCATAGCCAACGTCGCCCACGTCTAGTCCCAACGTGCCAGCCAAACCGGTGCCGGTAACCGGGCCGGAGCACTCCACCCAACCTCGCACCAAACCTAGAACCGCCTGTTCTTGCGTAAGTTCTTCATTGGTTTCTTGGGTGGCGAGCCAACTTGCCGGGGGCGTTGGCTGGAACACGGCGCCCGGCAGCGCCGCTTTGACCAAAGCGAGCCGCTCCGACGCTACCCAACTGATGCCCGAACCGGGCAGCACGAGCGAATAAGCCCGGCTCTCAGCGGAAAGTTCGTCGAACCAAGACTTCGCCAGCTGGGGCGAAGGTTTATGGGAAAACATGGTTTGGTCGCTATTCGACGCTTGGTGTTCGGGCAGAAGTCCTAAGACCAGCAAAGCGTCGTGGAGTTCATCTTTGTCACGTACCCGCGGCCAAGCGTTTTGCCCTTCTTGGTCCACAGCATCGGCATCTAAAGCGGCCAGGTCTCTGGGGTCGTCAGGCAGAGCCCGGCGAAGGGAAACGGCCCTGGCTCGCCGCTCCTCCAAGGGGGCATTGTCCAGAAACGCGTAAGGCATGGCGTTTAGGATTTGGTGGGCGAACACCGACGGCTGGACCGTGTCCTTGGCAAAGACCTCTATTTCTCCCTGCTCCATGCCGATAAGGACATCTTTCAACCCATCTAAGTCCATGGCCTCGGTCAAGCAGTCCCGCATTGTCTCGAAAGCCAATGGCGTATCTGGAACTTCGACGTCGCCAGCCATGGCATTGTCTTGGCAGGCGACCTGGGCCGGGAAAACGGCGGCCAGAAGATCATCGGAACGCATGCGAACCAACGGCGCCGGGACCTTCCGCCCCCCCATGTGGCGCAAAATTGCCAAGGCTCGAGTAGCGGTCCAGCGCCAGCTGGTAATGAACAAGGGCGCCTGTAGCACCGCTTGAGTCAACACCGCCTCCGCCGCGTGAGACTTGATGTAAGAAAATACCTCGTCCAAGGGGAAGGACAGATTGGGACCCAGGGAGAAGTTCAGGCCGTCGTCGGTGGCCGTGGCCTGTAATTCGAAATCAAAAGAACGGCAAATTTGCTTGCGTAGGGCCATGCCCCAAGCCCGGTTTATTCTTGCGCCAAAGGGGGCGTGAATCACCAGTTGCATTCCACCGCTTTCGTCGAAAAACCGCTCGGCGATGACCCGGCGTCCTGTGGGCACCATGTCCAGCACTCGCTTGCCTTCTTCTAAATAAGCCACCAACTGCCGACTAGCTTCCTCACTTACGCCCGACCGAGACATCACCCATGCTTGCGCCTCTGGGGGCCGGTCCAAGCGCTGGTCGATGCCTTCGCGCAAGTCGGTTACTTCTTGGGAGAGCTCTAAGGTCCGGCCAGGCGCTTCACCCAGCCAGAAAGGCACCGACGGCGATTCGCCTTGAGCGTCCTCCACCCTTACCTTTCCACTCTCTATCCGCCTTATCCTCCAAGGAGTGTTGCCCAGCAAGAAAATATCTCCCGCCAGGCTTTCAATGGCGAAATCCTCGTTCACCGTCCCTATGAAGGTCTCTTCCGGGTCTGCAATAACGTCGTAGTCGGCGTTGTCGGGGATGGCTCCGCCGCTGGTCATGGCGGCAATTCCGGCGCCACGCCGGGCTTTCACCCTGCGGTTCACCCCGTCCCGGTGCAACAAAGCTCCCTTGCCGCCCAAACGGGGAGCAAAACCGGTGGATAGGGCTTCAATAACCTGGTCAAATTTTTCCCTAGGCAAATCTCGGTAGGGATAGGCCTTGCGGGCGAGTTCAAACAGGGCATCCTCTTCCCAGTCCCCTGAAACGCAGGTGGCTACAATTTGCTGCGCCAAGACGTCCAGCGGCCAGGGTGGAACTTTCAGCGTGTCCAACTCGCCTCGCCGTATGCCGGACAACAGCGCCGTGCATTCCACCAGCTCATCCCGTGTGAGGGGGAATAGCCGCCCTTTAGGAGTTCCGCCAACTGCGTGACCCGAACGTCCCACCCGTTGCAAGACTAAGCTGAGGGAACGAGGAGAGCCCAATTGGCAGACCAAGTCGATGTCCCCAATGTCGATGCCCAGTTCCAGCGACGCCGTAGCCACGCAAACTTGCAATTGACCGGCTTTCAGTCTTTCTTCCGTTGCCAGCCGGCTCTTCCTGGAAAGGCTGCCGTGGTGGGGCGCTACCGCATCCTCTCCCAAGCGGTCCGCCAGTTGATGGGAGACCCTTTCCACCATTCTGCGAGTGTTGCAAAAGACTAGGGTCGTTTCGTGCTTTCGCACCATACCGGCCACGGTGTCCAGCGTCTCGTCCCACAACTCGTGGCTGGCAATGGGTCCCAATTCCATTTCCGGCATATGCAGGTCCAGGTCCATTTCCCGCCGGTGACCCGTGTCTACGATTAAGCAGTCTGGGTTGCCAGACCCATTGGTGTTGTCGTTACCTACCAAAAATCGGGCGGTTTCCTCGATTGGGCGCTGGGTAGCGGACAAGCCTATGCGGGTTATCGGCTCTTGAGAAAGGGCACAAAGTCGCTCCACAGAAAGGGTGAGATGAGAGCCCCGCTTGTCGTCGGCGATGGCGTGGATCTCGTCCACAATTAACGTCTTCACCTCTCCCAGACCCGCACGTCCGCTCTTGGAGGTGAGCAATATGTATAGAGACTCGGGCGTAGTGATCAAAATGTGAGGAGGCTTCTTGGCCATTCGCTGCCGTTCGGACTGCTTTGTGTCTCCGGTGCGGACGGCGGTGCGAATTTCTGGAAAGATTGTGCCCGCTTCTTTGGCCAAGCTGGCGATTTCCTCCAGGGGCGTGGCCAAGTTCTTTTGAATGTCGTTGGACAGCGCCTTGAGAGGAGAGACGTAGACAACTTGGGTCGCGTCTGGCAGCCCTTCACTCATCCCTTGCCTCACCAAGGCGTCGATGCAGGTCAGAAAAGCGGCCAAAGTTTTACCGGAACCGGTGGGTGCTGCGATCAAGGTATGGCGGCCCTTGGCTATGGCGGGCCAGCCGGTAGCTTGAGCCTCGGTGGGCCCTTCGAATTTGCTGGAAAACCACCGCTGAATTATAGGATGGAAGGTGGATAGAGGCATGAAGGGATTTTAGCATAGGATAAGCGCCGGAACGGGGTCAGAATGTCAGTCCTGTTTTGAGGCAGGCCGAACGCATGTGCTATACTTTTTCCCGCTTAGTGGCAGGCGGGCAAAATTAACCAAACATCGACGCCATAGGGGAGGCAATCATGGCTCAGGCGCTGTCTTACAAAGCCAATCCCTTCGGCGGAGTGGTAATCGATCCTCAGAGTTTGCCTGAAGCGTCTCAAGATTTCCGGGCCGACCTGCGACACTCCATTGAACTGTGGCGTTCCGACGGCGTTCTGGTTGTTTGGCTCGAGATACCCATCAAACAAGCGGCCTTGGTGCCCGTGGCCGTTGACGCCGGATTCACCTACCATCACGCCGGTGATGATTACCTTCTTTTGACCTGTTCTCTTGTCGAGGGCTCCCACGTTCCGCCCTACGCTTCCCACTACATCGGCGCCGGTGGGGTGGTGCTCACCGAAAACAGAGAGCTGTTGGTGGTCCGGGAAAAGTTCGGATTTGGTGGGCGGCCCGCTACGTTGAAACTTCCCGGCGGCGCGTTGCGATCCGGGGAGCATTTGGCCGACGCCGTGGTGCGGGAAGTGCTTGAGGAAACAGGAGTGGAGACCGAGTTCCAGTCGGTGGTGTGTTTCCGCCACTGGCACGGCTACCGCTACGGCAAATCCGACATCTACTTCGTTTGCCGACTAACGCCGTTAACCAGGGAAATAACCATGCAGACCCAGGAAATTCAAGAGTGCATTTGGATGCCCGTGGACGAATTCCTGGGTTCGGATTCTGTGGCCGACTTCAACAAATGGATTGTCAACGCAGGATTAAGCGTGCCCGGCATGGAAGTCACATCGGTCGTCGGCTATCCTACGGTTGGTGACCGGGAGTTCTTCGTTTCCATGGACGGAGTTTCCCGCTGATCATCTAAAGCCACCGTTCGTCCTGAGGTTGTCGAAGGACATCCATAACCGCTGGCGCTTAGGTGCTACTCACCTCCCACTTAGGTTCCAGCCCTGTTCTTGTCGGTACTGCCCGCTTTACCCGAAACCTGCCGCTCCACAGCTATACGTTCCATTAACGAGATGCCTTAAAATTGCGGCGAGTCAATATAAAATAAGTGATTGGCTTAGGGAAGGGAGGGGTGTGATGATAAATTCCCCTGTTTCACACAGAAGGGTGCAGCCCCGAATGGACGCAGCCCTTTTTTACGAGATGGCCCGCTTGGTCGGGGTTCAAGCCCTGGCTGGTTTCGCGATTCTCGGGGTGTATCTAGCCGGTGAAGTTGGCAATCAGGTAGGGTCGGCCGTGATTTGGGGGTTCGCCGCCGGTATTCCAGGTATGAGGCTGGTGTTCTGGCAGATCGGCCGCAAGCTCGACCGCTACGCCAGCATGCCGTCCAACAACTTCGACCTCATGTCTTGGCTGTTGGCTGTGCCCTTGGGCATAATGGGAGCCGCCGTTTACCTCCAGTGGATCTAGCGCCGCCTTACAGCCCAACCAGGGCTTTTGGCCCTCTGGGCTCTCCCAATTAGGCTTGGAGTAGAATAGGTCTGGCGCAGTAGACGCCTTGTCGCTCCCGACGGGCTGGCTGAGATTATTTCCCTTTGATGATCTTGAGCTATCCTGTTTAGAGGACGCGCGACATAAGGAGGCCAAACGTGGACATCGTACGCAAAAATTATCCGGAATTGCCTCAACCCGCTGGGGCGTTCCACCACTCCACAAAGTGGGGAAACCTGCTTTTTATTGCGGGAAGTACAGCCCGGGGAACCCCAGCGGAAACGGCGGACATAGCAGCTCAGACTGAGGCAATCTTGGATAAGTTCAAAGTTATCTTGGCAGCCAACGGCGCCGACCTGAGTAATGTGGTCAAAGTAACCAGCTTTGTTACGGACCTAAGGGAAGCTGCCGCCGCCGGAGAGGTCCGCTCCAAGTACTTTGCCGGAGCTTTTCCGGCCAGTACCCAAGTGCAGGTGGCCGCTTTGGGCACGCCCGACTTGAAGATCGAGATAGACGCCATTGCTGTGCTACCGGATTAAGGGAGCAAAACCGTCAAACAAGTTCCGAAGCACTTTGTAGGCTACGAGCTCTGATGGTCCGCCCGTGTTTGGAATGGTAGCCGTTTCCAATGCCAGTGGTGCGGATTAATTTGGAGCCGAATTTCGAGCCAACCTAACGCTTGCCCCGGCAGCCTTGGGAGGTCAACGTTGTCTACGGACGCGGATGCCACAAGAGTAGTAACAGCGCAGTTTCTTGAAAATGCCAACGTGGCAATGATCGTCGTGGATATGCAAAACGCCTTCCTCAGCGATGAAGGCTCCATGACACTGGGAGGCATGGACATCACCGAGTTGAAGAAGACTGTAGCGCCGGTGGTGCGCTTGGTGGATGCCTGCCACAAGGCGGATGTGCCGATTATCTTCACCCGCTATGTGCTTCGGGCGGACTATAAGGACGCCGGTTTACGTTCAGAACGCCGCCCGGAATTTAAGAAGATTAACTCCCTGGTGACGGGGACCTGGGACGTAGAGTTGGACTCACGTATGGACGCCCAGCCGGGGGACTACATCCTGGACAAAACCCGCTACAGCTCCTTCTATAACACCAGCTTGGAAGTAATCCTCAGAGGGCTGGAGGTGGACACGTTAATCGTTTGCGGCGTTACGACGGAGATCTGCGTAGAGTCCACCATCCGGGATGCCTACTTCCGAGACTACAGAATTTGCGTCCCAGAGGATGCGGTGGCCGCCATGGACGTGGAGCGCCATAGGGGAACACTGAAGACCATTCAATACGGCTTCGGGATGGTTACTTCTTCGGAAGCTATCATGAATGGCTTAAAGCCGTAGTCGTTCACTTGGGCCAAGAAGGCTTACCGCTCGTGAGTTAAGGGAAAAACGGTGGAGTTTGCTTGTGCCGGCCGGGGCGGCAGCGGAAGTGGCGTGGTGACCGGCTCTAATATCACCTTAACTCGTTCCAACATCTGAGCGAACATGTCGGCGTATGCCTGAGCCGGGTCTGTGCCCTTGCGCCCAGAGCCTGAGTTGGCCATGATTGCCTCAGTAAACCTGACTGCGACTTCGACGGAATCCATGTTGCACCTCCCTACTCGCACCTACATTACATAACGTATTTTAGCCTGACATCCTCATCATAACCCATTCTTGCCCAGCTACCTGGCCCAATTTGATGACGAAATTAGCCGATTATTGGCGCTTGAGAATTCTCCTTAACCCGAGTAGACATGGGCGGTCCCCCAGGGCAGAGTTAATGCAACAACGACGACACAACAACATTGTTAATTCCCGTCAAAGATCACGGCCCGGACCGGCGCATGAAGACTGCGATGACCACAGCCGAGAAAGCCGCTGCGCCTAAACATAGGTACCCTACTCCCGGAAATCCGATGGCGGCCAACAAGACGCCGCCCAAGGCAGCCCCGCCGACGCCTCCCGATTGATTGCTAGCGCCCAGCAATCCAACGCCTGTGGCTCTGGACTGGCTGGAAACCTCCGTGCTAAACGATATCAGCACCGGCCAACCGACGCTCAACAGTAATGCCGCAGCAGTAGCGATGGCCACGTTCGCCCACACAGGCGCTTCGATCAAGAACAACACCAAAGCAGCTACTCCTCCGGCCACGGCTGCGGCTGCAATCACGGGCATACGGTCATCTCTGTTGGCCACAGGCCCGCCCAAATAGCTGCCTACCACCGTGCCGACACCAACAAACGCCAAGGGCAGAGCAACGGCGCCCACGGTCATTCCGTAGACATCAATCAGATACGCTGCGAAGTAGCCGACCAACGCCATATAGGCTACGCGCTGGGCAAAATTCACAGCTAAGGCCGACCGGAATACAGGAAGGGCCAACAGCGCTCGGTATCTTGAGAAGAAGGAGAATGACCGCAGTGCGGCGCCGTCGCTTTTGGGGAACCAGAACCAATTGAGCAGCGCGCAAGCGGCCAACATCGAACCGATCACCAAAAACGGCAACCGCCATCCTCCAGAATCAGCGGCCAATGCCACCAAAGGTATGCCGATCACCGCAGATAGGGTGGCGAATGCCATTAGCCCGCCCACGGTCCGGGAACGGCGAGCCGGGGTCAAGGAGTCAGCCACGGCCGCCATGCTGTTGGGTGGAATCATGCCTCCTCCCAGACCTGTTACCGCTCTTAATGCCATCAAAGTTCCAAGATTAGGCGCAAAGGCCGATGCCAACATACTGATGGCAAGCAACGTAAGCCCGATCAATGCCACCGGCCGCCTGCCGAAGGAGTCGGACAATGGCCCCACCGCCACCACGGAGATTCCCCATGCCGCAAATGTGGCAGTAGCGAGTTGTCCGGCGACCGCCACGGACGTGTCGAACTCTGTGGCCAAGGCGACCAACAATGGGGCCAACATCAGATTCGCACTCTGGGTGAAGAGCAGCCCCAACGCCACCGCTGCAATGAATCGGCGTTGGCTCAACGTTGGAGAGTTAGGGTCGTAGTTAGTTTGGAGGTTGTGGTAGTGGATGTGGGCGATTTCGTCATGTTTACATTATTGCAGTTATAACCAGTGGTCACCATGCAATAGGACGGCAATTAGTCAAGTTGTTCCCGTCCCCCAAGTGTTGGTGAGAGACTTGTCCCGAGGCAATACACGCCGGTGAAACCAGGCAATCAACTTGGGCGTAGTTAATGGCGTGGTGATTCGGCTGGGATTGCAGAAATTTATAAAGGCCCCCAAGCAAAGCGTGGGAGCCTTTAAGCGTCAAGTCTGGCGCGCCTGGCGGGATTCGAACCCACAACCCCTGGGTCCGAAGCCCAGTACTCTATCCGTTGAGCTACAGGCGCAAAGGAACATGAGAGTTATATGGGGCGAGCGACGGGATTCGAACCCGTGATCTCCTGTGCCACAGACAGGCGCCTTAGACCACTTGGCTACGCTCGCCATGTATGAAAGGCGAATTGTTAAGGAACTTTGCTCCCAGGTACTGTTCATTTACCTGCCTGCGTACCTGATAGCCTGGCGAGTGTCCCAACATGACAGGTGATTTGGAGCTTCGTAATGGTAGCAAATAGGCTGCCTGCTGACAAGAAGTCTGAGAATGCCCGACGGGCCAAATTATTCCCTAAATTGCGACAATCCCACGAATATGACTGCCTCTGGTTGATTACTGCGGGGCATGGTAACCTAAATAATGCAAGGCTAGCCTCACCTCCGGCGTTTATGGCGCGGAATTGAGGGACGGCCCCGGTTGGAGCCGAGAATAACGTTTATGGGTTGGAAAACTTTACTGTTTATATTGGGCAGTCTCTTCCTGATAGCGGCCTGCAGTGGTTCGTCTTCGGACCCTGCGCCCGCAAGTCAGCCCACGGCGGCTCCGGCAGCCACTGAGGAGCCTACTCAGGTGCCCGCCGCTGCTCAGTCGGCGCAACAACCCGCAGCTGGAGACGGTGACACCAGCGGCGGCAAGTTGGTCCGATTGTTCGTAGACCCGCCAACATTAGACCCGCATCTGACCACGGACGCCACATCGGCCCAAGTGATAATTGAAGTATTCGGCGGCTTGGTTACCATCGACCGGGACTTGAACGTGGTTCCAGACCTGGCCGAAGACTGGGACATCAGCCCCGATGGTCGCGTTTATACCTTCCACCTCCGCTCCGACGCCACCTTTCACGACGGCAAGCCCGTCACCGCAGAAGACGTTCGTTGGTCCTTGGAGCGCGCCACGAATCCCCTGACCGAGTCGCCTGTTGTGGACCAGTACTTGGGTGACATAGTCGGCGTGAAAGAAAAGCTAAACGGCGATGCTGAAACTATTTCCGGTGTCCGGGTAATCGACGATAAGACCCTGGAAATCACCATCGACGCCTCCAAGTCCTATTTCTTGGCCAAATTGACCTATCCCACCGGTTTCGTGCTGGACCGAGAGAATATCGAGGCCGACCCGAAACGATGGTTCCGCAAGCCCAACGGCACCGGCCCCTTCAAGCTTTCCCAGTATGATGTGGGCGAGACCATGGTGCTTAGCCGCTTCCCAACCTACCACCTCGGCGCGCCTCATCTGGACGAGGTGGAAATGATCCTCAGCGGCGGAACGTCGATGCTGATGTATGAGAACGACGAAATCCACGTCGCCGGAATCGGCCTGGCCGACTTGGACCGCATTCTTGACCCAGGTAACTCGTTAAACTCGGAGCTACTGCAAGCGCCGCCGACATTCAGCGTCCAATACATCGGCATGAACGTCAACGAACCCCCCTTGGACGACGTGAAAGTTAGGCAGGCTTTGAACCTGGCCATCGACAAGCAAAACCTGGCCACATCGGTGCTGGCGGACCAAGTGGTGCCAGCCAACGGAATCCTGCCTCCCGGATTCCCCGGGTTTAACACAAATCTGCGCGGCTATAGGTTCGACCCCGAAAGGGCTAGGCAGCTTTTGTCTGAGTCCAAATATGGCGACGATCTGGATAATATCCCGCCAATAACCATGACCACCTCCGGCAGTTTTGGCGCCTCGGTCAGCTTGGACATGGAAGTGGTCCTCCAAATGTGGAAGAAGAACCTGGGCATCGAAGCCGAGTTCCAACAGACCGAATTCGCCACCTTCCTTAAAGACCTGCACAACCGGCGCTTCCAGATGTTCGATATTGGCTGGATTGCCGATTATCCGGACCCGGAAAATTTCCTGGATATTCTCTTCCACAGCGAGAGCAGCAACAACCACACCAACTACAGCAACCCCCAAGTAGATTCTCTGCTGGAACGAGCCCGGACGGAAACGGACGAGTCTTTGCGCTTCCAGCTATACAATCAAGCGGAACAGTTGATTGTCGATGATGCGCCTTGGGTTCCTTTGTGGTACAGCGGTGAGCGATTCTTGCTGGTGAAACCCAATGTCCACGACTACTATTTGACGCCCTTATATATCCCCAGACTCAGGTATGTGTATTTGACCGACGAAGAGTAGGGAGCGCGACGCGTGGGACCTTATATCGTTCGCCGCCTGGTCTGGCTTCCTGTCATCCTGTTAATTGTGTCTTTCATTACCTTTGCCTTGGGCCGTTTCGGTCCCGGAGATCCGGTCGAGGTCTTGATGGGCCAGCACTCGAACCCTGAAGTCGTGGAGCGGATAAGGGAACAACGGGGCCTTAACGATAATATCTTCGTTCAATACGGTCGTTACATTTGGAATGTCACCCACGGCGACTTCGGAGAAAGTTTCAAGTACCGGGGCCGGACCGTCGGCGAGTTGCTCAAGAAAAAGATGTGGGTTTCCGCCCAACTTAATATTGCGGCGCTGATCGTTTCCGTTGGATTGGGTGTACCCGTTGGCCTCTTCGCAGCAATGAAGCAGGGTACCGGATGGGACACTGTCGCCGTGTCCATCACTTTGGTTGGCCAATCTGTGCCAATTTTCTTGACGGCGCCTGGCTTGTTACTAATTTTTGCCCTCAAACTGGATGTGTTGCCAACACACGGTTGGGAGGGATTCTTTAGCCCCAATTTGGTTTTGCCTGCTGTTGCTATGGGAGTTCCCGGCGTTGCTATTATTGCCCGACTGACTAGGGCCAGTACTATGGACGTGGTATCCCAAGATTACGTGAGAACCGCCAGGGCAAAGGGCCTACCCGAAAGCATCGTGCGCAACCGGCACATCCTACGTAACTCCTTGATTCCCGTGGTCACTACCCTGGGTTTTTCTCTAGCCAGCTTGGCCTTCACATCTTTCATCGTGGAGCGCTTCTTCGGAATCCCGGGCGTGGGCAACTTGCTGATTGAGTCGGTATTTGCCAGGGACTTCCCGGTGATTAACGCCATCGTCCTAATAGGCACAACCCTGTTTGTCATGGCCAATCTTTTGGTTGACCTGTTATACCCTGTAATGGACCCGCGCATCCGCTTAGGGGCCAGCCAGATTGCGTAACCAAGCTGAAGCAACATTTTCGGAAGTGCCCAGGGGCAACCGAAGCTATTGGGTCATTTCGGTCAAGCGATTACTGCGCAAGAAGATTGGAGTGGCCTGCCTCTCAATCATATTGATCATGTACGGCGCCGGGGTCCTGTCCCCCTTGGTCACACCCTACGATTACAACGACCAAAACCTGGCCGAGGCCAAACAGGGGCCCAGCCTAACCCATCCCTTCGGCACCGACCGGCTAGGACGCGACATACTCACGCGTATCATCTACGGGCTCAGGACTACTGTGATCATAACAGTGATCACCTTAATCACCGGCAGCCTCGTTTTGGGAGTTTCGCTCGGATTGGTGGCGGGCTACTTCGGAAATTTGTACGACACCATAATCATGCGAGTAGGGGAGGTGACGTCGGCATTTCCCGAAATTTTCTTGGTCCTTATCTTCATCGCAACCATAAAGCCCCCGATTACAGAATGGGTCCGGGGGCTTGAGGGGACGCTGGGAATAGACATTGTCAAGTTGGGTGTCGCCGATTACTTGGTGCTGTCTTTGGCGTTGGCCATATTCTCTTGGTTCGGGATGGCCCGGTTGGTGCGAGGTCAAGTACTGCAAGCCCGGGAAAACCAATACGTTGAGGCAGCACGCGCCATCGGGGTGTCGTCGCCAGGAGTATTGTTCCGGCACGTGCTGCCCAACGTTATGGGACCGATAATAGTTTTGGTATCAGCCGGTCTTGCCGGAGTGGCCGGTTCTGAAGTGTTCCTAAGTTTCTTGGGGATTGGTGTTCAACCACCCACGCCCAGCCTGGGGTTGATGATTTTTGAGAACGCCAGCATCTCGGTGTTGCGGACGAATCCCCATCTGTTACTGTTCCCGGTGGGGACGCTTACATTGCTTTTGTTTACCTTCAATCTTCTGGGGGACGCCGTAAACGACGCCTTTAACCCACGGGCCCGTTGACCTAGGGGATTTCGTCGCAGAGACGCAGAGCGCAGAGGTTATAAAGAAAGAGCGCCGGGTTTAACGCCCGGCGCTCTTTCTCATTTTACTGAGCCCGTGGCAAAATTGTTAGTCTTCTTGCTTTTTACGCGAAGACCGGAAGGAAAGCAGCGCCAAGGGCGCTGCCAGCAACAGAAGGCTGCCGACGCCGGTGGGCGCGCCGCCGCCGGCGTGAACCGGTGAGCTGCACCCACCGGGAGAAGAAGGCCGGGCGCTATCATCTAGTGAAGAAACCGGAGTTGCCGCCGGTGTAGGTGTTGGCGATGGCTCAGGCGCCTCTGTGGCCTCCGTCTCGGTACCTTCCTCAGCATCCGATTCAACCTCAAGAACTGAGGTTGGCTGGGCTTGTTGATCAGTTTCTGGAGCCGCTGGTTCCTGCGCTTCAAGTTGCTGCTGCTCCAGTTCCTCGGGCGATGGCAGCGGCTCAATCCCTATGGCCAGTCGCCATTCCGTATCCAATCCATACTGGTCTAAGCCATAAATTTCTTGAAGCGCCAGGTCGATATTCAAGGTCCGTCGCAACGACTGGAATAGCTCGGCCATTTTTTCGATTCCGTATTTGCCAATCATAAAGTTGACCACGGACCTGCCTTGGCCGTAAGCGATGATGATGTCGTCTGGAGTGCCTCCAAAGGAATCCTGGTACCACAATGGTCTGAGCCTCCTGGTGTAAATGCCGTAGCGTAATGCGGCATCGTAGCCGTCTGTCGGGTCAATGTTGCCGTATTCAGCCAGTCCCTCATTCAGCCAGGCTGGCACTTGGCCGTTGGCTCCGCCTGCCGCTTCCGCAACCAGTAGATGGGTAAATTCGTGGGACGTTGTGCCCTGTACGGTGGCGTCAAACCCATGCACCAGCAACACCCTTTCGTCAGAGAAGGCCATACCTTGGGTTTGAAGTTGCTCGCTTACAGCTTGAGACCGGAAGGGCAAGGCAGCGGACATGTGGCGATAGTTATTGTAGGAAACAATCTGCAAGGGTTCGGTGGGTGCGATACCGAGTACCGGAACCATGCGTATCATGGCTTCTTCGGCTGCTTCCAAGACCGTCTTGGCCCGCTCCTCTACATATTCGCCGTAGTAGTAGACGGTTATCAGATCTGAGTTGACGGTCAACCACTCAAATCGGTTGTCGTGGTAAACATATTCTTGATCGGGAGTGCGGACCACAGCCCCCGCCTTGTCCCGAATCTCGAACGAGAACTGAATCCTGGTGCCGGGAGGGAAGAAGCCAGAGCTGCCTCCGCTGGCAAGAATTGACTCGCCTTCAACCTGAGTGCCCGGCTCGAATTCAACGGTCCGGTAAGTGCTGATACCTGCCTGGTCGGCTTTCTTGATGAAGACGCGTATTTCGTCAATTTCTTCTGGGCTGCTTGCGGTAACGGTAAATTTGACGCCGTCGGGAAATTGGCTCTCCGCTCCGGAAGCCACTACTTCGATATCACCCTCATCAGAAAGGGCAGTCGAGCCCGGCAGCAGAACGCCTGCCACAAGCCCCAAGGCCATAATCAGTATCAAAAACTTCACGCAGCCTCCCAAGTCCAGTGTAATCGATATTTACGCCTCTGTCGAAGAATCAGACTTGTGGGAGGCTAATATATACAGCCAAGCCGAGTTCTCATTCCAGGTATTAGAATTTTCCTTGACGGAGAAATGCCAGCCGCCTAAAATCCTATATGCCCAAAGCAAGCCCACGCAAAGAATTCTCAAACAAGACCCGGCAGAGTAGCATGATTGAGCCGGGTTCTAGTTTATGCCCAGGCCAGTGCTAGGAACAGGTTGCCCTATTTGAGCTAACCTCTGCCTGTGACGCTCAGCTAAGCTCGTGGATGCACTCACTATCAATATTCCGAATCCCATGGATGGGTAATATGGTGCTGATAAATGACGCTTAAGATTGCTCGGACTCCCAACCTGAATGCTGAAGCGTTTTACGTCGATATGGAACGGCGAGGCCTCAGCCTCCACGATATTTTGCCCGGCGACGTTGCTACTGCCATAAAAGAAGGCGAGATCGATGCGGGGCCAGTCCCGTTGGTGGACGCTTTTCGTCTGGTGGAGCAGACTAAGCCCGTTTCCGGGTTTTGCATTGCGACAACCGAAAAGGCCATGAGCGTCCTGCTCTACTCCCAGAAGCCCATCGAAGAGCTAGGTGGCGCCAACATTGCTCTTCCCGCTGATGCCGATACGCCCCACCGTCTATTGCAAGTGTTGCTTTCGTTGAAGTATCAAATCCAACCCGGTGATTATGTGTCCATGAACGACCCTCACGAAGCGTTTTTGATTGCAGATAACGCAGCCTTGCGCCGCCGTTTGGGAGTCCGGGGATTTCCCAACCGTTATGACCTGGGAGCGGAATGGTTTCAGTGGACTGGGCTGCCTTTTGTTTTTACCCGTTGGATAGCTCGAAAAGACCTCGACGACGCCGATTCCCTGCTGCTGGAAGACACGTTATACGTGGGCCTGGAAGAAGGAGTTGAGAACCTGTTTCACGAGTCCGACCCGCGAGACCAGTTATTGATGTTGCCCAAAGAAGTGGTGGAATATATTCAAGGCCATAGGTTCTTTGTCGGTCTCTCGGAAAGAAAAGCCATAGACCTGTTCCAAGGCTATTTGAAGCAGCTCAACTTGGGCGGCTAAGCAGATACCCCGCCCCGTTAATCCGCAATGGCCAAAGTAACCGAAAAATGCTTCGAGAGCACAGGTAATTCCTGCTTCATTTGTGATTTTTCTCCCCCTCGGTCGGGCGACCTGTCTATCCTCCAAACCACCGATATAGGCTCTGATTTCATTTCCGTCGCCTACAATCCTGGGAGGGCCGTGCGGGCCAACTCGGCCATGCTGGCTGCGGCCATCAAACAGCACTCGGGAACTGACGTTATCTTCACCCTGGCCACCAGGGACATGAACAAACTTGCTCTTCAGTCATTGATGCTGGGCGCTCAGCTATTAGATCTAGAAAACGTGGTCGTGGTGCAGGGCGACCCGTTTAGCCAGCGGGACCTGGAAATTGTACAAGGCGCCGACGACACCCACCCAACCCAGTTAATCTCTGGAATTCAGGCGATGAACCAGGGGGTGGATTTTCGAGAGTCACAGCTTCGCGCTGCCACTGAATTCTGCGTCGGCGCAACAGCAGACCTGGGCCGTGGCATTGAACGGGAAGCTGAGCTGGCGGTGCGCAAGGTGGGAGCCGGGGCCGATTTTCTCGTGTCCCAGCCAATTTTCGACGTAACGGAGGCGGACCGGTTCCGCCAAGCCTACGAGAAGCAATCCAGAACAGAACTATCGATCCCCATGTTCTTTGGCCTGCAGATTCTGGAAAAAGACGGGGTGCTTTTCAGTTCGGTGCCCAATGGGGTGCGGGAGGAATTGGAGCAAGGCCGTTCCGGGGTGGACATTGCTTTCGAACTCTACACACAATTCCTAGAGAACGGATTACAGAACGTGTATCTGATGCCGCCCATTCGCCGCGGCGGCGCCCGCAACTACGAGGCCGCACAGGAATTTCTGGATCAAGCGAAAGGGTTATAGCTGAATCAAACGGAATATCTTCCAGGATTCTAGGAAAACGCGCGCCAGCTAAAGCAGCCTTGTCATGCTGAGCCAGCCGCAGCGGCGAAGTATCTGGGGTGGGGGACTGCACTCACGACCCCAGACTCTTCGCTCGACTCATGGTGACATGGAAGAATTAATAATTGATATTGAGAGATAATGTTGGAGTTGACCACGTAGGGGCGGTTCGCGAACCGCCCCTACCCTTTGCTCCATAACCGATATTGCATGCAATACTACTCGATAAAGTGTCGAGAAATCGGGCCTACGGACTCCAGGGCACCGGCGCCATGGCCTCGGTCTCCGTGATTACCTCTACCACCGCCGGCTTGCCCGATGCCAATGCCTGCTCAATGGCGTTCTGTATTTGACTCGGCTGGGTCACCTGGATCCCGAAACAACCCATTGCCTCTGCGATTTTTGACAGGTCCACGTCGGTGAACGCGAAAAGCTCTGCCGGGTTGCCCGAGTAACCCTCGTACGCCTTTAGGTCGCCCCGCATGTTCTGGTTCAACGCCCGGTTGTTATTCACCACGGTCACTGCGTTGATTCCATAGCGGACCGCCGTCTCCAACTCGCCGATGTGGTACCAGAAACCACCATCGCCGGTGAAGCACACCACCGGCCGGTCAGGAGCGGCGCACTTGGCGCCCAAAGCCGCCGGCAATCCCCACCCCAAAGACCCGGCCGCCCGTAAGTAGCTCTGCTCCGGGTGCTTCAGATCCACCATGCTGCCGGTCCAGATGCCAGCGTGCCCGGTGTCGGCCAGCAATATTGCGTCGGAAGGCAGGGTCTTAGTGAGCTCGTTACATAGCCGCTCAGGAAGAATGGGGACAGCGTCGGAATTGGCCAGCGGGGCTACGTCCTCCCGCCATTCCCTGACCAATTGCTGCGCTCGGTCCACCCATTCCTTGCGGTCGCCCATTGGCTCCATGGCCTCAATTAACCGCCGCACGCTGGCCTTGGCGTCCCCCTGCATTGCTACCTGAGTGGGATAGTTGCGGCCCAATTCTGTCGGATCTATGTCGATCTGGATTATGGGAGTGCCCATTGCCGGAATCTTCCAGTCCAGGGTCACTTGACTGCCGGTATGGCTGCCAACGAAAAGCACCAGGTCTGCTTCGCTTACCGCCCGGTTGGCGCACCAACGGCTGTAGGAGCCAACCACGCCAACGGAAAAGGGATGGTCTTCTGGGATAGTTCCCTTTGCGTTAAGCGACGTGGCAACGGGTATGTTTAGCATCTCGGCCAATTCCACGATTTCCAGTTCCGCCCCGGATGCGGTGACGCCGCCTCCCGCCATGATTATCGGTCGACGGGCGTTGGCAAGGACCTGCGCCGCTTCCCGTATGAGCTGGGGTTCCGGTTCAGGCCGGAAGGCGGGTCGCTGAGCGAACGCCGACTCAATGATTACATCCAGATCGGCCTCAGCATCAGTGACAACGTCGCCGGAAATGCCCTGAAGGTCCAAGTGGACCGGCGCAGTGGCGCCGGTTGTGGCTTCCCGAAAAGCCTGGCGCACCAATTGAGGCAATTGCTCTGGGCTGTCCACCACCACGCTGTACTTGGTCACAGCGCTGAAGGGCTGCATGTGGTCAATCTCTTGGTAAGAGTTACGGTATTGATGGCTTAAGGGACGGTGGCCGGTGATCGCGATTACGGGAGAGAGCCCCAGGAAAGCGTCTTGAAGCCCGGCGGCCAAGTTCACAGCTCCTACGGATTGGGCCATGCACACTCCGGGGCGGTTGGAGGTCCGGGCATAAGCGTCGGCCATGTAGGCGGCCGATTTTTCACCGTGGGTTATGATGCGCTGAATGCCCAATTGCTCCATCTCGATCATCACCTTCCGAGCTATGACCGGGACCAAAAAGGCATGGGTAACCCCGTACCCCTTCATCGTCTCCGCAATAAATCGGCCCCCGGTCATCTTTGCCATGGTGTTCCTCCACGTGTGTTGTTGTCTATTTTTGATTTGCCACAAAGACACAGAGTCACGGAGATTTCTTTTGGTGTCCGGCGAAGAGTATTTCAGGAATTAACTCTGTGACTCTGTGTCTCTGTGGCTGATATCTCCCAAGTACGCAATTAGCGAGCGTCGAAAACCTCTTTGGCGATTCGTGCGGCTTGGGCGGCGGTGGGCCAGCCGGAGTAGAAGGCCATGTGGGTAATGAGCTCTCCGATTTCTTCCTTGGTGACGCCGTTGTCCAGCGCTCGGCCGATGTGGCCCGGCAGTTGGCCGGTGCGGTACAGCGCAACGAGAGTCGCCACTGTAATCAGGCTGCGGTCCCTTTTGGACAGGCCTGGGCGTTCCCAGACATCGCCGAACAGAACGTCGGCGCTCAGGTCGGCCAAATGGGGTGATATCTCGCGCATGATTTCCCTGGCTGTGGTCATAATCACTCCTATATGGTGTTTTAACGTTAAAGTCCGAACGCGGCTGGTTGGCCGAATTCCTCGGGGGAGTATATGCCTATAATCTGAGGAGCGCTAGCGTCATTGAAGCGGGGAATTTAAGCTGGCGGGCCTAAGCCCCCATGTTTAAATCGCTAGCTGAGGACCCCCAGGTCTTTCCGAAATCGGCGCGTTCTATTAACTGCCCCGTGAAGCTCTCGGCGGTCTGGCTGGCCAGCCAGACTGCCGCCGGGATAATCTCATCGGGCTGGGTCATGGGGATATGGGCGGTTCCCGGCCAGTCGCCCCGCCGGTTCATCCAAGTGTCTACCCGGTCCGGGCTTAGGACGTTTACAGCGATGTTGTCGCTCCGCACCTCCTCAGCCAGGCTTAAAAACATCCGGTCCAAGGCTGCCTTGCTCATGGAGTAACCGACCCGGCCCAGACGGTATCCCCTAGCTGCACCGGAGGTTATGCAAAAAATTGATCCGCCCAAGCCACCGGCGATAATTGAGGGCAGGGCAAACTTGCATAACAATAGCGGCCCGCGGACGTTGACCGCGAGGCACCGGTCCAAGTCTTCAACTTCCAGGTCAACCACCGAAGACTCGCAGTCTATGCCAGCGTTGGATACCAAAATGTCTATGCGGCCAAATCGGTCCATGGTGGTGGATACCAATCGCTGGATATCTTCCGCCTGGGAAACGTCGCATTTAACCGCAATGCCCGCCCCGCCTTGCTCTTCGATGCGGTCCAACGTCTCGCCTATGGTGCCCGAACCATATTTCTCGTAGGTAGTCCCAGCCGAATTGTCGGTTTCGGTTCGGGACGCCACTACTACGTTGACGCCCTGGGCACTTAAGCCTAGGCAAATCGCTCGGCCGATGCCCCGGCTGCCGCCGGTGACCACCGCTACTTTGCCTTGCAGCGAAGTTGATGCGCTTTCAGAGTTCAGCATCTAGCCGTTAGCGGTTTTAAGAGGGGTGAGTTGTCCAAATGGACCGGCCGCCCAGTCCATTAGGATGCCGGGCGGAACATGGGGAGGCTGATGTTTTCGTCCAGTTCCTGGAACACCACCTCCACCGGCATGCCGATTTTAATTAGCTGGGGGTCGGCTTCTATCTCGACCAAGTTGGTGGGGATCCGGGCGCCGCTTTCAACTTCCACTATGGCGGCAACGTATGGGACGCGGTCGCGAAAGGCAGGCGTGGGGCCCCGGTGGACTATGGCGAAGGTGTGGAGAGTGCCCCGGCCACTGCTCTGAATCCAGTCTGTGTCTCTGGAAAAGCAGTTGGGGCAAATGTCCCTGGGATAAAAATATGCCTGGTCGCAACTTTTGCAGTGGCGGAGCCAGAGTTCGTGGGCTTTGCATTTTTCCCAATAAAAGTCCGACTCGGGTTGAGGTAAAGGCGGCGGAATGGGAGGCAGGTCCTGTGCCGGTTGGGTCATGTGTCTCTCCAAGGATAATGGGATGCCGCAGACTGGATCGCCCATAGAGGATAGGGATAAACGCAGGCACCGTCAAGACTGATCCGCTGTGAGGGGCCGAGCACGGCCTAACATCCTTGGAGCATCCTTCACTGGGCATCGATTTGGCCCTTACCCTATCGTGCCATGCTAAACTGCCCAGACTGACCCGGTGATCTGTGTGATCACCTTAACGCACAGCTACGATTTAGACAGGAGCGGTAATGCGGATAGCGGTCATGGGCGCAGGCAGCATAGGCGGCTACTTTGGAGGAATGCTGGCCCGGGCCGGAAACCAAGTAACTTTGATTGCCCGGGGAGACCATTTGGCGGCAATTTCCCAGCGTGGGCTCAGAGTGATCCGAGACGACGAGGAGTTCACCGTCCAATGCGATGCCACCGATGATCCGGGCCAAGTGGCCCATGTAGATTTGGCGTTACTCACGGTCAAGTCTTATCAGAACCAGCAAGCGATACCCGCTATGAAACCGATGGTCGGCCCTGATTCCACAGTTTTGTGCCTTCAAAACGGAATCGATACATATCAGGACGCGGTAAACGCATTTGGCGCAGAACATGTGCTGCCGGGGGCGGCCTATATTGAAGCTGGGATGCAAGGTCCGGGTGTGGTGACCCAGACCGGGATGGTGGTGCGCATCGCCTTCGGCGAGCAAGACGGCAGCGATTCGGACCGAGGCGGCGCAATTGCAGAGTTGCTAGAAAAGTCTGGGATTCCCGCCCAATTCGACAGGGATATACGCAAGACGCTGTGGACCAAGTTCCTATTCATCGCCACCATGGCTGGAGTGACCACTTTATCCAGGGAGACAATGGCCCAGTTGATGCCTAGGCCTGAGTGGAGCAAGGTGATCGTAGGGTGCTTGCAGGAAATTGAGAGAGTTGGTAGGGCCAGCGGAGTTAACCTGGACCCTAAGGTGGTGCAAGAGACCGTCGATTACATGGAGGGGTCGCTGGATCAGATGCATGCGTCTATGCATTCCGATATCGTTGCAGGTCGCCCTTTGGAGTTGGAGGCCCTCAATGGAGCGGTGGTGCGGGCTGGCAAGGCGGTTAACGTTGTCACGCCGATTAACGACGTCATATACGCTATGCTCAAACCTTATTTGCTGGGACGCTTTGACAAGACCTAGGCTCGGGATTAGCATGGCCTGGGAATCACGTTTCTCCTAAAGAGGTTATCAACGGATGGACGCTACTCACGTTTCTCACATAGCCATTTGTGTTCGCGACTTGAAAAAGTCGTTGGCTTTCTACCGGGACATACTGGGCATGCACGTCACTTTCGACGAGGTCCAAGACACAAGCACGGGCGGATTGCCCAGCATCTACAAAAATCATCGCAAGACCCGCCGGACAGTCCACGTTCGCTACGGAGAAGGCCACACTTCCCCGTCGTTGGTGCTCACCACTCATCCCGGCGATCAAGCCGACGGCGGACCCATAAAGCTGGACCAAATAGGCATAAGCCACCTGTCATTTACCGTGGCTGACGTCAAGTCGCTAGGAGAAGAACTGGTCGCCAAAGGAGTGGAACTGGCTGCGCCCATGGATGCTTTTACCAGCCCAGAGGGCCGGGTTAGCAGCATATTCGTTTATGACCCGGACGGCATATTGCTTCAGTTTGACGACCACGGATAGATTCGGTGTGCTCAGCGTCAATCGATTGGAGGTAATTGAACCATGGAGGCAACTGGAATTTCACACATTGCTGTATGTGTGCGAGACTTGGACAAATCGCTAGGATTTTATCGGGACATTCTTGGCATGACCGTAACCAAGGACGAGATTGAAGACACCAGCACCGGTGGCCTCACTCATACCTACAAACGCCACCGCAATACCCGACGCACCGTGCATTTGGCCTACGGGGAGGGCCAACCGACCTTCCTGGTCATGACTAGCCACCCCGGCGACCAAGCCGACGGAGAGCCCATCAAGCTGGACCAAGTAGGCGTTAGCCACGTTTCTTTCACTGTGAATAACTTGCGTGGCTTGGCGGACGAGTTAATCGCCAAGGGTGTCGAAATTGCTGGCGGCATCGAGGCATTTGCTGACGCACAAGGCAACGTCCGTACTTTCTTCGCCTTAGACCCCGACGGCATTTTGGTCCAATTCGACAGCGGCGTGGCAGCTTAGGCACGGCCATTTGTGGCAAATAGCCACGCTGACGACCACGACCTGGATAAGTTAACCCGCTGGCGGAGGGGACTTGCGGAAGCTGGAATGTCAGAGTTCCCAGTGTTTGCGGTATTCCTAGTCGGCCCGGAAGACCGCATAGCCCACGATGTGTTTAGGGAATTTCGCTCCAGCTTCGAAGCACGAAACGTTCCCTACGAGAACCTGGTTATTTTCGGCCAACACGGGGAGTCCAAGACCCTGCTAGGAATGAGTTCTGGTCTTGGATTTGCCAGAGGTGAGGCGCCAGTGTTGGCCTTGATGTCTAGCCCAACTGCCAGGACGTTTTACACCCTTCCTCTAGTTGAAGGAAGCACCGGTGGAGAGCAAGTTGGCGAGTCGTGGCGGGACGTGCTAAGACTAATTGAAGCAGCTTCTGACGCAGGCGAAAAAACCTTGGACTTGGAGCCGCTGATCGAAGTTACTGCCCGCTCCATTCGATCTGGCTCATTGGATACGGTCATAAATCGTCTGTTGATGCGGTTGTCGTAACTAGACCAGTTACCCAATAAAAAAGGGCGCTATATTAGCGCCCTGATTGATGTCAAGCTATCGACAGGCCCTAAGTTATAACGCCGGAAATCATGAGCGCACCCCACAGGACCAAAAGCAGGCCGGTGGCACGGCTCACTTTTTGGCCTTGAGGCACAACTTTCTCCAGCAAGACAAAGCCAGCCAATGCGGCTATCCAAAGCAGATTCATTACGCCCAGGACGAAAAGGAGAAGCATCAATATCCAGCAACAGCCAACACAGTAGGTGCCGTGTTGCAGTCCCATGCGCAAAGCGCCGGTAGTCCCGTCCCTCCAGTCGCCCATCAAGAAGGACAAGGGGGAGCGGCAATGGGTCAAGCAGACGTACTTGAGACGGCTCCACTGGAAGACACCCGCCGCCAACAGGAGCGAGCCTCCCAGGTAGTCGCTGGTGCTGCCTCCCATCATCTTATCTAAGAGGTCGTTTACGTGGAGCGCCCAGTTACCTACCGTGGTGGCGGCGGCGAAACCGGACCAAACTAAGATGTAGCCAGCGAGGAAGAAGCCGGTCGCCACGTAGGCGCCCTGCTGCTCTTTGCGTCGGCGGTTGACGGTGGCGAACAACAAAATCATCGGCGCGGCAGAAGGCACCATCATGCCGGTCATCATCACCGCCCACATGAGGAACATCAGGCCAAAATCGGCGGCGCTCCAAGACGTGAGTTGAGCCATGGCCATACTCATACCCATGCCGTTGTTGCCTTGGGCCAAGTAGACCAGGTAAGCCCAAGCTATACCGGCCACGGCCAAAACGCCGGCTATGACCACTAAGCGGTCGCGCTTGAGAACCGTTTCTATTGCAGCTGAGGCAGCCGAGCTTGAGGTCGGAGTCGTCGCCGGTTGCATCTGATTGATTCCCTAATCCCCTTGATACTCGAATTCGGCGAACTCGCCGTATTTGCCCGAGTGCTCATGGGAGAAACCACCGGTGAACCGGTACACGGTCGTCGATCCCAGTTCGGTGTCCGTAGAAGTGAACCCTGTCCCCTTGACTAACTTTAGCTCCTCAGGCTCGCCGGTAACCGGATTCTTGATAGAGACTAGACCCAACTCCAGGACTTGCGGAACGCTAACCCGGCTGGAGAGGCCGTCAACCACGGTTTCGAACGGAGCGATTATGGGGTCCAACTCCGTCTCCGTCACGCTGGCCAGGATTTCAAATGGTCCCCCGAAATTTCCACTGAGCAAGTCCAGAAGTGCTACTCTTTGACTTACATCAGCTTGCTCGTCGATTATTTTCTGGGCCGTGCCGTGGCCCAAATGCATCGCCCCCGGCGACTCGCCAACCCAACCCATGCACAGGCCGTCGAGGCTGACGTCCCCGAATTGGCCTTCCCGGATCTGCCAAACGTAAGCGCCGTTGCAATTGCCGTAGGTAGGAGGAGCGCCAAAATTACAAGGGCAGCCCCAATCGCAGTTGCAAGCTCCGATGATGCTGCCCTTTAAATGCCAGGTTGTGCCGTTTTGCGTCGCCATAGATTTGCGCTTTGAACCCCAATCGCAAGGCCTAACTCAAGTCAATCCCTATCTCGCTGGCTCGGAGCTTACTTTTGGTTCGTCCATTCGACGGGCGCGAAGATGCCGCTCATGCCGGTGTGGTCGAACTTAACGGCACCATAATCCACGTTCATGGTGGAGGTGGTGCCGCTGCTGCCGTCGTTCCAAATTAGGCCGCCCTTGGGAAAGACGATGTGGACTTCGTTGTCCTCGCCGGTAACCGGATTCTTGCTAGGCATCATCTTTGCCTCCAAGATGCCGTCAATACTGAAGCTGCTATTAGTTCCGTTGACGTTCATATGGATCGGCTTCAACACAGGCCCGTCCAAAGCCGTGAGCGTCGTCGCCAGGATCTCCCAGGGCAAGCCACCCACTTGACCAGTCAGGATGGTGGCTAGACCTTGGACTTGTTGTTCGCTCGCGGACTCATCTATGAAGATGGCCGCAGTACCGTTACCCTCATGGATAGCCTTCGGCCACTTAATGGCCAAAACAGCCTTAACGCCAGATAAGTCTACGTCGCCAAAATTCCCATCTGATATTTGTAACCCAATTAGGGCTTCACAAGAGCCATGGTCTGGAAATCCACCGAAATTGCAATTGCAACCAGGGTCGCAATTGCAGGTTTCCAGCCAATTTGCCTTAATTCGGTACGGTGTTTGAGCTTGCGTCATGGTAGTTCTCCTCTACTGGTTATGGGTCTTAAAGTCTCATTAATAGCTTGGGACGAGCAAGCCGTGTAGCCAAGAATACTGCTCTGCAAGACAGCGTTCAGCCTCAATTGGATGTAGCTGATGGATTATATGTGGCTCGGCTTAGCATGTCTAGACCGATGCCGGGTCTGGACTGATGCCGGCAATAGTTGCGATTGGAAATTATGTTCGTTAACTGTTCAATTTGAGGTGACTGGGAACCAGCTATACCTAGCTTGCTTTGGAATGGGCGCTGGAACCTGCTCGGGCCGGCACCCGGTTTCGCCAACCTTTCTTTTCGCTAACTTTTCTCGCTAACTTTTCTAATGTAGATTGGACACACCGGACGCCGATCCGTTGACCACCGGCTTGGCGAGGGTTAATATGGTGCGGGCAAAGCCAAAGAGGTGCTTGCGAACGGCAAAACGCTCCGGGCACAATGGCTTACTCACGGATGGTCACCATCCGCATTAACCAGTCATTGCAACCGATACTGGCCGGAAACGAAACTGTTGGTTGATGCGCGTGAATGCGGGTGTTACCATATTTCCGCCTAGGAGGTGGGCTAATTGGAATGGATTGATTTCGCAACCCCAAAGTCTGTCAGCGAAGCTGTGGAAATGATGGCTTCCAAAGGTGACCGGGCTCGGGCCATGGCTGGCGGCACGGATGTCTTGGTTCAACTCAGAGGGGGCCGCCGCAGCGCCGATTTGGTGGTGGACATGAAGGAGATCCCGGAGCTGAACGAGCTGTCCTATAGCGCCCAGAATGGTCTGACTTTAGGCGCTGCGGTACCTTGCTACCGGATCTATCAGGACAAAGCAGTAATCGATAATTATCCGGGACTCATCGACGCAGCGTCGCTCATCGGGGGAATACAGATTCAAGGCCGTGCCAGTATCGGCGGCAATTTGTGCAATGCCGCCCCCAGCGGTGACTCCATCCCTCCGATTATCGCTTTGAGCGGTGTGGCCAACATTACCGGACCCAACGGAAACCGCCAAGTCCCTGTTGAGGATTTTTGCACAGGACCGGGCCAGAACGTCCTGCAGAACGGAGAGATTCTGGTATCCCTGACGATCCCCGCTCCCCAACCGCATTCGGGAGCCAATTATTTGAGGTTCATACCCAGGAATGAGATGGATATTGCGGTTGCCGGTGTAGGAACTTCCGTCTTACTGGATGCCTCGGGCCAGAACTTCGTGTCTGCTCGAATTTCCTTGGCCTCGGTAGCGCCCACACCGGTATTCTCCCAAGCAGCGGGCGATAGCTTGGCAGGCAAAGCTGTTTCCGATGAGGCCATCCAGGAAGCCTCGGAAAAAGCGATGGCCGACGCCAAACCAATCAACGACATGAGAGGGACCGTGCGGCAGCGGGTGCACTTGGTCGGAGTATTGACCCGGCGCACACTTAATAACGCTATTCAAAGAGCCAGAGGTGGATAGAAATGCCCGGAGTTACACACGTTCAAACAACAATTAACGGCGAAGAGGTAAATTTCCTCTGCGAGCCACGCCAAAGCCTGCTTGAGTGCCTTCGGGACGTTGTAGGCATGACCGGAACCAAAGAAGGTTGCAATGACGGCAATTGCGGCGCATGCACGGTAATATTCGATGGCCGCATTGTCGACTCCTGCCTCGTTTTAGGTGTAGAAGCCCAAGGGAAGGAAATGACTACCATTGAGGGACTGGCTACGCCTGAAGGACTGCACCCATTGCAGCAGTCTTTCTTGGAGCAAGCCGCCCTCCAATGCGGTATCTGCACGCCGGGATTCATCGTGGCGGCCAAGGGTCTGCTGGACCAAGAGCCCGATGTGGACGAAGCCAGGGTCAGACACTGGTTGGCCGGCAACCTGTGCCGCTGCACCGGCTACGATAAGATCGTTCGAGCGGTATTGGACGCCTCACAAAAAATGAAGTAGCTGCTGATTTAAGGGGGTAATCCAGTGGTTTCCAACCCAGCTGAAGCAAATATAGTTCTGTCTGAAGTCGAATTTGAGGTCGTTGGCAAACGTCCGATTCGTCCAGACGGTGTGGATAAAGTCACAGGGCGTGCCCAATACGGCGCCGACATTAACCTTTCGGGATTAATTCACGGCAAGGTACTCCGTAGTCCGCATGCTCACGCTCGGATTAAGTCCATCGATACCTCCAAGGCAGAAGCTTATCCGGGAGTGCGGGCAGTGGTCACGGCCAAGAACTTGCCCTTTGCGTCCCTGTCTAAGGAGGACTTGGGCGGCGACTACATGAGGCTAAAGTTTGCCAGCGATCATGTCCTAGCCAGCGACAAGGTCTTGTTTAAAGGCCACCCCGTAGCGGCCGTCGCTGCAAACAACCCCCACGTAGCCGAAGAAGCGATCAAGCTGATCAACGTGGATTACGAAGTATTGCCTCCTGTTCTAGACGTCCTTGAAGCCATGAAGGACGATGCCCCGCTTCTCCACGAAGAATTACGCACCACATCCCTCGGCGAGACCTCGGAAAAGCCCAGCAACATTGCCGCACACCTTCGTTACGAAAAAGGGGATGCGGAAGTCGGCTTCGCCGCCGCCGATGTGGTGGTCGAGAAGGAATTCCGCACCGCCGCAGTGCACCAAGGCTACATCGAACCACACAACGGCACCGCTTTCTGGAACACCGACGGTCAATTGAGCATATGGACCAGCACCCAGGGCGCCTTTGCGGTCCGCGGATCGGTGGCCGATGTGCTGCGACAACCGGTCTCCAAAGTTAAGGTTACGCCCATGGAAATCGGCGGAGGCTTCGGCGGAAAAATAACCGCCTACTTAGACGCCATTGCCGCTTTGTTGTCCCAGAAGAGCGGCGCTCCGGTTAAAGTGGTGATGAGCCGAGTGGACGTGTTCGAGGCCTCCGGGCCTGCTCCGGCCACTTGGATGAAAGTCAAAATTGGCGCCACTAAAGACGGCAAATTCACCGCAGTCAAAGCCGAACTTTCCTTTGAAGCCGGAGCTTATCCCGGCTCCCCAGTGATGCAAGGAATGATGTGCTCCTTTGGCTGTTACGACGTCCCCAACGGTCTAATAGACGGCTACGATGTGGTGGTGAATAAGCCCAAGACCGCAGCATACCGGGCACCCGGTTCGCCACAGGCCGCATTTGGAGTGGAGTCGGTCGTTGACGACATCGCCCATCAATTGGGAATTGACCCGATAGAAATCAGGCTGCTAAACGCTGCCAAAGAAGGGACCCGGCGCATTGAAGGCCCAGTAGCCAACCGTATCGGCTTAGTGGAATGCCTCGAAGCCGCCCGAGACCACGACCACTATAAGAAACCGCTTGGTCCGGGCCAACGGGGACGGGGTGTTGCCTGCGGATATTGGATGAACCGTTCGTTCTCGTCCAGCTTGTCCATGACCGTGAACTACGATGGCATCGTGACTCTGATCATGGGCTCGGTGGACATCGGCGGCACAAGAGCGTCAATCGCCCAGCAAACTGCCGAGACGCTGGGCATCGCTTACGAAAATGTAAAGCCTACCGTGGTGGATACGGACTCCATCGGCTACACATTCATTACCGGGGGCAGCCGGACTTCTTTCGCCACAGGCTGGGCTGCAATCGAGGCAGCCGAAGAAGTTAAGAAGTTAATGGTAGCCAGGGCCGCTCGGATTTGGGACACTTCCGAAGATGATGTGGAATACGCCGATGGCGTGATCCAGCATAGGTCGGACCCGGAACTCCGCATGACGTTTAAAGATCTAGCACGCCAGTTGGCCAACACCGGCGGGGCCATAACCGGCAGCGCCAACGTGGAGCCGGCCGGTGAAGGCAACGGATATGCGGTCCACCTGGTGGACGTGGAGGTCGACCCCGAAACCGGGAAAACCGACATTTTGCGCTTTACCGCCGTGCAAGACGCAGGCAAAGCGGTCCACCCCAGCTATGTGGAAGGCCAGATGCAAGGCGGGGCTGTTCAAGGTATCGGCTGGGCATTGAATGAAGAGTACTTCTTCGATGACAAAGGCCAGATGATGAACTCCAGCTTCCTTGATTACCGCATGCCCACGTCATTAGACTTGCCGATGATCGACACCGTAATAGTTGAAGTGGCTAACCCCGGTCACCCCTACGGCGTCCGCGGCGTCGGCGAGGCAGCGATCGTTCCTCCGATGGCCGCCATTGCCAATGCGATCAATGGGGCGGCGGGCGTGCGATTGAATAGCTTGCCAATGACCCCCGGTAACGTTCTTGACGCTCTCTCAGGGGATGGCCAATAAGAGCTTGAGATCAAGTTCCCGGCCCACATTGGTTAGCGTCATAACTGTGTGGGCAAGCGAT
>MUCR01000054.1 GCA_002816455.1 SAR202 cluster bacterium Io17-Chloro-G4 | reverse complement strand
AGGATAAAAGTTTTCCGTAACTTCAACATGAGATTGCCTCCTAATTATTTCGGGGCCGCCCGGGCCCTTCGATTCCTTCCTTGCTCTTATTTGCCGCAGCGCGCCGTTCACTCCCGAGCGGAAATAGGGGGCGCCGGCATCGCCGCGGTGCGGGCCCAGTGGAAGGTCCTCTGAACGCCGCGAAATGAAACATACCCGCCGTGACGGAGGCGAACTTCGGTAGATATACCCAATTTGCAAGAGGAGATTAAAAGGGGAAAGGGGCGGTACCGTGGGTATTTATACCCACACGTGCGTGTTAAGGGGCCGTAAGATTATTCGGATGGGGCCAGTTGGTTCAGGGCGAATAGTGTGGCTTCCGCCCGGTTTCGGACGGCGATCTTAGTGTAGAGGTTAGAGATATGACGTTCGACGGTGCGCTGGCTAAGAACCAATACTCTGGCGATCTCGCGGTTGGTCCTCCCTTGGGATAGTAGCAAAAGCACTTCGACTTCTCTGAAAGTAAGACCGTTGGGGTAGGCGGGTGGAGGCTGGAGTCCAGCGCCCATGGTTTCCTGGAGGCTGGCAATCCTCTCCATTAGAGGGGGCATACCCAAGTCCGTGGAGATTTGAAGTGCTTCTGCCAGCAGGCCCTCGGCCCGGCGGCGATCGTCTTCATTGCCTCTATCCAGCAGGGCAGCGGAATATCCCCAGCAGGTCCAGGCATATTCCGGCCGGTAACCCGCTTTGGCGCAAAAGGCCAAGGAGTCCTCGAAATGTCCAGTCCCCTGGGAAACGTCGCCAATCGCATGGGACAACATACCCAATAACCGATCGGAGGCGATTGCGTGAATGCATTCACCGCTGAACGACGCCAGCCCATCATAAGCGAGGTGGCAGGCTTCCTGGTTACCTCGGGCCAGGGCGTCGTAAGCCATTCCGACGAAATTCACCGCGACGAATGCAGGAATGGCAAAGGGCGACGACATCACGATGTCGGCGACTTTCGCAGGGAGAGCAGGCTCCCTGGGCGTACCGGTGAACCATGAAACCCTCCCGTCCACCGATACGACAGCTGGAAAATGAAACGAGGGATTTGCCGGGATTTCAGCCAACAGGCCGAGTAGCTTTTGGAAAATCTCCTGTGCCCGGTCGAATTCTCCGGTCTCCAATTCGATATGGGATGCGGAAGAAAGTATGGTGGGAGCGCCCGGAGCTGCTGCCACCGCACGATTGGCCAACTGGCGGGCCCTTTCCCAATCGCCGCGGAGCAGAGCTACGATTGACGAAACCCAATAGGCGAGGTGCACCCAAAATTGGTTGCCCAGCCTTTCAGCGGCGTTAATGAATGCGCCAAGTTCCTGCGGACTTGCTGGTTCACCGATGTAATTTGCGCTTATACAATAGACGTACCTGGCTGCGCATTCGGTTGTAAGGTCCAGATCGGCCGCCGAAATAGTTAGGATCTGTCGAGTCTTCTCTATCGCAGCGTAATTCCGCCCGTGGTAGAAATCCACCTGGGCGGCCTGGGCGAGTGTCCGCTGTAGCAGCAGACCGTCGTTATTGTCGCGGGCGATCTCCAACGCTTCCCGGAATGCGCGCTCGGCTGCCGGGTAGTCGGCATCTTCCACTCCGGCAACCCATCCGTAATGGGCCCACAGCTGCCCCTTGGCCGAGGAACCCGGCGCTGCGATGTTCAGAGCCGCCTCCATGATGTCCATCAACCCGGATCGCCCGCCAACCGGAAGACGCGGAGGCGATTGGGCTATCTCCACAGCGCGATCGCTGTCCCCTGCCGCCACTCGGTACTCAAAAGCGGAGCGCAAGTTAGACACCGTTTGTCCAATATCTGCCCAGAAACTGAAGTAGGCCGATTTGGCGCGCGCCAGCCCAAAGAGCAGGTCTGCGGCCTGAGCGTCGGCTGCCGGCTCCCGGCCGTTTAGGTCAATTCCCTTGGCTTCCAGGCCCCGGATGAAATGCTGCGTCGCCTCCTCCCACGCATATGATTCCAAAGCGCGTTCACCGGCCAAGAGAGTGTAGCGAAGCATCTTCTCGTTGCCCAAAATTGAGGCGGCCTAAGTGAAATGGTGGGCCAACTCTCCCGTGTGGTCCCCGGGATTTTCTCCGTACACCCGTTCCAGCGCTTCACCGATGTTGGCGTGGAGCCGCACCTTACGGCCAGCGGAGATGTTCTCCGCCAGGGTCTGCTGCATGAGGGCGTGCCGGAACTGGTACCGGACGGTGGCGCCGGGTAGGTCGTCGATGATCCGGGCGGAGATTGCTTCCTCCATCAGGTCCAGGAGTTCTCCCGACCCAGTTGAATCGGTTCCGGCTGAATCCGTTAATGAGGCCAGGAGGTTGAATTCGAATTCCCTCCCGATGACCGAAGCTGTGGTGAGAGCGAGATTGCAAGGCTCAGAAAGCCGCATGAGCCGCTGCCCAATCACATCCCGTACCCGCTGTGGCACGCCGATGTTCTTGAAACCGGCTGATTCCTCCCGGGCTTCATCCAGCCGCCCCAACTCTGCCAAATAGCGGACCACCTCACCCAGGAAAAAGGGGTTGCCCTCGGTGTGGGCGTGAATGGCGCTTAGAAACCCCTCGGGCGGTGTGATGCCCGTCTCTCCTCGCACGAAACTTCCCACATCCTCAGACGGCAAACCGGTTATCGCCTGGCGCTGGAATGTCGCAAGGCGGGCCAAACGAGCCAGCGATTCGCCCAGTGGGCTTTCCGGCGTTGCTTCAGTGTCCCGGTAGGCTCCCGTAACAAAATTCGGCTGCCGTCCAATTGCCGGGCGATGAACTCTGGAGCAGCAGCGACGGTTGGTCGGCCCAATGAAGGTCGTTGACGACCAATAAGATGGGTGAGTCTTCGGAGGCCCTCTTCAAAAATCCGGTGACCGCATCAAAAAGCCGGAACCTCGCCCTGATCCGGTTCCATGCTCGGAGCCGGCTCGACACCGTCTAATATCCCTAGGATCTCTGGAATCATCTCTGCGACGGGGGCGGCGCCGGAACCCAGTTGGGTCTGAAGAAGGCTCGGCTTGGTGCTTTGAACGTAGTTCCTGATGGAATCGACCCAAGGCCAGTAGGGAGGCGCGCCTTCGCCCTCGTAGCACCAACCCCACAACACCCGGACCCCGCGCTCTTGAGCATTGCTGGCCAATTCTTGGGCCAAGCGGGTCTTGCCGATGCCCGGCTCACCGGCCAGCATGACCAACCTGCCTTGGCCCGACATGGCCTCTACCAGCGCCGATTTTAACGTCGCCATTTCCTGTTGTCGGCCGACGAATAACTGCTTAGGCTGGCTTACCACCCAGGTCACCGACTCCTTACCGATTCGATTGCCGGTATTTTACACCCAAGCGAGTTTGGGTCAAAAAGTAATTCGGCGCCATATCATGTGATAATCTCTTGGAACAAACCAAACTTAGAGGGAGTGAATATGGAGACGGTCGGGTTCATAGGCATGGGCAAGATGGGTACACCAATGGCAGTCAACATACAGAAGGCAGGCTACTTGATGGTGGTCTATGACGCCCGGGAGGAAGCGACTCGGCCTTTACTGGATGGCGGTGCACGACTCGCCGGGTCTGCGGCGGAGGTCGCACAGCTTAGCGATGTAGTCGCTACCTGTTTACCGAGGCCTCAAGTTGTCGAACAGGTGGTGAAAGGTCCCGAAGGGATATTAGAAGGGATCCGGCCCGGTGGAATCTACATGGACATGTCGACCTGTGGCCCGGATCTCATCCGGAGCCTCGAGCCGCTCTTCAAACAGAAGGGAGCTCACCTGATGGATACCCCAGTGTTGAGCAGCCCTTTGGACGCCCTCGACAGAGGCTTGATCGTGATGGCAGGCGGGGACCGGGAAATATTCGACCGAGTGCATCCAATCCTTGACGCCTTCGCCGACAAAGTCGTCTACGCAGGAGGATTGGGCTCGGCTAACATCTGCAAGCTCGTTCACAATATGACCACCATTGCAATGCAGCAGGTGGTCGCCGAGGCTTTGGCGCTTGGCATTAAGGCAGGTGTCGAGCTTCCTATCCTCTTGGACTCTGGGAGCCGTGGCCCAGTGGGCGCATTGAAAGACCGCTTGACCACAGTTTTCCAGGGAGAGTTCGACCCACCAGTCTTTACCTTGGACCTGGCCCGAAAGGATATGGGACTAGCGACAGACCTGGGACGGCGGAGCGGCGTGCCTATGCCTGTGGCGAACATGGTAGAGCAGATCATGATGCATGCCATGAACCGCGGCTGGAGCGAGAGTGACCGAACTATAGCGGTTCGTTTGCAAGAAGAGTCTTCGGGGACCGAGATGCGGGCAGCTCGCGACTAGGCCATTCCACGAACGGGTATGGCCTGTCAATTTCCCTGCAGCGGGCAGAGGAGAGGCCCCCGGCCAGACAGATTAGTCAAGGCGCATAGAGCTACCGATATGGACCAAGATGAATTGGCCGCGAGGTTAGGGAGAGGACGGGACGATGGGCAGGTTTACTTGGACCTGTCTGGGGAAGGACTAACGATATTGCCTCCGGACATCGGTGACCTGACCGCCCTGACTAGGCTGGACCTTGGTAGCAACCAGCTGACTGCTCTTCCCCCAGAGATGGGTGACCTAACCAACCTGACCGAGCTGGACCTGAGGAAGAACCAGCTGACGACGCTGCCGGCTGGGATAGGGAGCTTGACCAATCTTACCCAGTTGTACTTATCGAACAACTTGCTGGCGGCACTCCCGCCCATAGGTGGACTGAACAACTTGACCGAGCTGCGCCTGAACCACAACCGGCTGACGGTATTGCCGTCCGAGATAGGTGAACGGACGAGCCTGGCCGGGCTGTACCTCTCCAATAACCGGCTGACGGGGCTGCCGCCCGAGATAGGTGAATTGACCAACCTGATCAACCTGTGGCTTTTCAACAACCAGCTAACGGCGCTGCCGCCCGAGATCGGTGAACTGACCAACCTGACCAACTTGTGGCTGTTCAACAACCAGCTGACGTGGCTGCCGCCCGGGATAGGTAAACTGACCAACTTGACCTATTTGGACCTGAGGAGCAACCAGCTGACAGCGCTGCCGCCCGAGATAGGTGAACTGACCAACCTGGCGGAGCTGTACCTGTCCAACAACCAACTGACGTCGCTGCCGACCGGGATTGGGAACCTGACCGACCTGACTCATCTGGGTCTGACGAACAACCAACTGACGGCGCTGCCGCCCGATATAGGTGAACTGACCAACCTGGCCGGGCTGTACCTGTCCAACAACCTGCTGACGGAATTGCCTCCCGGGATAGGTGAACTGACTAACCTGACTTATTTGTACCTGTCCGATAACCAGCTGACGGCGCTGCCGGCCGGGATAGGTGAACTGACCAACCTGACCTACCTGGACCTGAGGAACAACCAGCTAACGGCGCTGCCGCCCGAGATAGGTGAACTGACCAACCTGACCTACCTGGACCTGAGGAACAACCACCTGACGGCGCTACCGCCCGGTATAGGCGAACTGGCTAACCTGACACGGCTGGATTTGGGCAACAACCAACTGACGGCGTTGCCGCCTGGAATAAGCAAACTGACCCACCTGACATGGCTGGAGTTGGGCAACAACCAGCTGACGGCGCTGCCGCCCGAGATAGGTGAACTGACCAACCTGACCCGTCTGGGCCTGTCTAATAACCAACTGACGGCGCTGCCGCCCAGGATGGGTGACCTGACCAACCTGACCTATCTGTACCTGTCCCACAACCAGCTGACTGCGCTGCCCCACGGAATAGGTGAACTGACCAACCTGACCTTTTTGGACCTCAGAAACAACCACCTGACCGCGCTGCCGCCCGAGATAGACAATCTGAATGAGGCAGTGCAGAAGCGCCTGAGACAGCTGATAAAGGGACCGGATAGGGGTTAATTGGATCGACGAATTCTCTCACCGTGGAGGCAATCCGATGGACGAGATTTTTGGGCTAGGCTGCTCCCACGGTCCTATTATTCTCACATCGGCGGCGGCTTAATCACCCAATGTTTTTCACCGCAGAGGCGCAGAGTTCAAAAAATAAATTCTCTGCGCTCTCTGCGCCTCTGCGGTGAAAAATCATTTAGGAGTGATACCCATTCGCCTAAACCCTCGGCAGCACGAACTCCTCGATAGCCACTGCCAGGCCGTCTTCCTCGACCGGTGGGGCCACGTAGTCGGCCTCGGCTTTGATCTCTTGGGGCGCGTCTCCCATGGCGATGGCTAGCCCGCAGACTTTAAGCAAAGGCAAGTCGTTGTAGCTGTCCCCGGCCGCTACCATGTCTTGGATATCCACCCCGATCATCTCGGCTAACTTGCGGGTTCCGGCGGCCTTGTCCACGCCCAGTTTCGTGAAGTCCACCGCCCACAGGCCGTTGTAGGGCAGAAAAACCTTAACCAGGTGTAGGTCGGTTTCGCCGCCGAATTGGGCGGCCACCCTGTCGGCAACCACTTCGTCCATGTCCAAAGCGGAGACCCGTATGAAATTGATGTCTCCAACGTCGCTGATAGTTTCGACTGAGCCTTCTGGATGAGTGGCGATGAATGCCGTTCCGTTGGAGTGGAGGCTGCTCACGATTTTCCTAGCTAACATTGGGTCCAACGGTGCGGTCCACAACGATTCTTCGGTGTCTGGATTTAGGATGGCAGCACCACCGTCGCAGATCTGAGGAGTGGACAGCCCCAGCTGCCGAGCGTAGCTGGCCGCATGGTCTGCCTCCCGGCCGGTGGCGATGCTTACCGGAATCAATTGGCAAAGTTGGCCCACCGCCGCCACCACCCTGGCTGACACCTTCTCGTCTCTGCCGATTAAAGTTCCGTCCAGGTCTAAAACGGCAGCGCGGATCATCCTCGCCTTCTTATTGAACCTTGAGCAAACATACAAATTACCCAAAGACTTCGAACCCAGATCTGTTCAGCCGAGATTAGGGGAAAGAAAATAAGAATCCCCTAAAAGGCTCAACTGCAAACACTACGGCCTTACCTCCCTTTACCGTGCAAGATAATCGGAAGATAAGGCCGTAAAATCCAATTTAGGTTCCTGGTGAGCCCTTTTAGGAACTGGACCGGTTTACTTGCCCTGGGTCAGGCACAAAGTGGTCGCCCAGAGCTGAAAAGGCCCAAACTCCAGCGATTTAACTGAATATCAATTCCACGTTTTTGCGCTCGGTGGACTCCATGACAGCCCGGCCATCCGCAGGGTTCTCCTGGGAGTTGCAGAACAGTTCGATGCCGTTGCCGTCGGGGTCGTTCAGGTAAATGCTGCGGGTCATTTGGTGGTCCGTGGTGTGGTCGACCAAATCCTTCTCTTTCAATATGTGGTAGTACTGGGTCAACATTTCGAAATCTTCTACTTGCAAGGCCATGTGGTTGAGACCCAAACCGCCCGGCGTTACGGGAGCAGCGTCGGGGGCTGCTTGAAACAACGCAAGGTCATGGTGAATCTTGCCGCAGGTCAGGAACGTGCCGAATCCGGGACGTTCCAAAGCAATCTGGAAACCAAGCACTTCGGTGTAGAACTGGACCGATGTGGCAACATCTTTAACGTTAAGGACCAAGTGGCCGACTCGCTTTGGCTGTGCCATGAGAATTCCTCCTCAGGATTTTTAGCTCTGGATTATTCATTAACCCAAAATCAAGAACTTCAGAGCGATTAACTTCATACTATACCCCTTGGCCAACAAATTGCCAATAACGTTAGGGTGATTGGCTGGATCACGGCAACTTATCGAATTCATTAAATCAGACCCGGCTAACTTCGCTGATTATCATTCTGGAGCGCGCTAGCTGCATGGAGAGTAGTACGATAAGAGGTAACCATAAAGCGAAAATATTATTAACGGGCATTGACAATTTAGGGATCTTTTTGGGGCCGGATTAGGCTTACCAGCCATCCAAGCCTTGTTATTCGATACCGCCAAAAACGAAGGGAGCCAGCGCCGTCTCTTAAAGCCAATTGTGGTTCCGGAGATCGGTGTTGTGAACACAGTAATTGCGAGTTAGCACCTGGGCCGTTAGGACCAAATAGAAAGCGCTTAATGCTTCGCCAAAATCGGGTATAGGAGGCAGTGGCATGTACGACAGGATTCTAGTACCTCTGGATGGCTCTCCATTGAGCGGGCAAGCGGTCCTTTACGTCCGAATTCTTGGTGCGGCACTAAAATCCCCGGTGGAACTGCTCCGGGTCTATGAGCCCGACCCAGTCTATTACTACCCCTAGCCTGCTCATTATCAAGAACGAGCTGAGGCATCGGAGGAACACAGGAGGGAGGCCTCCCATTCTTTGGACTCGGCCGCCGAGACGCTAAAAGCGGCTGGGATAAGCGTCAGCACAAATTTCCTAGATCCCCACAGCGTACCTGGGCGAGTCCCTCACGACGTGCCTGAGAGTCCCGTCCATCACATCATCGAGGTCGCTCAAGCTCAAGCCAATACGCTTGTTATGATGGGCACCCATGGCCGGTCGGATATGGGCCGGTGGGTGATTGGCAGCGTCACAGACAAGGTTCTTCACGCTATTGACACTCCTCTGCTTATAGTCCGCTGTAAAGAGGAACCATCCGCCCCGGTGGATGCCAAATTGGAAAGCATAATCGTACCTCTGGACGGCTCGGAAATCGCCGAACGTATTTTGCCCCATGCGGTGAGCATTTCGAAGGCTTTGGCCATACCCATACGCCTTATATCGGTGATACCGTCCGACCAGTCCCACGCCCACGAGGAAGACCACCTCCGGCAACAGGGCGAACGGTTGGTTGCCCAAGGCGCCCACTCCGCTATACCCAGGGTTGCCCACGGCGAGGCGGCCCACGCCATCGTGGAGTTGACCAACGAGTTCCCCAACGCCTTCGTGGCAATGACTCCTCATGCCGGTCCGGTGTGGGACGCTGGGTCATGGGCAGCGTTACCGACCGGGTGGTGCGCTACGCCGCTGGCCCGGTTTTGGTGACCCGCGCCCATCATTAGGGCGGCTGACTTGGGTATAACCAGAGAAAATGCGGTCCGGTGACTTTCAAATTCCGGCAAAAAGGAGGGCTCCCAACCGGGAGCCCTCTTGTAGTTGATCAGAACATGTCCTGCATGATGGACACGAATGAGTTAATATGAACCGGTAATTCCGGAGGAGGGAAAATCATGAAAGGGCGAGTAGTTATTTGCAAAGAGTACTCCAGGCCTTTTGAAATCGATGAGTTTGAAGTACCGGATCCAGAACCGGGCGCAGTGCTGCTAAAGATGACCCAAGCCGGGATATGCGGCTCTGACCTTCACACCTGGCGAGGCGACCAAGTCAATGTGCCGTTGCCGCCCACCGGACGGGTGATGGGCCATGAGGGCACCGGCGTAGTGGACAAGCTGGGGCCCGGTGTTACCACGGACACGCTGGGGGTTTCAATCGAAGAGGGAGACCGTATTGTCTACGCCGCCGTTTTCCCTTGCTACCGCTGCCACATGTGCCTGAAGAACGACACAAATTGGTGCGCCAACCGCGGCTACGCCGCCGGGGGAGTTTACCCCTACTTTACCGGTACTTACGCTGATTTCTTGTACCTGCCTCCCAGGCACCCGTTTTTCCGGGTCCCGGATGAGCTTCCCGACGATTTGCTTGGACCGGTAAACTGCGCCATGGGCACGGTGACGACCGGCTTGATGCGTGCGGGCGCCAAGCAAGGCGACAACGTGGTTATCCAGGGCGCAGGCGGATTGGGCCTTCACGCCATCGCCATGGCGAAGGACATGGGCGCCGACCAAGTGATCGTGCTAGACCGCTTGGACAACCGGCTCCGCTTGGCCGAGGAGTTCGGCGCAGACCATACGATTAACATCGAGGAGTTCAACACGGCGGAAACTCGTGTGGAGCGAGTTAAGGACCTAACTAATGGCCGGGGCTCCGACGTCGTGATGGAGTTGGTGGGCCGGGCTGAGCTTTTGGCCGAGGGCATAGATATGCTCAGCAACGGCGGCACCTTCGTGGAAATCGGGGACATCGTGCGAGGCCGTGAGGTGTCAATTGACCCTTCCAAGCTCTTGGCGGGCAAGAGCATCGTGGGTTCCCTGATGTACCGCCCCGATTTATTGCCCACCCTGCTGAATTTCTTGGTCAGGACCCAGAACAAGCTACCTTTCCACAAAATTGTGTCCCATAAATTCCCCTTGGCGGAGGTAAATGAAGCCTTCCCTCAAGCGGAGTGGAATTCCAGGCAGACGGACATCACCAGGGCCATGCTGGTGCCCTAGATACAATCGCCAATCTTTGATACCAGCCTGCGCCGCCCAGAATTTTGAGATAACCGGAGGTTCGTTAAATGAAATTCGGAATGATGTATGAGATTCAGATTCCTGAGCCACACTACCCGGGGATAGAAAAGGAACGTTACGATCAGATTTTGGCCCAGGTGGAGTTGGGCGACCAAGTGGGCTTCGACTATTTCTGGACTGTGGAGCACCACTTTCTTAAGGAGTTTTCCCACTGCTCGGCCCCCGAAGTGCTTTATGGGGCCATCTCCCAAAGGACCAAACAAATTCGCATCGGTCATGCCGTGGCCTTGCTGCCCGGACAATACAATCACCCGGTCCGGGTCGCCGAGCATGCCGCCGTCCTGGATATATTGAGCAACGGGCGCGTGGACTTGGGGACGGGCCGTTCTACTACGCTGATTGAGATGGATGGCTTTGAGGTCGACCCTGAAGAAACCAAGGCCCAATGGGAAGAGGCCATCCGCATGATCCCTCGAATGTGGACCGAAGAGACCTTCTCCCATGAAGGCCGCTTTTACAATATTCCGCCCCGGTCGGTAATTCCCAAGCCGGTGCAATCGCCCCATCCCCCTTTGTGGGTGGCCTGCAGCCAGCCCGATAGCTTCCGAGCGGCCGGTGAAATGGGCTTAGGTGTCCTGTGCTTCAACCTGGCCGGTTATGCGCAAATGAAAGAAAGAGTCGAAATATACCGGGAAGCGTTGAAGCACGCTCATCCCGTGGGTTCTTTTGTTAACGATCAGGTAGCGGCATTGTGCATCCTCCACTGCGGCGAAGACGACGAGGAAACTCGCCGTGTGGGCGGCCCAGAAGGCGCCTGGTTCGTCAAGATGGCGGAGGAACTGTACGCTCCTTGGCAAGGTCGCGCGGTACCCGAATCCTACAAGTTCGCCGTCGACGCTATTCAAACAGAGCGGGTGGACAAGACTGCCGAAGACCATCTGGCATCGGGCGCATTCGCCATGGGCAACCCCGACACGGTCATCGAAGTGATGAAAAACTACCAGGAGGCTGGCGTTGACCAAGTGTTGTGCTTCCTGCAACCGGGCAATCTGTCCCACACCCGGATCATGGACTCGATCAAATTAATGGGCCGTCACGTAATTCCCTTCTTCAAGTAAACTGACTTCAATTGACCGGGGCATGTAACCGCGGCATAGCGGAGACCGGAAGCGTGAAGCATCT
>MUCR01000053.1 GCA_002816455.1 SAR202 cluster bacterium Io17-Chloro-G4 | reverse complement strand
CTCTGCGGTGAGTTTTTAGACCGTCGCAACTAATTAACGGGAAGCGGGTACCTTCAGTACCGACTCCATTGGCTCGACATGGATACGCGCCAGGTGGCTGCGGGCATGGTCCACTACGGCATTCCAGTCGGCGGACCCGTAGAATGCCGCTTCCTTGACCGTCACGTCCTCGGCGCTGGCAAAGGACCGTATCCAGATAAACTGGTTCTTATCCAGGTTGACCCAAGCATCTTCCACTTTGATGCCGTTGTCAGCCATGATGCCCACCAATTTGTCGTTAAATAAATTAACCCAGTCGTCCATCATTCCCTTGTTGACGGTGTAGGTGCGAAGCTGGTAAATCATAGTCGAACTCCTTGTATTTGTTTGTATCCACCATCGTTAGCTGACCCAGGAGAGCCAGGTCCGTTCCGGCGCTGCGTTATTTCCGGCGCTGCGTTATTTCAGGGGAAAGTATAACGGCGGTTGCGGAGACGGGCAAGGAGTTTTTGGCCGTGAGAATTGCGCTCGTTGCGCCTTGGCTGTTGGAGAAGCAATAACTTGATCTTGTTAGTGCACAACAGGTGTAGGGGCGTCCCGACTTCGTCGGGAAACCCCTACGTTATTTGAGGCCAAGAATGGCGCACAGACCACGCAGGAAAATTTGTGGCCAAGATTCTATCCCGACCCCTGTTGGGATTTTCAACTAATGAAGTGAAGCGAGTTTGAGAACTAGATCCACCCGGCGACCCTTTCCCCAATCATAATCGCCGTGGCGTTGGTATTTGCCCGGACCACGTTGGGGGCGATTGACAAGTCAGCGACCGTTAGTCCGGTAATTCCCTTGACCCGGCCATACTGGTCCACCACCGACATTGGGTCTGAATCGGGACCCATCTTGCAAGTGCCGCAGGTATGTTGTGCGGTGCTGATGTTCTGATTGAGCCATGCGTCCAACGCTTGGTCGGAATCCAAGTGTCCGTCCGCGGGGTCCACCCAATGATCAACGATGGTTTTTAAAGACGGGTGCTCCAACAGCCGCTGGCAAATCCGCACAGCTTCCCGGCATCGTTCCAGGTCCCTGGGGTCCTCCAGGTATCGGTAGGCCAATTTCGGCTTCTCGTTGGGGTCGTTGGAGGCCAATCGGACCTCGCCGGAGCTGAACGCCAGTTCCAAAATGCAGGTCAACCTCACGCCCAACTCTCGGGATTTCCAGGCGCCACCTAGTGGATCGCCCGTCTTGGGCCCACCGTAATTTGCCGGGAAAATCTGCATGTCGTTGCGCAAGGGCGAGCCGGTGGCGGTGTAGCGAAGGCCGGCCTGCATCCGTGGACCGTCGATGTCCAATTCGACTCCATTCTTGACAGCAAGTTCCACCGTGACGAGAGGGTGGTCTCGCAGGTTTTGCCCGACTCCGGGCACGTCGCGGACAACGGGAACTCCCACCTCGCGCAGATGGTCCGCCGGTCCCACGCCAGAAAGCATAAGCAACTGGGGAGAAGCGATCCCACCCGCAGCCAAGATAATCTGATCAGCTTCGACCACGAACCGCTCTCCGCCGCTCTCCGCTTCCACTCCGGTCGCCTTGTCGCCGTCGAAAAGGACGCGTCTGGTCAGCACATTGGCTTTCACCGTCAGGTTCAGCCGGTGTCGCGCCGGGTCCAAGTAGGTCAAGGCAGTGTTCATGCGGATGCCGTTTAAGGTGTTGACCGGCACCGGGCCGACGCCTGTGGAGTCAGGGTTATTCATGTCCACGTCTTCCGGATACCCAGCCGCCACACAGGCGTCGACAAAGGCGGATTGATAGGGCCTCCAGTCCTGCCGTTGCTCTCGGCGGACCGGGATAGGGCCGTCGGTGCCGTGGAAGTCGTCGCGGATGTCTGCGTCGGATTCCATCTTTCTGAAAAAGGGCAGCACGTTGACGTAAGACCATTGGTCGTTGCCCATATCCGCCCAGGAGTCGTAGTCCTCTGGGACCCCTCTGAGGAGAACCTGGCCGTTGACGGCGCTGGAGCCGCCCACGACTTTGCCTCTAGCTACTTGCAAGGGGGAAGTTTGGCCAACCGCTCCCGATGCTTGATATGCCCAGTTAAAAGGGGAGTCTTGGGCTGAGGCGTCCTGGTTAAAACCGTTCTTCAGTTCGTCGGGCAGGTGCTCGAAATTGGGGTAATCGGCGCCCACTTCCAAAAGCAGCACCGATCGATTGGAGTCCTCAGATAGACGGGCCGCCAGGACGCACCCCGCCGAGCCCGCGCCTACCACGATAACGTCGTATTTCATTATTGCCCTCGATTTCGGACTGAAAATTCATTGGAGTATTTGTCGCCACGTTGGCAGTCAAAGTCAATCCAAGTTTATGATAGTGAACGAAATCCCCTTAAGTCCCCCTTTATAAAGGGGGATACAGGGGGATTTTCCAGTCGCAAGTTAGAAATGCCGATACAAAAACAACTGCGCAGCGACTAAACCCCGGACTGGGCCACCTGCCCCAGCAGTTTTAGCGTCCGGTTTAAAGAACCAGACCCGTCGTCGCCCGCCAGGACCGGAGAGACCAGGATTTCGCCAGCTCCGATGGAAAATAGATTCTTGATCCCTTCTGCGACTTTGGTCTCATTGCCATAAATAACGAGGCCGTCCATCATTGCGTCGCTCCAAGCACCTTCAGCCGCCTCCGCGAAGCCGGAGCTGACCAGCATGCGCCTGTAGAAGGGGAGTTTCGGGTACATGGCAAACTGTTCCCGGTACGCTGACCGCACCTCTTCAACGCTGTCATGGACGCAGATGGGGACATGGGCGATTAGAGGCGGTACCGGCCTGCCGGCTTCTTTAGCGCCCTTCTGCATTGCAGGCAAGGCGACCTCTTTGAGGTAAGCGCCGGGGGACACCCAGCTTATGGCGCCGTCGGCCTCAGCTCCGCAAAGCTCGAAGGAGTTGTTCTGAAGGGCCGAAGCCATCACCTGCACGTCAACCGGCTCGCCTATGCTGTCGTGGGCTTGGTAAAACTCGCCGTCGTAGTCCACCTTGCCCGTCTGGAGCAGTGACTTAAGTATCTTCAAGTAGTCCCGCAAGTGGCCCAAGGGACTGGGCATCTGGATGCCCATGGCCCGCATGGTTGGCCGGTGGCTGGGGCCGATGCCCAACCGGAACCGTCCCGGCGCCAACTGGCCCACCACTTGGGCTTGTTGCACCATGACCAACGGGTGGCGAGGATAGGTGGGAACTATAGAAGTGCCGAACTTGATGCTTTGGGTGCGCCCGGCGGCTGCGGCGAAGGTGGTGATGCTGTCCAGGCGAGCGCCTCCGGTGGTCATCCACGCCGCCTGAATGCCGCCTTTCTCCGCCTGCTCAATGGCAGTCTGAATATCGGCGACCTTGTTCCCGCCTACAGCCAAACCAATCAACTTTCCGTCCATAATTCGACCTCGTTTTTATAACAAATTCTTAGGAATGAACGAGAATTCGTGTGGGTGTTCTGCCCAGCCACAGGAAAGCACGCAGAGTCGCCGCCTGTCAAGCTGGGCTGCAGGCGCAGGGTTTAATCCGGCTCCGTCAGTCGGTAGATGCCAGCGTTCCTGGACAGAACGTATATCTCTCCAGTTAAGTCTTGGCCAAAAGATGTGATGTTCAGTCCGGACTCCACCAATAGGAGGCTGTCGGTTACCGACGTGCCATCGTAACGCATCCCCCAAATGCTGCCCGAGCAGAAGTCGCCGAAAACGTAGGCTCCGGTCAGGGACGGTAAGCTCTCTCCGCGGTACACGTAGCCGCCGGTGATGGAGCAGCCAGCACCCCTGCCGTATTCGGCCACCGGAAATTCCAAACCCGCTTCGGGGCAACCAGAAGGGGGCGAGAAGCAGTGGCCGCCCTCCATGATGTTCCAACCGTAGTTTCCGCCGCTACGGACCAAGTCGATTTCCTCCCATTGGTTCTGGCCCACATCCGCCACCCAAATCTCAACGGGTTCGCCTGGTTCGAATTTTTCAAAAAGAGACATATCAAAAGAAAAACGCCAGGGATTGCGTAGACCGTAGGCGAAAATCTCACCTCTTGACCCGCTCACAGCGGCAAATGGATTGCTTGGCGGAACACGGTAGGGCTCATTGGCGCTGGTGCTGGACACATCAATGCGCAGAATAGAGCCCAGCAGCGTCCCCGTGTTTTGGCCGTTTCCGAACGGGTCGCCGCCGCGTCCGCCGTCGCCTACGCCTATGTACAGGAAGGCGTCGGGGCCGAAGGCCAGTTGGCCCCCGTTGTGGTTTCCGGCGGGTTCGGGAATCTCCAAGATCACCAACTCGCTGGCAGCATCCCCTAGAGTAGAATCAGCGCCGCTGACGGAAAATCGAGAGAGCACGGAACGGCGCGGGTTTGAAGCGGAGTAATAAACGTAAAAGAAGCCAGTGTCTTGGAAGGCCGGGGCGAAGGCCAGTCCCAGAAGTCCTTCTTCGTTGTGGCCTCGGCTGACCCGGTCCGTAAGGTTCAAGAACACGGTCGCTTCGGCAACCTCTCGCCGGTTGGGAAAAACACGGATGATGCCGCCCTGCTCGGTAACGAATAGCCTATAGGAGCCATCGTCGGGCTGAGCCAGGTTGGTCAGTTGATTGAACTCAAGGTTGGGGAATGCCCGTTCCACTGCTAAGGGACGCAGAGCTTGATGAACGTCATCCGCGCCGCTGACGGAAGCTGTAGGCGTGGTTGGCGGAAAAAATGTGGACTGGTTCAGCCGGGCCGCCGGTTGTCCCGGTCCGGTCCCTGAGGCGGAAGTCGAGTTTGTGTCGCCACAAGCCGCCAGAGCAATTAGGGCGGCGGTCACTAATATGCCAGCCCGGACCAACTTGGTTGGCAATATTGTAATCAATTTCGCTCCTCGGACCCTCAGTTAATCGATCCAAGGGCAGGCCTGGCCATCATTTTATACGGTTTTCCTTGACCCCCGATTGATGGACGCTGGATGTGGCCTTAGAATTGCCCCATGGCAACTGGAAATCCAGCAACGTTTAAATTTATTATCGGGAGTAACCAATGACGCCAACCGAACGGTGGCGAGAGTCGGTTGAGACCGAACATGCCCAATCGGACCAGAAACGGGGAGAAGTACCACCGCCTCAAGACCATTGGCGGCCCTTTGCCCAAAATTTTCGGGCTGACCCGCATCGCACGGACGACTTGCTGGTAAACCGTTTGCTGCAAGAAGTTGAGCCACACCATGTAGTCATGGACGTCGGGGCCGGTGGAGGCCGGTTGGCCCTTCCCTTGGCAACCCGATGCGCCAAAATGGTGGCCGTAGAGCCGTCGTCCAGCATGTGCCAAGTGCTGCGAGAGCAAGCGTTCGAGTCCGGCTTAGAAAACGTCACCTTGGTGGAAGCAACTTGGGAAGAAGCCCAAGCGGAAGTTGTGGACATCGTTCTATGCGCCCACGTCTTGTACGTAGTTGCCGGGATAGAAGCCTTCGTTAAAAAGATGGAGGCCCACGCCCGGGAAAAGGTATTGGTAGTGCTTTTCCAAGCGCCACCCCAATCCCAGATTTATCCGCTTTGGCAGATGGTTCACGGGGAAAAGCGAATACCTTTGCCCAGCTTACCTCAATTCCAAGAAGTGCTCTCCCAATTAGGCATAGATGCCAATGTGGAGATGCTTTCCCAACTGCCCCCTAGGGGATTCGACGACCGCGATGATGCGCTAGAGCAGCTTACGGACAGGTTGTACCTTGCGCCGGGCAGCAGTCAACTGGCCAAGTTGGAGGAAATCCTGCCGGACCTGCTGCAAGAAACGGACAATGGATTCATCATTAAGGGCTCCCAACCGTTGCAGCCAGGTTTGGTGTCGTGGCATCCCAAGTGACCCCGGGGCGCACACATAGGTGCGCCCCTACATCACCAAACGCAGGGGCAGACCCACGTGTCTGCCCTGAGCCGTTGGCGCCGACCTGGCGGCCCTGCCACGGTGACCCGAGGGCGCACACATAGGCGCGTCCCAACAACACCGGACGTAGGGGCAGACCCAAGTGTCTGCCCCAGGGCGCACACATAGGCGCGTCCCAACAACACCGGACGTAAGGGCAGACCCACGTGTCTGCCCCAGGGCGCGCACATAGGTTCGCCCTTACGAGACAGAATGGGACGCATCGCCGGGCCGACGCAGGAAAAACGCACCGGCCACGCCAAACATGGACACGCCGAATCCCAGGGCGAACACTAGGCTGATATCAAAGTTGTCGGCAATGGCTCCGGACATGATAGGCGACAGGGTGCTGCCCAAACCCGCTCCAACCGACACCAAGGCAAAGGCCGTGGAAGCGAACTGGGCTTGAACGTAGTCTCCTGATGCCGCAGCGCACAGTGTGAACGCAGCCCGCATGGTCAGGCCTATCAAAATAGATCCAAGAATAAACGCGGCCATGGCTGGGCTCAGCCAAAACAGGGCAAACCCAATACCCTGAATCAGGAAACTAAGGCCAAAGGCCTGGCCGCGCCCCAGACGGTCAGAAATGTTCCCCCACAAAATGCCGCAAGCTATGCTGAGAACCCCTACCAGCAAGAACAATTGGCCGGTGGCGCCCAGACTCACGCCTTGGTCTTCGCTCAAGTAGGAGCCGAAAAAGGTGTTGAAAACGCCACTTGCGACTCCGGAGCAAAATCCCAGGTAAGCCAGCATCCACACCAACGGATTCTTGTAGACTCCTATTGGCCAAGCTCCGCGGGGAGCGCGACGCTGGGACTGGTTGCCCCAGTGGGACGCCTCTACGGGCCGGTCCCTTAGAAATACCACGGCCGCAAATCCGATGGCCAGCACCAACCCACCGAAGATATACCAAGTATGACGCCAACCCGCTTCAGGACTGTTACTCACCAAGGGAGGAATAACAAGTCCGGCTACAACTATAGCGATACTGCCGCCAGCGGCGCTGAGTCCCGCAACGGTGCCTCGGTTTCCCAACGCAAACCACGGGGCGACCAGTCCGATCATAGGGGTTAATGACACGCCACTACCCAGACCCATTATCGCCGTGGCGACAAGGGCCACGGAGTAACTGGGGGCCGCACCCAGCAGCAGCATGGAAAGTCCGGTGACGATCGTTCCGGCGCCGATCATGTAGCGGCTACCGTATCTGGGCGCCAGGGTGCCAGCGGTGAAAGCAGCGCCGATTCTGATTGCGCCGGCCACGGTGATTAGCAGACCGGCCTTGGTATAGGAAATGCCCAGGTCGTCCCGCATTGAGGGTATGGTGAGACTGTGGGTGCTTTGAACGAAACCTGCCGCCAGATTCACGAAAATCCCAATCAGCAGGATAATCCCAGCGTAGTTTGCCAGCCATTCCGGAAATACGCTGGCTAAATTACCTAATCGCATTGTCTAAACGTATGAACCGGTGGCCTCCGGCGTATCTGGATTTCTATGCTTCTTTATCTGCTTCTTTATCGAGGTGGAGGTCACAACCAACGCAGTTGCCAGCCACCGTTCGTCCTGAGCTCCGATTCCATCGAGAGTCTCGACCAAGTCGGACCTGTCGATGGACCACCATGATTGCGGGTGCCTAGGTGGATTCCCCCACAAGATGTGGCTGCGATCGTTCGTCTTGAGAATATCGAGGGATGATTTTTATAAATTTCTTAGCCCCGCAGCGGACGGAAGAAAGCTCGGATGTCCTCCGCCAGCCTCTCGGGTTCTTCCAGGGCGGCAAAGTGGCCACCGCTGGGCATCTCCGTCCAGCGGTGCACGTTGTAGGAGCGCTCACCCCATTCTCTCGGCGGGAGACTAATCTCCTTAGGAAACACAGCCATGGCCGAAGGCACGGTAATACGCTCCCCCTGCTTCATGTCCCAAGGATGCCTGGCGGTTTCGTAGTATAGGCGGGTGGAGGAGTTAATGATTTCAGCCACCCAATAGATGGTGATTGTGGTCAGGAGCTCGTCCTTGGTGAAGCGCGATTCCACGTCGCCGCCGCAGTCGCTCCAAGAGCGGTATTTTTCCACCAGCCAAGCGGCCAGGCCAACCGGCGAGTCATTAAGTCCGTAAGACAGCGTCTGGGGTTTCGTCCCCTGAATGTGGGAGTAACCGCCCTCGGCTTGCAGCCAATCCTCCCGCTGTTTCAGCAACGCTTGTTCGGCCTCCGAGAGAGGGGTGGAGCCCGGACCCATGTATGGAGTGGGCCTGACCATGGAAGTCAGGTGAATGCCAATCAGGCTTTGGGGGTAGGCGAACCCGAGATAAGCGGTTACGCTGGCGCCCCAGTCGCCTCCCTGAGCGCCGAACCGGTCGTATCCTAAGCCCTCGGTCATCAGTTTGACCCACAAGTCCGACACCCGCAGCACATGCATTCCCGGCTTGGTGGGATGATCCGAGAAGCCGTATCCGGGCATAGAGGGAGTTACCACGTGAAATGCGTCGGCGGCATCGCCCCCGTGGCTGGCCGGGTCTGCCAACAATGGAGTTATTTTGGACATCTCGAAAAAGGAGCCGGGCCAACCGTGAGTAAGAATCAGCGGCATGGGGTTAGGTCCCTTGCCCTGCTCGTGGATGAAGTGAATGCCAAGGCCGTCCACATCGGCCTTGAAGTGGGAAAGGCGATTGATGGCCTCTTCTTGGGCCCGCCAATCAAAGCTGGTCCGCCAGTAATCCACCAGCTCTTTTAAGTAGGCCATATTGGTGCCGTAGTCCCAGTCCGTTCCCGGAAGCTCGTCGGGCCAGCGGGTGTCTGCTAGCCTCTCTCCCAAGTCAATTAACGTTTCCTCGGGTACCTGGATTTTAAAAGGCTGCACGTCCATGCCTATTGCTCCCTGATAGATTGTTGGCCTTGCCTTGATACGTGGTTTTGGAAACACGCTTTAATACTGTCCGCTCGCCTTATGCGGACCCCAGCTGCTCTCCACGAATAGTCTTGTCGCCTATTACCCAGGACGCTGTTAGTAACTCTAGATACTAGATAGGCAACAGTGGCTCTGACCGATTGGGAGGCAGGTCGGTATCAAAAGTATTTATGGCAAAAGACAGCAGGGTGTAGTTGCCCATGGTCAGCACTAATTCCACAACGCCGGTCTGGCCGAACTGCTCCAACGCCGCCTGAAACGCACCCCGGCTGACTTTGTGAGTGCGGAAGAATTCGCGGCCCAGATTGACCACAGCCTCTTCGTCGGGTGCTAATCCGGTGAGTTCTCGCCTCTCCCGCAGATCGTCAACCAACGTGCCTGGAATCCCGGCTTCCCTGGCAGAGCCTGCGTGGGCGTTCCAGATGTGCTGGCAGTCCATCTCCCTGGCCGTTACCAGCATCGACAGCTCTTGGATCTTCTTCGGCAATGAGGACTCATTACGCAGGTAATCGTTCAACGCCGTGGCGGATTTATGGGCTTGCGGAACGTGGATCATCACCGAACCCGGTCCATAAGGCGGGACTCCGCCCAACTTCTGGACCATCTCGTCAAAAACGTCTCTTTGGCCGTCGGGAACACTATCTCTGGTAGCGGCGGGCAATCTGGCCATGATCTCCTCCTGAATATTGTGCGTGCTATGAGAATTGGTGACTGCGTCCCTAGCCAGCTGCGCCGGCGCCAGCGGTGATTCTCAGGAGAGGAGACGAAGTCTCTCTCGCCTGGCAAGGGCTTTAAAACTACTAGCACCTATACAGCTTGTCAATCCTATCGCTGGGGCTCGGGAATCTGAGGCAGCGCTCGGGGCATCAGGACCCCGGCCAACAGCAACGTTGATGCGGCCACCGCACACACGATGAATCCAGGCGTGAAACTGCCCCATACGTCCCTTACCGCTCCCACTAGCAGCGGCGATAAGAACATGCAAAAACCTGAGATGGTTATGATAAATCCCCAGATTATGGCCACCTTTTCCGGAGTCATCCCAGGTAATTCCATGGGCAATGACAGGAGTGTGGGAACGTATAGCCAAGAGCCTATGCCCAATATCACGATGGAAGCGTAGATTACGGCCAAGTCTCCCGACAAAAATGTCCCAGGCCCACCCACTAACACTAAAATACCCGGCGCCAGGAAGAACAGGTGCTTGGGGCCGAGCCGTGAAGGCAGAAATCCTCCGACCAGCACTGCGAATACCCCGACGAAGGGCAAGATACCCGTAATAAATCCGGCTCGAGACAGGGAAATATCCCTTGCTTCGTTGAAAAATGTGGGCAGCCAGCTAGTTAGGGCAGTGTATTGAATCAACACTCCACCGTCGGCGGCTACTAAAAGCAACACCGCCGGGTGGGAAATAACCGACCATAGCTCTTTACGGCTGACCATCGCCACCGGCGGGCTGGCCTGCTCCACCGGCCGGGCCAAAAAGCCCCAAGCGACGGCGCCCACTACTCCAGTGAATCCGAATACACCCAAGGCCATGGACCATCCCACGGCGTTGGCCAATGGCGCTGCGGTGGACACGGATAGCGCAATACCCAAGCTGAGAGCGGCGGTGTTAAAGGCGTTCATAGCCAGAATTTCTTTGGGTTTGAACCACCGCATTAAGAGGGGACCGGTGGCGGTGAGCAAGAGCGCCGTTCCAACGCCGAAGGCCAACCGCAGCGCTAAAAGGGAGCCAAAATTCGGCGCCAATGGCGAGAGCGCCATCAGGGCCATCAACCAGAAGCCAATAGTGAAAGCCCGTCTGATTCCTATTCGGGAGATTATCACCCCGCCGGGCAGTCCGAATCCTGCGGCAAACAACAGCGCCAAGGTCACCATCAAGCCAGCGGCGGAACGGCTGATGTCGTATTCGTCAATAATCAGAGGAAGAACAGGTGAGGCGGAGAAAAGGTTCATTCCCAGCGCCAGGTGGCTGAGGAGCACCAGTCCGCCTATGACAAATCGGTAAGGGCTGGTGTTTGGCTCTTGACTCGTTGCGGCTTTTTTAAGGAGGGCTTCCAATGGTTCCTTGGGCAGTTGTTTGAGCGTCTGCTATCTGGTCGTGCGGACCTTGGATTAGGCACGACCAATGGTCTACACTGATCGCCACCTTTGAGTGGTGTTTCCAGACAAGATGGGCCGCCAGAGCACTTTATCACAGGAGTTGGCCATGGAATTCCACAAAGGTGGGTAAATCCCTTATTGGGTGACTTAATTTCCGGACATAATCAAATAATCATTGACAACGACTATTGCGCATACCTATAATCCTGAATCTACGAAATCAAAATCTGTGGGGTTAGTTCCACCATTATTGGAGGCATAACATAGCCGATGCCAGAGATTCCTATATGGATGCCCGAAAAAGGTTCTGAGAGCGGGTAGCTAAACTTCCACATTGTTTGATATGCCGATGCCCCAATTAGCGACGGATTTCCAGCGGGAGCGTCCTAGGTGCTGGAGTTCGTCCGATTGGACAATCGGCATTAACATTTTCTGCGGGACTAAAATAAATTATTTAGTTGGAAAGGAGGGGTTTAATGAAAAAGTATCTACTCATGAGCGTCATTGGGGTGCTGCTACTGGTATTAGCGGCGTGTGGCGGCGATGATCCGACGGCGGTGCCGCAAGCGGCGGCCACCAGTG
>MUCR01000052.1 GCA_002816455.1 SAR202 cluster bacterium Io17-Chloro-G4 | reverse complement strand
CGGGCCCCAGACCCGCCACAATTACCCTCGCCGGAGCTATTTTGCCCAGGGTATGGATCAGGGAAATGTCCCCGGCCTTGCCCTTAATCTCGCCTTCTTTAATTAGCTGGCTGATCACTCCGTCCAGCGCCTTGTCCACCGCCCCGGTTGCGCCTCCGGGCTTTTTTACGCCTGAGAACAGATTAACCACCAAAGCCGGGGTCTCCATGGTGGTTACGTCGCCTGTTGTGACTGTGATTCGCATGTCCTTCTCCTAATTGACTCTGAAGGGGCTATCGCGCGATGTTGGCTAGTCTAGGCTAATGGCCAGCTTAATTACGGCTTCCAGCGTCGACGAAATATCCTCTGACGTGTCCACCGACAAGTGGTCTCCCTCAATCGGCTCGTCATAAGGAGCCAAGCGGGAATAGATTAACCAATCGGCATCGGAGTAGTTTCCGGGCTGCGAGTCAGACTCCTGCTCTGCTTTTCGTTCCTGTAAGCGCTGGCGGACTACCTCTTTGGGCGCCGTGAGGTGGACCATCGTTAACCGGGCGTTCTGTCTTTGACTGATTTCACGCAGCGGGAGCCGGAAGTTCTCCGTTAAATTGGTGGCGTCGAAGAGCACCCGCTGCCCTTGGCCGAGGTACTCCTCTATTAAAAAATGGCACAGATTAAATACCCGGGCGTGCTCTCCACGGGTATATTTGGGCTTGGATACCAGCGTTTTTCGAATTTGGTCGCTTTCAAAAACACAGAATGGCGTATGCTTGGTCAGCTCCTTGGCGAAGTGGGTCTTCCCGGTGCCTGGCAATCCGCAAAGGACCACCAAAATCGTCCGATCTTGGGTAGCCGGGAAGTCTTCGCCGTCAATCTTGAGCAGGCGGCGCACCTTCACTGCGTCCCAGAGCATTTGGGCATGCCGGGCATCGGCCTGTTCTTGGTTCATGGTTGGGTATGCGCTCATTGCCCTTAAGAGATTCTACCCCGAATTTTTAAGAGTACGCTGGTGTGCGGCAAGTCACGAAGCCTCAATACCGGAATTGGATTCATCATCGATATAAAATGCCACTCCCAGCAAACCGGGCCCAGTGTGAAGCCCCATAACGGGGGTAAATTGGCTGACGATAAGCTCCCGGCAATTAAACTCGGACTGGACTCGCTGGGATAACTCCCGGGCTTCATCGATGGCGTCGGCCTCCATAACGTTGACGGTAATTGGCTGCCCGGCGACCCGTTGGCGCATGACGGCCAACAGCCGCTCCTTGGCCCTGGCCCGGCTCCGGGGCCTTTCCAGCATACGCGCTTCGCCCAGCTTTAATTCGGTTAGAGGTTTGATGCTGAGCATAGTCCCCGCCCAAGCCGCCATCTTGTTTACCCTGCCGCTGCGACTAAGATAACGCAGCGTGTCTAAATAGGCCAGTAGATTGACCTTGGGAGCCAATTTTTCCACCCCGGCGACCACTTGCTCCAGGGTCATTCCTTGGGATGCCCAGCGGGCTGCTGCCAGGGCGATCAAGCCGGAGCCGCCAGCCGCGGCCTTACTGTCCAAGACCATTATTTTGGGGCCACCGTGCCTGTTTTCGGTCAGGCTGTCATCGGACATTGCGGCTGCTGCGCAAGCGGAACGGTAGGTGGCACTAAACTGGGAGGAAAGGGTCAAACACAATACGTTAGAAGCCTGCTGGCTGGCGGCGACGAACGCATCGCGAAACTGACGTGGTTGGGGCGCGGCCGTAGTGAACTTCTCTGAACTATCTTCTGACAGTAGGCGGTAAAATTCGCTAGGTTGGATGTCCACCCCGTCCCTCAGCGAGCGTTGACCGATTATTAGCTCATGGGGGACAACGGTAATGTTCCACTTCCGCAGCAGGTCCTCCGGCAGACAGCTGCTGCTGTCCACCACGACAGCTACGTCGTGTTGCAGAACCAATGGGTCACCACCTCACCGGCGGACTCCAAACCGGTGGATTCCATCGCAGCCTGCCGGTAGTGGCGTTGGTTACGCTTGGACTCGACAACGGCCGGGCTTAACAAGAACACCACCGAGGCCACTATCATCATGAAAATCGCAACCACGTTCAAAGAAACAGGCAAGGACACTGCCGATATTGTTACCAGGATTGCCGTTGTGAGGGTGAGCAGGCCGATTTTTATCAAGCGGGGGCCAATTTTGAGGAATACAGCCGTCGTGACAGCCAAGGCCAAAAATATGAAAGCCAATGACGTGTCGCTGCTCTGCTTCCCTTCGGCGCCGCTGGCCCACAGTCCACCTTGCCAATCTAAAAACAAGACCCAGGACGTCAAGAAGGGAAACGGAAGTGCAGTGAGCGAAGCCAACAGCCAATCTCTGCGCATTACCTTGCGTCCCACTCTGAATACAATCCACATGGAGAATGGCACGTAACCGACCAGCAAGAAGAACAATACTATGTTAAATGGCAGATGCCCGGTGGTTACCAGTGTCCAACCTCCGTAGGACAAGGTAATTAGAGCGAGCAGCCAAGAGAGCGTTGGGGCGGCCAGCGAGTAGCCCATCCAAGAATAGGACCATTTACTGGGATTGCCGGCCCTCCAGTTCTTCCAAGTCACCAAAGCGATTCCAATCACCAACAAGGTCACCAAGAAGTAGTGGCTCCATAAGTGGAGAGCGAAAAGTGCGGCGAGCAAGAAGTGGGGCAACGTGGCCAAAATCACGTCCCGCCAAACGATGGGACTGTGCACCTTGTACATCCCGTTGGCAACTCTGTCGGGCGCCCCCATTTCTTGGACCGCGAGTTGATAAGCCGCTGCCCGGTCCAGTCCCTGGGATTCCAACTCGGCGGCTTTATCCTCTAAATGCCCTTCCAACTCCAAGAGGATATCTTGTTCTTCAGCAGGCTCCAGATGGAGACGGCGGGCCAGGGAATGGAGGTAATTTGTTAGTTCTGCGGCCATTAAACAGCCTTGCTACTACGATTACTCGGCGAAAGGTTAGGTGGTTTCGGGCAACATGATGGAGTTCATTGCCTGGGTGAAACGCTGCCACTCTTTGGAACGGTCCGCCAATGCCTGGGTGCCTTTGGCGGTTATCTGGTAGTACCGGCGCCGAACGCTGTTAGGGGTGTCCTGCCAGGCGCCCTCCACCAGGTTTGCCTTCTCCAGCCGGTGCAACGCCGGGTACAGAGTCCCTTCCTTGAACGCGAAGTAGCCGCTGCTGCGCTTTTCTACTTCCTTAACGATTTGGTAGCCGTACATCGGCTCCGCTTCCAATAAGGCTAGGAGCAGAGTGTCAGTGTTGCCCTTGAGCATTTCTTGTTGATGCATAAACCGTTATTCCAGGTCCCCGTTATTGGATTTGGTAACTAATTTTAGCCAGGCGGCTGCGCAGGGTCAAGGCTGATATTCTATCGCTTAGATTAATATATCGCGCGGGTTTCTGAGAAACATTTACCGCCTCACCAGCATAGTCCGTTGACCAAGACCTCATGCAGTGGAGACGTATTCTGGATTCCGGCCTTCGCTGGAATGACGAGGGTTTTCTAGCGAGCAATTCGTTAGGGCCGGAATGATGGCGAGACAGTTTAGACGAGCCTTTTCCAGACGATGATCAGCACGATCAAGACCACCATGGGGCTGAAGTCGAAGACCCCAAAAGTTAGGTAACGCCGAATGGGTCCTAGGAGCGGTTCCGTCACTTGGAAAACGAATCTCTGAGCGCTGAGAAGGGTGGGATGCGGCCTATTGCCGGTCATGGGGACTATATAGGACAACAGCGTTCTGCCTAGTATGCAGGCAAAGAAAAATCCGAAAACGACGTTGACTATGGAATCAAGCAAACCTTTTCTCTATTATCCTTGGCCTAACTTAATCGACTTTAAATAGGCTGCGTTTACCGCTTCCACGATGGCTGCTGGCACCCCGGCCCTTTCCAAAGCCTGGAGACCCTCGGCGGTGGTTCCGGCCGGAGAGACAACCATGGCTTTGAGCTCGGCGGGATGCTTCCCGCTCTCCATCACCAACTTGGTGCTCCCGTAAATCGTTTGTAAGGCGGCGATGCGGGACGTTTCTCTGGGCAGGCCAACGTACACACCGGCGTCAATCAGGGCCTCAATTATTAAGAACACGTAAGCCGGGCCGCTGCCGCTCACCGCGGTGGCCATGTCTAGGTACTTCTCATCGTCGACGTAGACTTCCTGACCCACGGTGTCCAGCACAGACTGGGCCAAGAGGCGGGCCTGTTCACCCACCTCTTTAGAGCAAGTCCAAACACTCATCCCTTCGCCTATCTGGGCTGGCGTGTTGGGCATGACCCGGATGACGGCGCCGTGGTTTAGTCCTGTGGATAAGGTGGCAATTTTGGCTCCGGCGATGATGGAAACGGCCGTTTGACCTGCGTCCAATTTTCCTTTTAGTTGATCGAAAAGCGATGGCAGGTCCTGAGGTTTGATCGCCAATACGACCAGATCGGCGCCCTTGACGGCTTCCAGGTTGTTCTCCGTAGCTGCCACACCGTAGTCGCCGGTGAGCAGATCTCGGCGGGCGGCCACCGGCTCCCCCACGCTGATGTCCGTAGGGCCAGCTAATTTAGCGGCGAGCACACCCTTCAAGATGGCCTCCGCCATGGTTCCGCCGCCAATAAACGCAAGACGCATTGATTCAGTCGCTCTGTCTGAAGTAAATTAATACCAATTCAGAAACCAATTATACCCCACAGACCATACCAGCAGCAGGCAATTTCCGTGGCTCTACACAAGGAAATGCCTTATGGATTGGCCAGGGATGGCCCTAAAATTCCGCCAAGCCGTTGCCCTTGGCCAGGGCCACCGCCAAGCGGATGGCTTCCAACATGCTGGCGTGGGCGGCGATTCCCTTCCCGGCGATGTCAAACGCGGTGCCGTGGTCCACAGAAGTGCGAACGAAGGGCAGTCCCAGGTTGGCGGTGATGCTTTCATCAAATCCGTAGACTTTCACAGGAATGTGCCCTTGGTCGTGGAACATGGCCAAAACCACATCGTAGCGGCCTTCAATGGCGTGGTGAAACACGATGTCCGCCGGAATCGGGCCCACGGCGTGGATGCCCTGTTCTTTAGCTTGCGCAACCGCCGGGGAGATTTCCTCAGCTTCTTCATTCCCCAGCAGTCCACCGTCGCTGCCGTGGGGGTTTAGTGCCGCCGCAGCTATGCGAGGCTTGTCGAATCCCCACTTTACGAAACTGTCATGGGTAATCTGTAGAAACTGCAGGATACGGTCCTTCTTGACATAGTCGCAGGCCACACGCAGGGACCTGTGGGTGCTCAGGTGCACCACCCGCAGGTTTTTGGACATGAGCATGGTGGCTACGGTCTTGGACCCGGTCAAGTCTTGTAGGAGCTCCATATGTCCGATGGACTTGTATCCGGCTAGGCTGGCGGCCTCTTTATTCAGCGGAGCGGTGGCCAGGGCCTCCACAGCGCCCGCCATAGCAAGTTCGCCCGCTTTGGTGACCCACTCCATGGCCGCTTGGCCGCAAACCGGGTTAATTTTCCCGACCGTAATGTCTTCCGGATTCAGGTTGCCGATGTCCACCACGTCCAGCGAACCAGGATCCCGGCCAGCGCTGGATGGATCGTCCACGGCGTTGATTCTTAGCTTACTGCCGGTCAACTTCACCGCCTGTTCCAAAGCATACGTGTTGCCCACCACTACGGGAAGGCAGGACGCATACACACTTGGGTCGGCCAGGGCTTTGACGACCACCTCAGGGCCGATTCCGCAGGGGTCACCCATGGTAATGGCGATTGACGGCTTTCGGGACTCTTCCATTTTCCCTCTCCTACTCACCACATGTCATTCTGAAGGAGCGCAGCGACCGAAGAATCTCATGCGTAGATAGCAGGTTCTCCGCTCATTCTCAGACGATTGCGACAGATATGGCTTGAGTGCAGGAACCTGATGTGGCACCAGAATTTTAGCATACGGCAGCCCGGCAATTGCTATCCAGGGAGCAGCCAAGCCGATTGCCACCGGTCCTACCAAGTGTGGAAGGCCCCCCTCCCGTCAATCTCAACGAATAGAGCAGTCATTTGACCGTTTGGATGCCTGCGCATGAGATTCCTCGTCGCTCCGCTCTTCGGAATGACAGGCTCTGATGCAATCGGGGCACCGCGGCCGACGAAAATCAACCATTAATGTCACTCCGAGCGCAGCGAGGAGTCTCTTAACTAAGCTGAGCCCACACTTGAGATTTCCCGACGCAGTCGAGGACTCGCGACGGAGTCGGAGCCTCGTCGCTCCGCTCTTCGGAATGACAGGCTCTGATTTCTATTTTCGGATCAATGAGCAGATTCGGAGAAAATCAAGAGGAGTAGTTAGAAAAAAAGGGCCCCCGGCTCGCGCCGGGGGCTAGGAAAGGAGGGTAGGCTAACGGCTGAACAACACCACACATCACTCACACTTGTTCCAGCCGCAAGACACGCACATTAAACAGCCTTCCTGGTAGATCATCGGGGTATTACAGTCGGGACACTTTCTGGCTGGCGTGTGCCCATTGCCGTTTCCGTTGCCAGTTGTTCTGTTAATCAACTCCATCTGAACGGCGCCTTGAGGCTGCTGTGCATTTCCGCCCGCTGGGCCGTTGTCGACGATGGAACGTTCCACCGCCAAGGCCACGGCATCGGGACTGGACCGCACCAAGGTGCCGCTGTCCCAGGCGGGGCAGCAAGTGATGCCCCGGAGTTGTTCAATTACATTCTTGGGGTCGATTCCCGAGCGCAAGGCGAGGGAAACCAACCGGGAGATCGCTTCCAGCTGAGCCGAATCGCAGCCTCCGGACTTGCCCAGCGTTCCGAACACCTCGAACGGCTTTCCTTCTTCGTCGAAGTTGATGGTAACGTACATGTTGCCGTGTCCGGTGCGCACCCGCTCTGTGACGCCGCGGGTGGTGCGTGGCCGGTCTCTGGGCACCAAGAACTCCCCAGTGTCCAAGGGCTCAGCTAACACTTCGCCCAATTCGGAGGCGTTCTGACCGGTCTCGCCGGTGCTCAGGACCTGATCGGCCTTGCTGCCGTCACGGTAAACGGTGATCCCTTTTAGGCCCAACTCATAGGCCAGCATGTAGGCCTCCGCAACGTCTTCAACGGTGGCGGTGTGGGGGAAGTTAATGGTCTTGGAAACCGAATTATCAGTGTGCTTCTGAATTGCTCCCTGCATCTTCACGTGCCATTCCGGGTCGATGTCGTGGGAGGTGCGGAACACCTCTTTGACCCACTGGGGCACGTCCAAAGTCTCTAGGCTGCCCTTCTCCGCCAGTTGCTCCATGAGTTCTTCGGAGTAGAACCCTTCATGTTTGGCCACGGCTTCAAAGTAAGAATAGCCTTCCACCAACCGGGTATTGTCCATCACGTTTCGCACGTAGCTAAGGGCGAACAGGGGCTCAATGCCGCTGGATGCGCCTGCGATTATGCTGATTGTGCCGGTGGGAGCTATGGTGGTGGGCGCGGAATTCCGCATCTGGCGACTGTCCCGGCTATATATGCTCCCGTCCCAGGCAGGGAAAGAACCCCGGGTTTCAGCCAGAGCCGAGGAAGCCCGGAAGGAGCCTTCCTGGATGCGTCCCATCACCTCCCTAGCGACTTCTAGGCCTTCTTCCGAATCGTAACGGATCCCCAACTGGACCAGCAGATCGGCGAATCCCATGACACCCAGGCCGATGCGGCGGGTTTTCCGGCTCATTTCGGCGATTTCTGGGATTGGGTAGTTGTTCATGTCGATTACGTTGTCCAGCAAATGGACTGTGAGATCGACCATTTGGTCCAATCGTTCCCAGTCGATCGCCACGTCATCGTCGGCATAAGTGACCATGCGGGCCAAGTTAATGGAAGCCAGGTTGCACGATTCGTAGGGCAGCAGGGGCTGCTCTCCGCATGGGTTGGTGCTCTCAATGTCGCCCAAATGAGGATTGGGGTTGTCCTTGTTGATGCGGTCCATGAATATTAGGCCCGGGTCGCCCGTTTTCCAGGCCAACTGGGCCATGAGATCAAAGACCTCTCTGGCGTTTAGTTGTCCCGTCACCTGTTTGGTGCGGGGGTTTATTAGGTCGAAATCTTGGCCTTCGTGGGCCTTCTTCATGAAATCTTCGGTGACACCAACCGAGATATTGAAGTTGTTCAGGTGCCGGCCGTCTTCTTTGGCTCGGATGAACTTGAGGATATCCGGGTGAGTAACTTCCAAGATTCCCATGTTGGCGCCGCGGCGGGTACCGCCCTGCTTCACCACATCGGTGGCTGTGTCAAAAGTGCGTATGAAGCTAACCGGTCCGCTGGCCACGCCTCCAGTTGAGCCTACGATATCCCCCTCAGGCCTCAACCTACTGAATGAGAAGCCGGTACCGCCACCGCTCTTGTGAATCAGGGCGGTCTGCTTTACTTCGTCGAAAATGGCCTCTAAGGAGTCGCTGACGGGCAACACAAAACACGCCGAAAGCTGCTGCAGTTCCCGGCCGGCGTTCATTAACGTGGGTGAGTTGGGCAAGACCTCCAAGTGGCGCATGGCCTGGTAGAACTCATCTTCCACAGCCTGTCGCTGTGTCTCGGAGGCGCCGTAGTGCAACTCGGCTTGGGACAGATTTTGGGCCACCCGGCGGAACAGACCGTCACTGTCCTCCACCACATTTCCATCCCGGTCTTTGGACAAGTAGCGGCGCTCCAACACCACTGAGGCGTTGTCGGTCAGTTCCGGAGTCCGGTCGCCCACCTGTTGGGCGATACCCTCGGCAATCAAGGCGGAAACCACTTGTTTTCGCCTTTGATTATCGGACGCACCGGACCTATCTGAATTTTGCCGAATTGCGGTCATTTTGAGGGTCTCCTATAGAATCGCCCAACAGGTCTTGCTGTTGACCGGCCTTGGATTAGTTCACTCTAGATTCGTTGCATTGAAATTATCGATAAAAGGTTCCGCTCCCCCTGCCACTGGTGGTTCGACAAGCTCACCACGAACTGTCTGACAACTTCTCCTCGTCCTTCGACAGGCTAAGGACGAACTGGCCGACAACTTCTCCTCGTCCTTCGACAAGCTAAGGACGAGGAGCGCGCTATTTGAATAAAGTTCTGATCTTCAAGAATACTCTGTGGACTAGTTGTAACATCTGCCGAGAATATATTCGCCGGTTGGCTGTCACTCTCGGCGAGTTCTGTTAAATAACTAGGCTCAACCGCAAAAATGGACCTCTAAGTTCTGGATGCTATTATACTAAATGTTGTGGTATCCGCCACATGTACTACCTTGTATAGTAGGGCGAATATTACTCGGATGAATATGGAAAGTCAATAGCTCGGAGGGCCGGATTTGGTGCCAGATGTTGATGGCCAGAAGTTGTCAGGTTTTGGAAGGTTGTGGAGGGATTCAGGGGCTTAACATAATCCAGCTGATGGCCTGCGTGGTTCAGTTAAGACTCCAAAAGTAAAACTCGAAAAACATAGTGGAGTAAAAGGATTTTTCTAGAAATCTAGGTCGTCGGTCGCGCCAAGCCAGCAAGTAGTTAGGCTGGCCCTAACGCCCCGCGCGATCTGGTCTTGCATCTCGGCGATGCGGTTTGCGCCGGATGCTGTCATTACCAAACCTAGACCCTCCGGTAACTCGGGGACGGACTCGGTCATGAGTTGGGTTTCCAGATCGTGGACCTGATTATTTAACGTCAACAGACGGGTCAGAACCGTGTATTCCAATCTATCACCCATTCAGGCGGCACCTCCTGGGTCGTCCGCATCCGGTGGCCGGATGTCGTTCGGATATGGATTTGTGTTCCGAGGGCGGTAGCGCGCAGCTGTGGTGGTGTTGCGGCGGCGCCGGCGGCGTATCGGCGAGGGCGTAGACTCGGGCAGGGGCAATTGGCCGTCTTCCCTTAAATCTTTAACTGCTTGCTCAAAACTATCAATGTCTTGAAAGTCAGTGTAGACGCTGGCATACCTTATATACGCCACCCGGTCCAAGGCCTTTAGGCGCTCCATCACCATCGAGCCCAGAATGGTCGTCGGGACCTCTACTTGGCCAAGATGTTGTAGCTCAGCTTCGATGTCTTCCACCATCTTTTCTATGGTACGAGATGGTATAGGCCGTTTGGTGCACGCTTTACGTATACCGGAGATCAGTTTCTCCCGGTCGAATTCCTCCCGGCGGTTGTCCTGCTTGGATACCATTAACGCCGTGGCTTGGATTCTTTCATAGGTGGTGAAACGCAAACCACAGCGTTGGCATTCCCGCCGTCGGCGGATGCCGTTTTCTACGACCCGAGAGTCGGTGACCTTAGAGTCGGAAAACGTGCAGTACGGACACTTCATGAACCATACTCATTCTTAAATTTATTTAAGATTAATATTAAATACTACATGATGTGTTATTGTTAACCGAAACCACAATCTGTAGTAGGCAAAATTGTATATTGCGCAACAACGAAAGTCAATAGTGCTACGAATTCGACACAATGCTTGCGCGAATCTGGTATGTAGGCGGGATTCTCGGGACATCCGTGGCCTGTTCCCTTGCTATTTAACCCGCCGTACCGTTGTTATACTCTCTGCTGGCCCGGCCAACGATAGGCATCTGCTGTGGGGCCGAAAATCGAACTGCCGATAAGCTGGATAATTCCGGAGGAAGATCAGTGGCGGCGCTAGAAAAGAGAAAACTGGGAAAGACAGGCTTGGACGTAACGGTGCTGGGAATCGGCGCCATGGAGCTTCGGGGACCGGGCTCGGCAATCCGCAACGGACGCCCGGTGGAGCCGGCCCAAGCCGGAAAAGTGCTTAATTTGGCTCTGGACGGCGGTATCAACTTCATCGACACCTGCATAGATTACGGTCGTAGCGAAGAACACATCGGAAACTTCATTTCCCATCGCCGAGACGAGTACTACCTTGCGTCTAAGTGCGGTTGCAACGTTGACACCAAGGGTGTGGAAGCGGGAACGGCAGAGCGGCACATCTACACCCGCCAAAACATTATGGACGGCGTGGATCTCAGCCTTAGACGTCTGAAAACCGACTACTTGGACGTTCTTCAGTTCCACGGCGCTCCTCCGCCTGAGATGCGGGAGGAAGCAATCCAGGCGCTGTCTGATTTGAAAAGGGACGGCAAGGCGCGGTTTATTGGCGTTTCCGACGTGTTGCCCGAGGTATCTGAGCTATTGGACATGGGAGTTTTCGACGCGTTCCAGTTCCCTTACTCGGCGATGGAAAAGGAGCATGAAGCCTTTATGTCTCGGTGCGCCAGGAACGGCGTAGGCACTATCGTCCGGGGCGGCATAGCCCGGGGCGAACCCGGCCACGGACTGGCTGACCCACTACGGTGGGCGATATGGGAGGCGGCCAAGCTGGATGAGTTGCTGGACGGCATGGAACTATTCGAGTTCCTGCTTCGTTACACAATCACCAATCCCGAGCTCAACACCACCATCATCGGCACCCTCGACCCGGAGCACGGCGCTAAAAACATCACCGCCGCCGCAAAGGGGCCCTTGCCAACCGCTATGTACGAAGAAGCGAATAAAGGGCTGGCTGCGCTTTCGGCGTGACCTTCTAAAGTGCTTGGTCCTTTCCCGGCCTTCTTGAAAACATCGCCTCCGGCCTCCTACATGGGAACATAGGCCGTCCGCAGATTGCCAAACGCAGTTTTCTTGAAAACATCGCCTCCGGCCTCCTACATGGGAACATAAGCGGTCCGCAGATTGCCAAACGCAGTTTTCT
>MUCR01000051.1 GCA_002816455.1 SAR202 cluster bacterium Io17-Chloro-G4 | reverse complement strand
TTCATCACAAATGGCATGATTCTCTCCCTTTAAGCAGCGGCCTAACCAATTAGCCGGTCGATAAGAATTGGTGGACCAGTTGCACAAACTCAGAAGTCTTTTCCAACTCCGGCCGGTGCCCGCATCCTTCCAAGACAGCCAATCTGGAACCTGGAATAGACTCGTGGTACAGCTCTCCGGCGCTAATGGGCACGATGGGGTCTTGCCGCCCCCACACTATCAGCGTGGGCAGGCTCTTCAGCCTTTGCAGCAGTTGAGGCAATGCCGGGTAGTACATATAAGGGCGCCATCCCAACCGGCAGGCCTCTTCCCTAGCGACTTCCCAAGCTTCTACCTGCTCCGGCGTCGCTTCGTACGGGCAGACAGTTTGGAACTCCTCTACCACGCTTGGGTCGATGAAGCCGGCAGTAATGAACTCCGTCGCAACTTCCAGGAACATGTCATATATTTGACCAGTGGGGGGTTTGATTCCCGTCGGCCCGGTCAGCACCATCTTCTTGAACATTCCCGGGTCCATGACCGCCATCTCCGCCGCCAGCCATCCGCCCAAGGAAAATCCGACAACGTTGAGCGGACCCACTCCAAGATCGTCCAAAGCCCGAAGATACCAGCCAGCCATGTCCCGCATGTTCATGATCCAATCAAGGGCCGGTGTCTTGCCGAAACCAGGGTGAGAAGGTATGTGCACGGTGTAATTTTCAGATAATGCCTGGTGGTAATTTAGCCAATTGTGGTGGCCAATCTCGTCATGGAGGATAAGCAGAGGCTCACCGGAGCCGCCCTTGACCATCTGGAGGTCGACTCCGGCCACGCTTATTATTTCTTCATTCCAAGTCTTGGAGCTAGCAGTCATGGAAACGGTTTCTCCTTGCTATGTCAGCCTTCGCCTACGCAGTAGTCTAGAATAATCTGCCGCCGCTGATTGTCGGACGGCCCATTAGCCTTGTCAAGTTCCATCGGCCAATTCAGGCAGTGTATACTCGCTGAAGATTCGTCGATGAAACGGCCCAAATTCGTCGTCCAGACAATCTAAGCGTGCGAAGATTTATTCAATTATCCAATCGCCCCGGCTCTACTATCTAATGAATCAAGCTAAGGATTCCAGATTGCAACCAACCGGCGCCATAATTGTAGTTCCCGGTTGCTGCGGTCAGTTCAGCTGGTAATGGCTCATGTTGTTGAAAGCACCGCAGCCGCCCCCGGCACAGCGACCGTCACCACGGCCGAAAAAGCTACCGCAGCAGGTGTCATCGCCGCCCACACGATAGAGCACATCTACACCAGGGGCTTCATCGTCCTCCTTCCTCACATTGCGCTCTCATTGGGGCTTTCTCCCATTATGACTGGGGCCATAGACGGATCCCGCCAAGTTTCCTCCGGGCTGATCAGTGTCATCTCGGGGATACTCTCCGATATGTACCAACAGCGCCGTGGACAGATGCTGGCCGTTGCCATGTTGGTCATCGGCTTGGGCTATTTTGCGGTCAGCCTGGTGGACAATCTGTATGTGCTGGTGGTTATAGCGGTAATGGTAGGTAATGCCGGTAGCGGACTGTGGCACCCGCCGGCCTTGGGCCTGTTAGCCGAGCGGTTTCCCAAGCGTAAGGGCCTAGTTATCTCGTTGCACCGCTCCACCGGCAGTTTGGGTGACTTCATTGGGCCGATTATCATCGGCGCCCTTTTGGCGTCTCTGGTTTGGCAGGACGTGCTCCGTTACGGCATGATCTTGATCCTACCCTTGTTCTTGGCCATAGCAGTGTTCGTCCGCCGCACCGGGACGCCCTCTCCCGGCCAAGGGGGCTTTTGGACCAGGCTTGGCGGTCAATTCAAAGTTACCGGGCGTTCCTTCAGCGGCCTTGGCATGGTGGCCGTGATGCTGGTCTCGGCGATCAGGGGGATGGGCGACCGGGCACTGATTCTCTACATACCTTTTCACATGAGAGAAGACTTGGGAATGGGTGACTTATCGGTGGGCTTCCATGTTGGACTGCTGGCGGCTATGGGAATATTCTTGGGGCCGATTATAGGGGTAATCTCGGACCGTGCTGGCCGCAAGGAACTGATTGTCGGCATAATGGCGATATCCGCCATCTTGTCCGTCACCATGGTAGTAACTGGCACCGACGTTGCATTCACCGCCTCGGTGGCTGTGTTCGGCCTTTTCTTCTTTTCGGTAAATTCGCTGACCCAAGCGGTGGCCATAGACCTAACGCAAGGACAACGCTTGCAGGGCACCGCCATAGGCCTTATGTGGGGTAGCAACGCAGCTTTTGGAGCCATATCCACAATCCTGGCCGGGGCACTAGCTCAAATTTGGGGGTTTTCCGCAGCATTCTACTATGCGTCGGCATTGTTTGGGTTAGGTTTTCTGATATCCTTGGCCCTGCCTTCCCTGAAACCGCAGGCAGCCCAAAACCTCTAGGCGATTCCCTAAGCGTTTAACCTAGTACATGCGAGGAGTTTCATGGCAGAATCCGATTTGCATTTTGGCGCCACTTCGCCAATGGATGCGGAAGACACAGCTCGCCAAGCAAAGTGGATGGAAGAACTGGGCTACGAGTATTTCGCAGCCGGCGAACATTACATGCGCGGCGACCCGCCCGGCCCGAGCCACGCCAGCTTGCCTCTTTTAGGCGTCGCCGCCGGCGCTACCGAAAAAATCAAGCTCGTATCCTCGATCTTGCTGGTGCCATTCTACGAGCCATTGGTGCTCGCCCGGCTGACTGCCACCTTGGATGTAGCTTCCGGAGGGCGTTTCATCCTGGGAGTGGGCGTTGGCGGAGAGTATCCGGAGGAGTTCGAGGCTGCCGGCTTGACCGTGAAGCAAAGAGGGCGAAGGACAAACGAGTGCCTGGATGCCGTGCGCCAACTCTGGACGGGCGAGCCGGTGACCTACCAAGGCCGCCACTTTAAGCTAGATGGGGCGTCCATCAATCCGCCGCCAACCCAGCGGCCCGGACCGCCGGTATGGGTCTCCGGCCGTCGCGACGCCGCCATGGTCCGCGCTGCCACCTATGGTGACGGCTGGATGCCCTACTTCTATAATCCCCAGCGGTATCGGGACAGCGTGGACAAGATTAAAGCCGCAGGCGAGGATTTGGGCAAAGATCTGACCGATTTCCAGTGGGTTTGTTATCCATACATCACGATCTATCCCACCGAAGAAGAGGCCGCCCAAGTCGCCGCAAGGCTTTTGGGTGGTCAGTATGTCTACGGCGGAGATTTCATAAACATAGTGCGGGACTACTGTCTTCTGGGCCCTGTGGAGCGCTGTATAGCGCGCCTGCAGGAGTTCATAGATGCTGGCGCCAGGCACGTTATTTTCGCTATAGTGTGCCCTAGGGAAGAAGCGGAACGGCACATTGAGACGATTGCCAAAGAAATAATCCCGCATTTCAAAGGCGGGACCGGCTAATTAAGAAGTTCCGGTCTGTTAATACGAACCGACGGAAATTCGAACCGGAGTTACTGGAATCCTGGGAGATGATGTCTTAAACTGTTGCCTCAGGTTGACAGGTAGGTTGGAAACAACGTTGGCGCCCCAACGGAAACTTGTATTTTTGGCGCGTCTTATGGGTGTATAATGTTGTTTGACTTGACAGAACCTGTCGCCCAGGTGGAATGTATTTTATTCCGGCAGGCGTGGATCTGCCGGGGGTAAAATCTGAGGCGAGACCAAGTTAATAGCGAATCCTCACGGTCACCGTGCGGGAGTGAAAATGATAAAGACCAAGCGGGTGGTGCTGCTTCAGCCAGCTTCAACCGGCGGAAACTTCGAATATATCGCAATACCCCGCCAAGGGATGTTGTTTTTGTCGGGTGCCTTAGCCCAATGGGAAGGCCCCCATCACTACGAACGGGAAATCTGGTTCGAGGATCGTTCCGGCTTAATCGACCCCGACAAAGACCTGGAAGGCGTTGACATCCTCATGATCACGGCGCTGATAAACGAAGCCCCCAGGGGTTATCAGGTTGCCCGGATGGCCAAGGAATTTCACCCCAAGCTCATCACCATCGGCGGTGGGCCGCAGATGGGCCCTCTTGCCGAGGAAGCTTTCGATTACGGTCATTTCGACGTAATCGTTCAAAGGGAAGCCGAGGACATCATCGGCCAACTTTGCGATTTGCTGCTGACCTATAAAGGGTCCCAGCTCTGTGAGTATCTGAACAAAGTTTCCGGTATTAGCTACAAGCGGGACGGGCATATTGTCGAGACGCGCCGCGCCGGGTTGGTTGCTCCTGACTTTGTGGAACTTCCCGATTTCCACTCAATTAAAGACCTGAGTCCGGCAAACCCACTAGCCGGTGGCGTGTTGGAAACAGTCCGTGGCTGCACCGAGAAATGCACCTACTGTCAGGTCATTCAGCAGTTTTTGGGTTACCGCCTAATCTCTAGGGATACGGAAATCAAGCGAATCAATCAGCTAAAACAGATGGCCGCCGACGGTTTGATCCACTCGGGGAAGAACGGAGCGTTCCAAGTCTTTATTTCCGACGACTTGCATACGCCTCCGTCGCGGGCGGTCAAGTACCGCGATGAGCGGCTGGCCAGGATAAGAGCATGGAAAGACCACACTGAGGGTATGCACTCCATTTGCCAGTGCAGAACGGAAATCGGCCAAGACCCGGAAGTGACCGATGCCATGCACGAAGCCAACATAAAAATGCTTTATGTCGGTGTGGAGTCGGACAACGCAGAGAACCTCAAGCTGGTGAATAAACGCCAAGAGCCCGGCCAAGCTCACCAAGACCTGGTGTCCCTGAAAAAGAGCGGCTTCGCCGTCGTCGCCATGACCATCATCGGGTTGCCCTACGACACGGAAGAGAGCATCATGGCAATGGCCGACTGGGTGACCGAGATTAGCAGGTATCAGACCGCAAATCTCCTAACCCCGCTGCCCGCCACTTCCAACTGGAAGGATCTAATACCTCTCAACGCCGAAGGGGGACTCCTCCAGGAAGGAGAGATTCGACCTTACCACCTGTACACGGGCCGTCAGTTGGTTCACTATGACGAACGGTGGACTTTGCAGGAGAGCCAAGAACTGTACGATAAATACGTTTCCAGACTAAAGCCGGTGGACGATCTCTACGGTCGTATCTTCCGAATTCTCAAAAGTTACCGGCTGCGCTTAGCTTCCACCAGCAAAGACCTGAGCGATTCGTTCGCCAGCCGAATAACCGAGGCCACTGAATCTCTCAAAGGATTGGCGGACCCGGTTTCCATGCCTGGGAAGGATTTGGGAGAGAACATCTCCCAGCGGGTGAGTGAGTTGGTGGAGAACCTACGCTCCGTGTCCCAGCCCTTGGCCAATGCCAGAAATGAAGTGGCCGAGTCAGTTGGAAACCGCATTAGCGAGCTTTCCGATTCGCTAACAGCCTTCGCTGACCCACTAAGACCAGGAAGGAAAGAACTGGCCGCCAACATCTCCGGCCGCATAACCGAACTGAATGACATGCTGAACGTTGTGGCGGTTAGCCCCAAGCGCAGGAAACAAAAGAGCAAGTAGCCCAGGCAAACCTGATTTGAACGATAATTATTAGAACCACCCGCTCATTATGAGCCTGTCTGTTGAAACGAAGTATTATTGAACATGCTCCGGCAAACCATTGCCATTATCCACATGCTCGAGGCCCCCGAGCGGTCTAGTGACCCCTTCTAGTGAATTTCATTTTTATTGGGTAGCTGAGAGTGAGTGTGAGCAATAATCGGCGCGTGTTCGTCACCGGCATAGGTGTAATAAGTCCGTTGGGGCTGGATGCTGAATCTACCTGGGCCGGTGTTTCAGAAGGTCATTCGGGAATCGACTTCATCACCGCCTTTGACACCGAGGGCTTCGACACCAAGTTCGCCGCCGAAGTTAAAAGTTTCGACCCAGAAGTCTACCTAGATCGTAAAGACGCCCGCCGCATGGACCGCTTTGCCCAGTTCGCTGCCGTGGCCGCTCAGGAAGCCTGCCGCCAAGCCCAGCTAGACCCGCGGGAAAAAGACCCATATAAAGTGGGCGTAATTATTGGCAGCGGTATCGGCGGCATAATCACCCTTTCTCAGCAATTCGAAGTCCTCAAGGAACGCGGGCCCAAGCGCGTCAGCCCCTTCCTAATCCCCATGATGCTGGCCGACATGGCCTCCGCTCAAGTTTCCATGGTAACCGGGGCTATGGGCGCCAACTACTGTACCGTGTCATCCTGTTCAAGCGGCGCCGATGCTTTGGGTCAAGGCTGGGAAATGATTGTCCGGGGTCAAGAAGACATTGTGCTGGCTGGCGGCAGTGAGGCACCGATTTATCCCGTGGCCGTGGCCGGATTTAACGCTTTGCGGGCTCTTTCCCGCTTCAACGAGGACCCCAAGAAAGCCAGTCGTCCCTTTGACATGCAGAGAGACGGATTTGTGATGGGAGAGGGCTCGGCAGTGCTGGTATTGGAAAGCGAAGATAGTCTGCGGCGCCGGGGTGTGTCGCCGTTGGCCGAGTTGAGAGGATATGCGGCCACATCCGATGCCCACCACCTCACGGAACCGGGACCCACCGGAGAAAGCGCTGCAAGAGCTATGAAAACAGCGTTGAGTGTTGCCGGTGTCGACCCGTCCGAAGTCGACTACCTCAACGCCCACGGTACCTCAACGCCGTTGAACGATCGCCAAGAAACCAAGGCTATCAAACTTGCCCTAGGGGAAGACGCCTTCCGGATTCCTATCAGTTCCACCAAGTCTATGACCGGTCACTTGCTGGGCTCGGGTGGCGCCCTGGAAGCGGCCATGTGTGTCATGACGCTACAGCGCGGTTTGGTGCCACCCACGATCAATCTGGCCGAGCCCGACCCGGAGTGCGATTTGGACTACACTCCCAATCAGGCTCGTAAGGCGACCGTAAACGTCGCCATGAGCAACTCTTTTGGGTTCGGCGGCCACAACTCGGTGTTGGTGCTGGCCAATCCTCAGTTAATCGACTGAACCGGCGTAACATTGCCGAATATGGAGTTCTTGAGTCTTTGATGGCGGTTCTCGAGCAAATTGGCTAAATAGGTATAACTTTGATAGAAAATAGCGTGGATGGGGGCGCCAAGCGGTGGGAACTGCCCCAGCCCATATCAGACCATTCACTATCCTTAGACCTGCAACCAGCGGCAATAAAAGTGCTGCTGCGCCGGGGTATCGACACTCCGGAGAAATTAAAGAACTTCTTTGATCCTCCTCACCGCTTGCCCTATGACCCAATGCGACTCGAAGGGATGGAAGCGGCCCTAAAAAGGCTCTACCAAGCCATTGACCAGCATGAGGCGGTTGGCGTTTTCGGGGACTTCGATGTTGACGGCGTTACCGGGACTGCCATAATCGCCGAGGGTTTAGAAGCCTTTGACGTGAAAGCGCTGCCGTATATTCCTCGCCGTTCCGGAGAGGGACACGGCCTGTCCACCGACGCCATCGACCAACTGGTGGCTGAGGGAGCCAGCGTGATTGTCACCGTGGACTGCGGCGTTACGTCCTTCGAAGAAGTTGCATACGCGAAAAAACGCGGCGCCGATGTAATAATCACCGACCATCACTTGCCCTACGGCAACATACCCGACGCCGTTGCGATAATTGACCCCAAGCTACCCGGCGGTACTTATCCTTTCGAATCGCTGTGCGGCGCCGGACTGGCATTCAAGCTAATTCAAGGCTTGTATCAGTATTGCGGCCAGCCTTGGGACAATAGCTTGCTGGAGTTAGCCGCTCTGGGCACCATCGCCGACTTGGTCCCATTGGTGGACGAAAACAGATTCTTGGTCCGGGAAGGCTTGAAAGCTCTGGCCAACACCAAGCGCCCCGGTCTACAATCCCTCTTTCGGCGGGCTGGGGTCATCAGACCAGGCGTAGAACCGGGTCCCATCACCACCGAAACAATTTCCTTCCAAGTCGGGCCTAGGCTAAACTCACCCGGCAGGTTGGGCCATGCCTTGGACAGTTACCTCTTGTTGACTACCAAATCCTCCGATGAGGCCGATTCTGTGGCTGAAAAGCTGGAAGAATTGAACCAGAAACGACGAGGAATGTCCGAAGAGGCCATAACCTTTGCCTTCCAACAAATTCAAGACCGGCTAGCTTCAGCGGATATGCCTTCATTCCTAATGGTCCAAGGACCAAGCATAACCCGGGGCGTCGCCGGGTTGGTGGCCGGGCGTTTGGCGGAGACGTATCACCGCCCAGCGGTCGCCGTTTGCGTAGAAGATGAGTATGCGGTTGGCAGCGGGCGAAGTATACCCGAATTCGACATTTTCAAGGCATTTTCCGGATGTGAGGACCTATTCGTCCGCTTCGGGGGCCACTCCCAGGCCGCAGGGTTCACCGTCGAAGTGGCAAAGCTCCCGGTCGTGGAGGAACGGTTGGTAGCCTCTGCGACGGGCTTTGCGCCTTCCGGCGACCTAAGGCCCATGCTGACGATCGACGCTGAGGTTGAGTTTGTGGAATTGGGCGGCGAGTTTCCCAAGTGGGTTTCAACGTTGGAACCCTTCGGCGCAGCCAATCCCCAGCCCATGTTTCTCACCCGTCGCGCCCAAGTATTGGAAGTCCGGCGGATCGGCAAGTCCGGGCAGCACCTGAACATTCGGCTGGGACAAGGGGACCATCAGTGGACCGCACTGGCCTTCAACCAAGCAGACCGCTGGATCGACGGGACACAGGCGATAGATTTCGTCTACACGTTGATCAAAGACTACTGGCAGGGGGTTGAGAGGCTCAACCTTAAAGTTCTGGACTATAGAGCCTCTGGCAACTATCTCAGCTTAAATAGAGCCCAATTATTTATGCCCTGCGAGTCCTTCTCCTGGAAGACCTGGGCCGGTTTTGGGGTGGATTGTCGTCCGGCTTCACCAATCTGGCTTTGAATATCAAAAGTGGGATGGTGACGGCCATGACCACCAAAGCGATTATTTGAGCCTCGTTCAATCCCCCGTAATCTTGGAACTCGGCCCTCAGGAAGCTCAGGAAAAAACGGCCCACCGAATAGGTTGCCAGATAGAGGGCGAAGAACATTCCTCGCGGTCTAAATCGATTCCTCAATGGCCAAAGCACAGCCAAGAGCGCCAGGTCCATCAGCAACTCGTAGGCCACCGCCGGATGTACGGCGCCTTCCCCGTATTGCCGAACACATTGGAGGCTTCCCGACGCCGGATGGCTGTAAGTTACGGCCCAAGGCAGGTCGGAAAAATTGGCGCAGTGCTCACCGTTGATAATATCGCCGACGCGCCCGATGGCCTGGGAAAAAAGAATCGCCGGTGCGGCAATGTCGGCCAAATGCCCAACCCCCGGAAGCGGCGCCTCTTTGGGCTCCCCCAGGAACCCGAAATAGCGGCCCCACAACGACAGGTACCAGGCGGAGTTGCGAAGGGTGATATAGGCTGCGCCGCCAACAAAGCCACCCAAGATTGCGCCGTAGATGGTGGCACCGCCCTGCCAGACGTAAAACATCCTCACTGGGTCGTGGCTGTAGGTTTCCCCCCAAAAGTCTACTACGTGCAATAGCCGTGACCCAATGACCCCGCCCACGATGCACCAAACCGCCACTGAATAGATGGAATCGATATTTATGCCAGCTCGCGAGCCCCAGCGAGCCACAAGAAATACCGAGGTTGCCACGGCCACAAAGGTCAGAAATCCGTGCCAGGACAACACCAAGCCACCGAAGTCAATCAGGTTGGGGTTCATGCCAATGGAAATGGAATCAAGTCCGATCATGTGTTATCCCGCAATAGGTTCGTTTGGTAGTGCATCATTTGCTATGGGAAGACTTAACCGTCTCACCGGCGGAGGCCGGTGTCCAGGAACTCGTGCGATTGAGACCAGTTCTGGATTCCGGTCTACGCCGGAATGACGGGTTGTTTTTGATAATTTATCCTGCGTTCCTGAAGTTCACCGGGCCTTTTCTGGCCGCCTGCTAAGGCGACATTGTGTGAACAAGGTATACCCCGACGCCGTAGGGTTGCAAGGCGTCAGCCACCGCTTGGCGCTCGGATTGACCGGCTGGCAAGGCGAAGAGCGCTGGCCCCGCTCCCGATAAATGGAACCTGCCGGGCGCCATTTGGTCTAATACTTGGCGAACCGGCGACAGGTCCGGAAACCCCAACCAAGCGACTTCGTCAAAGGCGTTTTGTATCAATCCCCCTACCGAATCTCCTACGAATTGTCCCCCTGCGAGGATTTGTACCATCCTGCGGGTGACTCCACCGTCGCTGAAACTGGCCGGGGTCAATTTGGAATACATGGCGGTGGTCTTGTTGGGTAGCTCAATATCCGGGCAAATCAAAATGACCGGAACGCTGGGTAGGGGAGGAAGGGGCGATACCAGTTCTCCGCGCCCTTCGGCTAAAGCGGTACCGCCCTGCAGGAAAAACGGCACGTCGGAGCCGATTCCAGCTGCTATCTCGGCTAAGTCTTCCTGGCTTTTGTTCAAGTCCCAAAAGTCGTTAAGCGAGAACAAAGCGCACGCTGCGTCGCTGCTTCCACCGCCCAATCCCATGCTGGTGGGTATGTGCTTCTCAATGTCAATGCGGACCCGGGGCTCTATGCCTCCGGCCTCGGCGAGGCTCTGTGCCGCCTTCCAAACCAAGTTGGCTTCGTCGTTTAAGGACTCGACGTTACATTCCACCCGCAGGCGTGAGGAAGGAGAGAACTGCAAGCGATCAGCCAGGTCAATGGTCTGGATAACGGTTTTAATCTCATGGTAACCGTCATCTCTCCGGCCCAGCACTTCCAGGGTGAGGTTCAGCTTGGCGTGAGCCAAGCTCGTTATATTATCACCCGTGTTCACTTAACGTTAAGGCTCATTAACTAATCAGACGGGACATTTTCGCTAAACTCTTCCCACGCCCTGTAAACGGTGGCCCAATCTTCCAGGCTCATTGTGGCTGGCCTTCTGGTTGAGTCCATCTTTAGACCGCTAAGCAGACTGGCGACGGCCTGTGTGCTCACTCCAAGGCCGTGGGAAAGGGAGTTTCGCAGCTGTTTTCGAGGCGAAGAGAAACCTGCGCGCACCAAATCAAAGAACCCTTGTGAGCCGGGAACGTCTACTGCCGGGTTATCCCTTATTTCCAACTTGATTACCGCCGAGTTTACTTTGGGAGGGGGCCGAAATGCCCGTGGCGGGACGGAGCATACCAATCTAGGGATTGCGTAATATTGGACCGCTACAGAAAGCAGCCCCATTTTGCCGGGAGCCGCAGTAATAGTGTGGGCCACTTCTTCTTGTAGGGTGGCCACGATCAACCGCGGCTGGGGAGTAGCCTCCAGAAACCGGCGGATAATCGGGTTAGCGGCATAATATGGGAGGTTGCCCACGACCTTGTAGTCCGTCACCGAGCCCAGGAAAAGTTCCAAGTCCAAGGTCCGGGCGTCGGCCTCAACAACAGTTAAATTGGGAGGGTTGCCCAGCCTTTCGGGAAGAGAGGCAGCCAATCCGCGGTCCAACTCGATGGTGATGACCCGGGCGCCGCTGGAAACCAAATGGCGGGTCAGCGCCCCGGTGCCGGGACCGATTTCCAGGACCAAGTCTTGTGGAGTTAACTCGGCGGCTGAGGCAATACGCATGAGGACCCGGCTGTCGGTTAGGAAATGCTGACCTAATGCCTTGCTAGGCCGGGTATTTGGCGCCATTGAACCTTGTGCTGTAGAGCTAATTTCCTGGTCCTGCTAGCCTTCCGGTTTGGCCGGTGCTCTTGGCCGGTGCTC
>MUCR01000050.1 GCA_002816455.1 SAR202 cluster bacterium Io17-Chloro-G4 | reverse complement strand
GGAGAAATGAGTCTACTTGATGCCGTCGAGTTTGCCGAGAACCAGGAGCCGCGATGCCCTTGCGTCTTGCTGCTGGATACTTCGGGCTCAATGGAGGGCAGACCCATCGCTGCGCTGAACGCAGGACTGCAAGCTTTCCGGGACGACATTATGGAAGACCCGGTGGCTCCCAAGCGGGTCGAGGTGGCGGTGGTGGCCTTCGACACCACGGTCAGGTTGGTCCAAGACTTTGTGACCCCCGATCGGTTCGAGCCCCCTGAGCTTACGGCCCAAGGGGTAACCCACATGGGCGCCGCAATTATGACTGCCCTGGATATGGTGGACCAGCGCAAGTCCCGTTACAAAGAGGCTGGGATTCCCTACTACCGTCCTTGGGTGATGATGATAACCGATGGCGATCCCCAAGGTGAGTTGTTTACTTTTGTGGAGGATGCAGCCCGCCGCGTCCAGAGAGAAGTCAATACCGACCGTATGGTGTTCTTCACCGTGGCTGCGCCGGGCGCCGACGTCACTCAGCTAATGCGGATGGGTTTTCATGCGCCTCTTCGGCTCGATGGCCTGAAATTCAACGAATTGTTCGTCTGGCTCTCCAGGAGCATGCAGGCTGTGACCACTGCTAATACGGGCGGTAAATTCTCATTTCTACCTACATTGTGGACTAAGAAGTAACAGAGGGCCAACAAAAAATGAGTCAGCAACAGGCAAGCCCGAACAGTGCAACTTCAAGTTGGCGTGGCGTAGGAGCCTCCCTCTGCGGCACCAGCCATGTGTCTGGCGGTATTCCTTGCCAGGACGCCCATTACTGGCAAGTGAGTAATGGGGATGTGCTGGTTGCGGCGGTGGCCGACGGCGCAGGCTCGGCTGAGCTTGCGGAGGTTGGCGCTGAGATTGCGTCGAGGAGTGCGGTAGAAGCTTTCTGCGCCAAGGGGAAAGTGTCCGGCGACGAAAAAGAGATTCGAGCCAGCCTCAACGATGCCCTCAAAGAAGCCCAAAAAGCCGTTCAGACGGAAGCGTCGGCACGCCAAGTAGAGGTGCGTCAGTTGGCGACAACCCTAATCCTGGTAGTCGCTACTTCTGAGATGGTCGGCGCAGGCCAGGTGGGAGACGGGATTGCTGTCGTTCAGGACCAGGACGCAAACATCATCGGTGTGACCACACCCGACAGCGGCGAACATGTCAATGAAACAACCTTCCTTAATGCGCGTCGGGACCTGAAACATGCCCAATTCAAGGTTTGGCGAGGTAACCCGACAAATGTAGCAATTCTTTCGGACGGGCTCCAAAGACTCGCCTTGCAGATGCCTTCCGGTGTGCCTCATAATCCATTTTTCGCTCCGCTGTTCAAGTTCGTGTCCAACGCACCGGAGCCACCTCAAGCCCAGGAACAACTTGAGCAGTTCATGGGGGCCCCTCGCATCACTGACAACACCACTGACGATTTGACCTTGGTGCTCTTTGGCCGGGTATCGTGAGGGAATCAATTAAATTACGCAGAGGCCCGGACGGCGAGGTCGCTACGCTGAATGCCTCCGCTATGTTGGGAATAGGTGGCGAAGCCACGGTTTACTCCTTTCCTCACGACGACTCTCTGGCGGCCAAGGTCTACCTAAAGCCCACCGATGACCATGCGCGGAAACTGGCTATTATGTGCGCCAATCCTCCCGTCGAGGATGCGCCCAACGGGGACGGCTCTCCTTTGGCCTGGCCCGTTGATACGCTGCATAGCGCCGACCGCAAGAAGCGGGTGATTGGGTACCTCATGCCTAAAATGAGCGACATGGCCCCAATCATCAATGTCTACTCTCCCCAAGCGCGCCTGCAGGAACGGCCCCAATTTACTTACCAACATCTGATACGCACTGGGCAGAACCTGGCCCGAGCAGTCGGCGCCGTCCACACCACCAGCTATGTCATCGGCGACTTAAATAACACTAACGTTTTTGTGTCTGGAGACGCCCAAGTTACCTTAATCGACACCGACTCTTTTCAGGTATCTGACCCAGACAGCGGAGAAATTTATCGCTGTCCCGTTTTTACACCCGATTTCACTCCACCTGAGATGCAAGGGGAAGCGGACACCTTAGTAGACCGGACGATCGAGCAGGACCTCTTCGGTTTAGGTGTGCTGATATTTCTGCTGCTCAACGCAGGAGGACATCCATTTGCTGGCAGTTTCCAGGAGGAAGGGGACGCTCCGCCCATAACCGACCGGATCAAAGATGGACATTATCCCTACAGCGTCCAGAAGCAAGTACCCTACAAGCCTGCCACGGTCGCTCTGCCCTTTGATATCCTGGCGCCCGGGTTGCGAGATTTATTCGCCCAGTGTTTTGAAAAAGGCCACGATAATCCGGAGACGCGTCCTACCGCTAGGGATTGGCAAGAAGCCCTGGCCGTGGCGGAGCAAAGCCTGGTTACCTGTGACACTAATCAACAGCACAGCTACGGCGACCACCTGAGCGCCTGCCCGTGGTGTGAACGCAAAGTCCTGCTTGGCGGCCGCGATCCGTTTCCATCTCTGGAGGCGGTCGATACCGGGGAGCATATCCAACCCATGCAGGTACACCAAACCCTACCGACGGACTGGAACCCTGAATGGCATGGTGTGCAGCAGGTCAGAGAATACCGGGCTGGCGGACGTGGACTCACGCCGGATTCTAAGTTTTGGGTAGCCATGACCTGGTTTTTGTGGTTGGGCATCCCCGCTTGGATTGGAATCGCCCTTGTCTCTCCCGGCGTTGTGGCTTTGGCTTTCTTGATCTATGGGATGATGTCGTTCATGGTGCCTTGGGGACTTTTCTCTTCGGTGGGGCTGCGGGCTACGGTGCGATTTGAGGCGGGGAGCCGTTGGATGGCGGCGTCTGCGGCGGGCGCCTTAGTCGGCATTGTCCTGATAACGCTGATATCTGTTTTATATGCTTTTTGACGGGGATCCGTTCAGCGACCCCGCACTCCTAGCTTAAGACACAGCCACACAAAGCTATCAGGCCCAAACTAACGCCTAGGGCGCTCGCCCAACACCAGGTTGACTACTTCGTTTCCTTCGCCACGGAATATTTCAATGGTGACTTCCTGTTCGACGACGAACTCCTGCTTCAGCAGCCGGGTCAGGTCGGACACAGTCGCCAACTCATGACCGTCCGCGGAAACAATGATGTCACCTGGCCGAATCCCAGCTCGGTCGGCTGGTCCTCCAACAATGGTGTCTTGAATCAACACGCCGTCCCTAATGGTTAACCCCACTTCGGCGGCAATTTCGGGGATCAAATCGGCCAAAATTACCCCCATCCAGGCCCACCGGACGAAGCCAATCTCAACCAACTGTTGTGCCACCTGAGAGGCGGTGTCCACGTCGATGGCAAAACCGATTCCCTCAACCACGCTGCCGGTCGCCGATAAGCGCTGAACAGCGGTGTTGATGCCCACCAGCGAGCCCTGAAGGTCGATCAGTGGCCCTCCGCTGTTTCCCGGGTTGATAACCGTGTCTGTCTGTATGAGGTCGTACAGGGTCACTCCGGGCGTCGATTCAATAGACCGTCCCAGTGCGGAAACCACTCCCACTGTCACAGTAGGCCCGCCGGGCAGAGCCAATGCGTTGCCAATAGCGATAACCCAGTCCCCGGCGCGGAGCTTCCTGTCTCCTTTCCCATCGAATGGCAAAGCTTTATAGGATTCGCCTGGGATCCGCAGCACTGCCAGGTCGGAAAGAATATCGGCGCCCATAACTTCCGCCTGGAACTGGCGGCCGTCGTCAAGGGATACAGTGATATTCTGTGACCCCGAAATCACGTGGTTATTGGTGAGAACCAGGCCTTGGGGGTCGAAAATCACGCCAGTGCCGCTGCCGAAGTTAGATTGAGGGCCGAAGAACCCGCGGGTTATTATTTCTGAAACGATGGAAACAACCGCCGGACGTGCTTTCTCAACCGTGTCTGCAATGTTGGGGAGTTGAAACGGAATTAACGGCGCGGGCGGGACCGGGCTTGGCGTCGGCGCGCGGGTAGGTGACGGAGTGTTCGGTGGCAGAGGTGTGGTTGTTGGTCCCGTGACTGGAGGAGGCTGAGTGGGCGCTCGGGTAGGAATTGGGGTAGCAGGACGTACGGTAGGAAGCGGAGCCGCCGTGGCCGTGATTGTTGTTGCCGGGATGGTAGCCGTAGGCGCCTCCGTGGCGGTTGGCGCCGCGCCGTTACAAGCGATTAACCCTAAAGATAAAAGCGTTACCCCGGCTGTCAGGCGAAACTTCGCCGCCTGGCCGGGTTTCCAAATTCTAAAAATCACAGGCCTCTAAACGTCACAGGCCTCGGATAGCCTCACGCTGGGCCCGGAAAAGGGATTCCACGCCTGCCGCCGCCAATGAAAGGACTTGGTCCAATTTTTGCCTGGGGAAAGGCTCGGCTTCGGCGGCTCCTTGCAACTCCACGACCTCCCCTCGGTCGGTCAAGACCACGTTAAAGTCCGCTTGGGCTTTGAAGTCTTCCTCGTAGCACAGATCCAGCAAGCAATCATTGCCGTCGATACCCACGCTGATGGCCGCAACGGCGCTTCGCAAGGGCAGACGAGGCAATATCCTCTGTTTTACTAGCATGTCTAAAGCCTGATACAAGGCCACGTAGGCCCCGGTTATGGATGCGGTTCGGGTCCCGCCGTCGGCCTCCAGCACATCGCAGTCAATCTGGACGGTGCGCTCACCTAACGAATCCAAGTCGGTCACCGCCCGCAAGGCACGCCCGATAAGCCGCTGGATTTCTTGGGAACGGCCGCTGGGCCTGCCTGAGTCCCGGTCCCTGGCGCTGCGGGTGCTGGTGGAGCGGGGAAGCATGTCGTACTCGGCGGTTACCCAACCCTTGCCCTGACCCCTCATGAAAGCGGGCACCCGTTCCTCCAATGAGGCGGCGCACAGCACCTTGGTAGCCCCCATTTGTATCAGCGCCGACCCTTCAGCGAATTTCTGAAAACCGGGCGTAATCGTCGTGGGCCTAATCTCATCCCAATTGCGCCCGTCAACTCTCTGCAAGACCGTCTTTTCTCCTTGAATAAATTACTAGGAATAAAATTACTGGCTATAGTTGGTCTATTTTTAGATATTTGGGCTGCGCTAGGCCCCAGATTGTTCCCTGTCATTCCGGCGAAGGCCGAAGTCCAGCGCTTTTGCCCAGTATACATGACATGGCCTGCTTGAGAGACCGGCGCACTCCCATCCCGACTCCTATCAGAAGACGGTGGACTACCAGGATGAACTGCACCACGGCTATCACGTGTATTTGGGAGATGGGGGCGTCGTTACGGTGAGGCGTGAGCAGGTGGTATCGGCATCTATTCACTAACAGATTCATGGGTGAACTGTGAAAAGTCAAACGGGTTGAACCGTGTATCTGGTACTTGATTGTCCATCCATTCCTGGAACTTAAGGTTGAAAGACTGTCGCCACCTTTGAAAATACTGCTGACAGCCTGCGGTCGTTAGGAAATGGCTTAGGTGGTGTTCCCAAGCTCCCCAAATGCTCGGGTCCAATGCCCCATTGACGTACTGAAAATGGAGATTTTCAGCTATCTTAATGAAGTTTAATGTGAACGCTCCAAACTGGGCGGATTCATCTTCAGACAGGTTTTCCAGCCCGTGCAGTGCCTTACGAAAAACGTTCCTCACCGAAGAGTCACTGATCAACAGGTAGTTCCATTCCCGGACGGCAGCGATTGCCCCTGCCGTTGCGCCAATTTTCACGCCATTGGTATTCTGGCGCACTTGAGCGGCCAAGTAGACCAGTGTTAGCACAACTGCCAAGGCTCCGACAACCTGCCCTAGGGCACCGACAGCATCCCAATTCATAATTCTCCCCCCTACTTTCTGACCTGTAAGGAGTATATGCCCTCGATGATGGGAAGTGGGTCACGGTGCGGCGGGAGGAGGTTGACGCGTCCAAGCCGAGATGCAGGAATTCTAGCCCGACCCCCATCACCTATCCGTCTTCACCCAAAGAGCCCGGCCGTCGCTGATGAACTCCACCGTCCCATCTCGGTCGGTGCGGAAAATGGCATCGTTCCCTACTGCCTCTCCCAGCCTTTCTAGTACTTCATGCCTGGGGTGGCCGAAGGAATTGTCTGTTCCCACCGACACCACCGCCACTGAAGGAGCCACTTCTGCCAAAAACGCCGGGGTGGTGGAAGTCCGGCTACCGTGGTGAGCCACTTTCAGTACGGCGCTGCTCATGTCCAGACCGCTGCTGACCAACCGATTTTCCGCTGGCGCTTCAATATCGGCGGCCAAGAAGAAGCTCACGTGCTCGTAAACCAGCTTCAGCACCACACCGTTATTGTTCGGGTCTTTGGCCGGTCCGCCGGCGGATTGCTCCGGTGGATTCAATACCTGCAAGCTGACGCCATCTTCCAAGGCAACCACCTGCCCGGCTTGCGCCCGAATCTCAATGGCGTTTTCTCGGTCCATCATCGCCCGCCACCGGGGATACATGGCGCTCTGGGTATCTTCCTGGCCAAATAACACCGAGGCTACCCTATACCTGTCGAGCACTTCCAACAATCCCCGGCTATGATCAGAGTCCAAGTGGGTTAAGACCACCATGTCGATGCTGCGGTCGCCCGAGGGCAGGGGACCGGACAGAGCGGCGGTGGCGCTCCCGGTACCAGGGCCGCCGTCTACAAGAACCTGCTTGCCTTCAGGCGTGACGATTAGCGCACTGTCGCCTTGGCCCACATCAAAGAAGTACACGTGCAACTTCCCATCCGGCCCGGCGAATACCTGAGCCCAAACCAAAATGCTGGCGACGACCACCGTGGTGGCCACCAAAAATCTGCTTAGGGTTGAGGAGTTGACGCCAGACGAAACATTTTCTTCAGCCGCCGGCTGCCTGAACAGCCTTCCAGCAAGGGACCCTCGAGGCATTAGGTGGCCGGCGCCCCTGGCCAGCAGCAATAGACTCCCAAGCAATACAAACCAAGTCCAAACCATCCAGCTTCCAATCCAGATCCCAGACACGGTCAATGAAGGGAAACGGGACACCAGTTCTATCAAATAGGAAATAGGCACCCAGGTGAACCAGCCTAATACCTGGCCAATGACCGGATGGGCAAGGCCGCCTATAGATGCAGCCAGCGTCCCGAGGAGGATGAGCGGCAAAGCTGGCAAAGCCAAGGCAGTGGTGAGAATCCCCAGTATGGGAATCCGGTCGAAATTGAATCCAACCAGTGGCCAAGTGGCCAAAGTGGCGCCCAGCGAAACGATGAGGGAAGCCGCTATCCACCTCAATATGAAGCTCGGCCAAAGGCCACCACGCCACTGAGAAGCTGGGACACGGCTTGCTATGGCTGTATCTACCCTTTCTTGTAAGGGCAAGGCCAGCGCAATTCCTGCCATGGCCCCGAAGCTAAGTTGGAAGGACGTCTGTTGAAGCACTTGCGGACTGTGGGCCGCCATGGCGGCGGCGCTCAGCGCCAAGGCGGGAAGTAGGCTCCTGGGTCGGCCCAGACCCATCGCAACCAAGTACACTGTGCCCATGATTGCCGCACGAATGGCCGACGGAGGCGCACCGCTGATCAAAACGTAGAACCATATCAGCGCAAGGGGTAGGAGTAAGTAGGCGCTCCACCGCCTGCCTAAAATCAAGGCGGCAATTCCCATCGTGATGATCATCATCGAGCCGACGTGCAGACCGGATATAGCCAATATATGAGACGTTCCGGTGGTCCGGAATTCTTCCACCAAGTCTTCGGGCAACCGGCCACGCTTTCCCAAAAACAAGGCTTCAGCGATCGCCGATTGCCGCTCGGGGAGGGCGTCTTCCAAGCTCTCAGATAGCCGCCCCCGAAGGTCGAAAACCCGGCCCCGCCAGCCGACTACGTTCCCGGCAATTGACTCGGCCACTGTGGCGTCGCGGGAATAAACCACCCCGGATATCCCTTGATTCGCCAGATAAGCAGGATAATCAAATTCGGCCAAGACGCGAGGAAGTTGGGCCTGGCCCTTAATTATCAAGTTGTCCCCGTAGCGGAAATAAGGAGGCTCTCGCGACGACACCAGCAAATCCGGAGGCTCCGCATAGACCAAAACCTTGTGAGGAAAGGGCTGCTCTCCTGTGCCTCGGTCTATGGCCTCGGCCTGGATAATCAGTTTGAAAAATCGCTGCGTGGCCTCTGGGTCATTTATGACTCGCCCCTGAACAGTAACGGTCTGGCCCTCACTGGACGCGAGGGCTGGCGTCGCGCCATCGGAGGCTTCGGCTCTGATCATTGCCACCAGAATCACGGCGGCGAGGGCCATGGGCCACAGGTGCCAATGGTACATGCGGGCAAAGACAACACAGCTAAGCGCAGCCAAGAGCAGTAGCGCCAACGGCAGAATATCAGGCTCCAGCCGGAGAGCGGCGAACGTGCCTGCCAACCAAGCAGCCGCCAAAAGCCCCAGCTTCATCTAAATCTCCGTTGGTGATGGCGCATTATGCGCCTTAACGTTGGCTCTTGAGGTGCGGTTAATCAGCCACATGTTTGTCATTGCTCCGAAAATACATATCAACGCCTGTCATCCCGAAGAGCGAAGCGACGAGGAATCTCATGTGTGGGCTCAGCTTACTTAAGAGACTCCTCCCCGCGCTCGGAGTGACATCAATGTTGATTTTCGTTGGTCGTGGTGCTGGTGGCAAATAGCATGAGGAATCTGGCCCGGTGGAAACGGGTCCACATTGCACTGAGCTGCCAAATTTGGTGCTGGCTCTACGGAGTGGCTGCTAGCCCGAGCCGCAAGCCGTCGCCAATTCCCGGATTGCCTCATAGGTGGCAGGGCCGATGCCGGAGACGTTGGTGACGTCCTCTAAAGATTTAAATCCGCCATTGGCCTCCCGGTAGCTCACAACCGCTGCAGCCCTGACTTGGCCGATGTTGGGCAGTGATTCCAGAAGTTCAGCGGCTGCGCTGTTAATATCTATCAGACCCTCACAAAGTCCTGGCGAATCTGTTCCTCCAACTTGAAAGCCGGAATTCGCATCGCCAGTAGTCGAATCAATCGAAGCTGTCTCACCAATCTTGGGGATGTGATAGTGTCCCTCATCTTGGACACGCAAAGCAAGATTGATCGATTCCAGCCGAGCGTCAGCCGTCGCGCCTCCGGCGGCGTCAACGGCGTCGGACACACGGTTTCCGGGTGGCAGAGAATAAACCCCGGGTTTAACTACGGCGCCTGTCACATACACTTTCATTTCTTCGGCAAAATCGGCTGGGCTGGCGGACTGGGTGGGGACTGCTTGCAGCACCTGTATGGGAGCGTTGTCGTCGCTGCGCAGGAAGAGGACTACCGCTCCTAAGATAAGGGCTGCAACAACAGCGCCAGCCATCCCCGCAGCCAAGGTCCGCAAGTTTAGAAGTGACGAGACTCTACCCTGTGTGGTCTCAGTTGCTTCTTGATCCCGGGACAAGTCATTACGGTCCAGGTCAGGGTCCCTGCCTATTTCGTCATCATTGGCCATCGAGCAATCCTGCGCAGAGTGCGTGCCTTGTGTTACGTGCGGCAGTCCGATTATAATTTAGCCCAGTTTTTAGCGAAAGGGGTCGTACTTTGTCCACCTCACAGGCGTCAAACAATGGCAAAAACGAGCTACATGCTTTCTTCAAAGGAAAGGTGGTGCCCATCAGTGAGGCGAAAGTCAGTGTGATGACCCACGCGCTACACTACGGGACGGGCGTGTTCGAAGGGATTAGAGGTAATTGGAACGAGGAAAAGGGAGCGGTATTTATCTTCCGCTTGAAGGAGCATTACGACCGGCTGATTAAGGGTTGCCGGATACTGATGCTGGACATTCCCTACACCGCAGAACAACTTTGCGAGATTACGGTCGACCTGGTGGAGCGAAACGAACATAGGGAAGACATTTATATCCGACCGTTGGCTTATAAGAGCGCCGAAAAAGTAGCCAATTTGAAGCTCCAGGACCTTGAAAGTGATTTTACCCTGGTCACGGTGCCCTTTGGGAACTACCTGGGCTCCGATGTTTTGCGTTGCTGCACTTCATCTTGGCGGCGCACCGACGACACCATGATTCCCACCCGCATCAAGAGCAGCGGGAATTACGTTAACAGCATTCTGGCCAAGACCGAGGCTACCTTGGCTGGCTTCGACGAAGCCATTCTTCTGAACCATCTCGGGCAAGCCTGCGAAGGTTCGGGAGAAAACGTTTTCGCCGTATCTGGGGGCAAGTTGGTTACTCCTCGCTTGGAAGATAGCTCATTGCCAGGGATAACCCGGGAGACCATCCTTCAACTGGCGCAGAGTGAGTTAGGGCTGGAAGTTGAAGAGAGGGGCATCGACCGTAGCGAGCTCTACCTTTGTGAGGAAATATTCCTCACAGGCACAGCTGCCCACCTGACCCCGGTGGTAGAGTTGGACAGCAGGCCCATCGCTGATGGCAAACCCGGACCGGTTGCGATGAAATTGCAAAAAATGTACTTCGACATCGTGTTCGGCAGGAACACCAAGTTCCTTCACTGGTGCACGGCTGCGGTGCCACGGCTGGTAACCGCCTAAACGGGCAATACCGACCCTGGCTAACGGATTCTCAAGCTTAGTCATGGTTGTTAGTAACAAGCCCGAGCCCGTCAAAGGTAGTTCCTTGCGGGAGAAATTCCTACGTGTCTTTAGACGGCCTTACTTGGTTTAGCCTCATAATAACCTCCTACCTGATTGGAGGTATTCCCAGTGCTTATTTGGTGACCCGCCTGGTCATCGGCCAAGATATACGGAATCTGGGAGACCACAACCCAGGCGCTGCCAACGTGTTTCGAAATGTCAGTCCCAGGGCGGGAATTACCGTTGGCGTCGTCGACATCCTCAAGGGCGCCTTGGCTGTGCTTTTGGTCCGCGGCTTGATGGACTCCACCGCATTGGAGTTTATGGCCGGGTTTGCGGTCCTAGCGGGTCATAATTGGCCATTTCACATGGGATTTCGTGGTGGAAGGGGCGCCGCCACAGCCATCGGCGTGCTGTTGCCCACTTTGCCGGTAATCGCCATACCCGTGGCTGCCGTTACCTTGGTAGTCTTGCGATTAACCAAAAAGGCGACGGTGGCCCTTGGAGTATTTCTGATAGCCGTCCCCGTGTTGGCTTTGGTCTCCGGTTACTCGTACGCTTTGGTGTCCTACGCAATAGCGGTGCCTGTATTGGTAGGCTTAACCCACTACTTCGACACTCGAGTCCTTGACCCCCAAGGCGCCCTCGACTCGGACCAGGCCGAAGAGCGTGCCCTGCCCCAAGGCTAGCTAACCCATTGACCGGTTCATTTATTCTCGACTATTACCTATTGGTCGTCATTGCTTCCTGCGGAGTGTTTCAGGTAATCGGCGCACTCCAAGGGTTCCACGGGATGACGTTTTTCAGCAACCGGTCTGCCTCAATCGCAATAGGGCTGGCGGCCTTGGCTGGCGCTTTTGCCTGGTTTTTCCTCTCCCAGCCTCGAAACGTCCCCGATAGCGCTTTGGGACTTAATGGCAACGAGCAATTCGCTTATTTTTTCGCTGGTTCAGGGACGGGGTTGGCCCTCACGCTGATTCTAAGCTCACTGCGGCAACTTAGATTCGGGGCGGACCGCCGCGAATTGCCGGATGGCTTGGACGCCTTGCGGGAGAGCACTTATTTATTGGCAATCTTCCGCATGTTCCGCCGTGGAGCCGTTGATTCGGTCCGTGATAAGCCTGACCACCGCAGGGGTTAGCCTGCCCCCAAGGGTTGGAGAATATTTGATTGGATGCCTTCCGGGACTTCGACGGCCACATCGTCACTTGGCTGAATCAAGGGATTGGCCAGTTTTACGTTTTGGACCGAATAACCTACCTGCTGGTCAGCGATTACTTCATTCCAATAATTATGTGCTTCTGGGGGCTGTCTCTGTGGTTCCACGGCAAGGACCTAGTGGAAAGAATAGGCAATCAAAAAGCTGTCCTGGCGTCGGCCATCTCCCTGGGCTTTGCCAACTTGGCGGTGTTGCTCATAAACCAGGCGGTGTATCGGGACAGGCCATTTGCTCAATACGAGTTGTCCAACCTGCTCTATGCGCCCACAGACTCATCCTTTCCCGCTAATCCCGCGGCTTTGGCCTTCGCCTTCGCCACAGCAATTTGGTGGCGCAACCGCCGGGCATCGGCGGTCCCATTTGCCCTTGCTGCCCTATGGAGTTTCGCGCGGGTGTATAACGGTTTGTTTTTCCCCAGCGACGTGGCCGTCGGAGCACTCATAGGCATAGCCATGGGTACTCTAATCAGTTGGGGACTGCGGGCTATAGAGCCTCTACCCACCCGGGTGATACAAGGCGCGCGCCTGCTTTATTTGGCGTAAACCACGAGGGAAGTTCCTTTGGGAAACCCCGCTGCTGCGCCGATCGTCGCCTGTCTTCGCCGACCAAAGATTGGGATCCTCTCAGTTGGCCAGCAAGCAGCGATCCAGCCCCCGCCGCACTATT
>MUCR01000049.1 GCA_002816455.1 SAR202 cluster bacterium Io17-Chloro-G4 | reverse complement strand
GCGACGAGGGCGGCCACATAGGGCCGCCCCTACGGGACAAGGAGAATTGGTCAAGGAGGTACCAGCATCATGGCGGACTATATGTACATGGTACAGATGGACATACCCAGCGAGTTGGAAGGGGAATTCAACCGGATTTACGATACGGAGCATGTGCCCAACATTATTAAAGCTAAGGGCGTCCACGGTTGCACTAGGTACCGTATGGAATCAGCCAACGTGGATGGAGTAGCGTGTTACGCCGCTCTTTATGAGATAGATTCTCCCGATGTGCCGCAAAGCGATGGCTGGAAAGCGGAGTCGGATAAAGGCGATTGGGCAACCAAGATCCGGCCGCACGCCACCAATAGGTCCCACATAATCTACAAGAAAATCGGCTAGTCTCGGGGGCGAGTTAGTCCGGTAACCAACTCAGGTGGGCACGCCGCGCCCAGCTACCCGGCGGCCACGCAGGTGATGGTCCGAAGGACACCGGAGACCCCTTGTATCTGGCCGGTGACCAACTCAGCCATGGCGCCCATATCCTCGGCCTCCACTAAGACAATAACATCGTAAGTTCCGGTAATAACGTCGGCCGAAGTTACCCCGTTCAGCGCTCTGAGGGAACCTACGACCTGCTGCACGCCGCCCACTTTTGCTTCTATTAAGATAAACGCCTTAGTCGCCAAAGCAATCACTTACTCCACGATGCGGCGAAAATAATACGCAAACCAGGGTCGCTGCCGCCTAATCCGGTATGCATGCCGTGGACGTAATTTCCACCAAGTTGTCCGGCGCGCCGAAATTCACGATTACAGTGGTGCGAGCCGGGCGATCTGATTTGAAGTACTCGGAATAGACTTCGTTGAATCCAGCCAGATCTTCCCTATTGGTTACGTAACAGGTGTTGGTCAGAACGTTGTCCAAGGTAGTACCGGCTCCTTCCAGGATCATTTTTATCCTATCCAGGGTGAACCTGGTTTGTTCATTGATGTCCTTGCCTACTGCGTTAGTGGAGGGATGCCGACCGGTGCATCCTTGAACAAAGACCAAGTGACCGAACCGGGTCGCGTGGGATAGGGGGGCTGTGCCGGAGGGTAGGTTCGGGTTAGTAATAACTTCCTTTTTGGGCATTGAAAAGCTCCTTGAATTAAGGATAGCAATACTGATGTTGGTGGGGATTTATGACCCCTCCAAGAATATCCGCCTATTATAGTCACCGGTTTGGCCCTGTCAATTGGAGTTGACAGAGGCGTAATGTGTCTGACCATAGTCACCCTTCGGTGGGTGCATTCTGGACTAGTGTGCTAATAAAATGCCGGAGCCAAATTATCGAGAGTCGGATTGATTGCGTCGTTCAGAGATGACCATGAAATATTTGGTGTTCAATTTTGATATTGCGCACTTCACGTATTTGCCGATAGAATGGGCCTCAGAAGCTGATCAAACGTTGATACTAAATCAGGAGACTTAATTGGGAATCTTCGTAAGGACCTTGGAAGGTTCTAGAGTCAACTATTTGTTGTCCGCGAACCGGGACATAACGTCCAATCTAAGACGCAGTTCCCAACTGCCTGGCCAAGTACTTGGATCCAACAATCTAAGAATTTCAGAGGGGGTTTCTCGATGGCCGCAGCTGATCCACAGAATCTAAGGAATGTAGCGTTACTCTCCCACAGCGGTGCAGGGAAAACCTCGCTAAGCGAGGCCGCCCTCTTCCATGTGAAAGCCACAACTCGCTTGGGACGGGTGGAGGACGGCAACACGGTTTCCGATTACGAGCCGGAGGAAGTAAAGCGGGGCGGTAGCGTCCAGACGACGTTGATAGCCTGCGAATGGGACAACAAGAAAATCAATTTCCTGGACACCCCCGGCTACGATGATTTCTTCGCCGAGGTCACGGCCGCATTGCGCGTGGTTGAGGGCGCAGCCATTTTGGTGGCGGCCCAGTCGGGTGTAGATGTTGGAACGGAAAGGTCATGGAATGCGGCCAAGGCCGCAGGCCTGCCTAGGATGTTCGTGGTGAACAAGATGGACCGGGAAAACGCCAGTTTCTCCAAAGCCGTGGCCGATATTCAAAGCACTTTCGGCAATAATTGTATCCCGCTACAACTGGCGGACGGAGATGCCCAGGAATTCAAAGGCGTCATCGATGTGCTTAACCCGCCAGCCGACGCCCCAGCGTCCATGGCTTCGGAACTGGAGGCTCTAAAGGAGCGGCTGATCGAGTCTGCCGCAGAGACTGACGACTCACTGGCCGACAAGTATTTGGAAGGTGAAGAGTTAACCCAAGCCGAGATCGAAAACGGCGTGCGCGCCGCCATTTGGAACGGCAGCCTGGTGCCCATCCTTGCTTGCTCGGCGGTGAAGAGCTTGGGAATCGGCGAATTGCTGGACGCGGTGGAGAGTTACTTCCCTTCACCTGCCGACGGCGTAGCACCGTTAACTAGCGAAAAGACAAATGGTGAGGTCAAATCGGACGCCAGCGCTCCCTTAGCAGCCTTCGTGTTTAAAACCACAGCCGACCCGTTTGTGGGCAAACTTTCTTTATTCCGGGTCTATCAGGGCACCATCAAGAGCAACTCTGAAGTATGGAACCCGGCTCGGGAACAATCAGAGCGAATCGGTCAGCTTTATCTCCCCAGGGGCAAGTCCCAAGACAACGTTACTGAGGTGGTTGCGGGGGACATTGGCGCCATTGGCAAGCTTTCGGAGACAGTGACAGGAGATACCTTGGGCACCCGGGAAAGCGCTGTGGAGTTTGGCCGCATCAAGTTTCCTGTGGGCTACTACGCAGTGGCTGTCAGCCCGGCGACCAAAGCGGACTTGGACAAGATGTCCACGTCTTTAAGCCGGATCGTCGAAGAGGACCCCACACTTCGGTTGACCAGAGATTCCAACACGAACCAAACAGTGATTACCGGACTTGGGGAGGCGCAAATCGATGTAGCCATGGACAAAATACGCCGCAAGTTCGGCGCCGACCTGAAGGTCCAGTTGCCCAAAGTGGCCTACAAAGAAACGATCACCCAAATCACTCAAACCGAATATCGGCACAAAAAGCAGTCCGGGGGCCACGGTCAATACGGCCACGTGAAGCTAAGGTTGGAGCCCATGGACCGGACACGAGGGTTTGAGTTCAAAAGCGAGGTCGTGGGTGGACGGGTGCCCAAGGAATACATACCCTCTGTGGAAAAAGGCGTGGTCAAAGCCATGGAAGAGGGCGTGCTAGCCGGGTTCCCGGTGGTGGACGTCAAGGCAGTCATCTACGACGGCAGCTTCCATGACGTTGACTCCTCCGGCATGTCCTTTGAGATTGCTGGCAACCAAGCGCTGCGGAAGGGCATCCCTGACGCCAGCCCAGTATTGCTCGAGCCCATCATGAAACTGAGCATCACGGTACCCGATGCCTACACTGGAGAGGTGATGAGCGATCTCAACGGAAAGCGAGGTCGTATCTTGGGAATGAATCCTCACGACAACACAACGACCATCGAGGCTGAAGCGCCCCTAGCCGAAACGCAGCGATACGCCCAAGACCTGCGCTCTTTAACCCAGGGAAGAGGCGAGTACGAGTTGGAATTCGACCGCTACGAACAAGTGCCGGGCAACATCGAGCAACGGGTGATTGATGATGCCAAGCGAGCCCGGGAAGAAGAAAAAGAGTAATCCAAGCGGTTCCCGGTTCTGAAAGCGATGGGGCTCCGGAATCTTTCATCCCGCGATGCAATCGGGGCACTACGGCCGACGAAAATCAACGATTGATGTCACTCCGAGAGTAGCGAGGAGTCTCTTAACTAAGCTGAGCCCACACATGAGATTCCTCGTCGCTCCGCTCTTCGGAATGACATGCACTAACTTCTATTTTCGGAGCAATTACAGGAGCGCCTTTTTTGCCATATTGCTATGGACTATTAAGGGTTAGCCCCGAAAACTAGTAGCCCCATGCAGGGTTGTATTCCCCGAAGACGTTGCGGAAGACGTCCATCATCTCGGTCAAAGTGGCGTAGGCATTTACTGCGTCTAGCAGTGGCTGCATAAGATTGTCTGAGCCTTGGGCCGCTTGCTCCAATGCACGCAGCTTTTCAGCCACGTCCCGGTTGTCTCTCTGGCGGCGCACCTGGTTTAGCCGGTCAATTTGAATCTTTTCGCCAGCCCTGTCTACTTTGAGCAAATTAATGTCCAGAGCTTCGTCGCTGACGTACTCATTCACGCCTACGGTAATCCGTTCTTTTCGGTCCTCTTCTTGCTGGTAGACATAAGCTGCGTCGGCAATTTCTCTTTGGAAGTAGCCGGTTTCCAGGCTCGGGATTACGCCGCCCAAGTCTTCAATGCGGCGGAAATAGTCGTATCCGGCTGATTCCATCTGATTGGTCAGCGTTTCCAGGAAGTAACTGCCGCCCATTGGGTCGACGGTGTCGGTGACCCCTGTCTCATGAGCGATGATTTGTTGCGTGCGCAGGGCTTGGAGCGCAGCCTCGGCCGAAGGCAAGGCCCAAGCTTCGTCCTTGCCATTGGTGTGGAGAGATTGGCAACCTCCCAAAACCGCCGCCAGCGCCTGCAAAGACACGCGGACCACGTTGTTGTCCGGTTGCTGGGCAGTCAGGCTGGCGCCCGAGGTCTGTGCGTGAAACCGAAGAGTGTGAGAGCGAGGATTCTGGGCATGGAAGGTTTCCTGCATCTCTTGTGCCCAGATCTTCCGGGCCGCCCGGAATTTGGCTATTTCTTCGAACAAATTGTTGTGGGCGTTGAAAAAGAAGCTCAATTTGGGAGCAAACTGGTCAACGTTTAGCCCCCGGTCCAGGGTATGACGAACGTACTCAAACCCGTCGGCCAGCGTGAATGCCAGTTCCTGGATGGCCGTAGAGCCCGCTTCCCTGATGTGGTAGCCGCTGATGCTGATAGGGTTCCACTTGGGTAGGTGATTAGTGGCGAACTCCACCGTGTCTACTACCAAGCGCATGGAAGGCGCAGGCGGGAAGATGTATTCGTTCTGAGCGATGTACTCTTTGAGGATGTCGTTTTGAATGGTGCCGCCCAGGTTATCCAGTGAAGCGCCTTGCTTCTGAGCTACAGCGATATACATCGCCCAAATGATGGCTGCCGGCGCATTAATGGTCATTGATGTGGTGACTTGGTCCAATGGAATGCCGTCGAACAACGCCTCCATGTCCGCCAGCGAAGACACTGCAACGCCGCATTTTCCGAACTCGCCAGCAGCCCTGGTATCGTCGGTGTCGTAGCCGTACAAGGAAGGCATATCGAAGGCCACGCTCAACCCGGTCTGCCCGTTGCCCAGAAGGAACTTGAAACGCTCGTTGGTTTCCTCGGGCCTTCCGAAGCCAGCGAACATGCGCATGGTCCACAGCCGGCTACGGTACCCTGCCGGGTGGATCCCCCTGACGTAAGGGTATTGGCCGGGCAGGCCGACGTCGGTGGAATAATCGGCCAGGCTTTCGGGCGTGTAGGTCTGCTCAACCTCAATCTGCGAAGGGGTCTTAAAGACGGATTTGGTCCCGCCATTCGTGCTTGGTGAGGGGGAACTTGGTCCTGATTGGTTCTGCTGTTTATCCGCTGGTGACAATTTCCGTCTCCTCCGCCTGAGGTTAGCATGATTCGTTTTGGATGATTATTGTTTTGGAAACCAGCCTGGTATTATCGCCGTTGGTTTCCAGTCTAGGGTGGCGGTTAATGGGTGTCAATGTGAGGATGGATATCGATTTAGCGCCTTTGCTTCGGGGCTGGCAATGTTGCTCCTTAGAACCAGGGGCGCACACATTGGTGCGCCCCTACGATCTTCGCCGCAGAATGCCGTCGCTGGATGTTGTGGGAACAGACCCAATAATGCCTTTGGTGGATGTTGTGGGGGTAGACCGATGGGTCTGGCTAATCGGCACTGGAATTTTGGATGGCGAACGATTGTGGCCACTAGGCGAGGGAGACCGGGCGCAATTGGCCTTTTTATAAGGGTTCTGCTAGGCTAGCCTTCAACTAGGCGCACGAATCGGCGCTTGCCCACTTTGATGACGTCGCCTGGGTTGATGTCTTTCATAACCGAGTCAGAGTCGATGGCAAGAATGTCTCCCGACGAGGAGATTTTTTCAACGGCGTGCTGATTAATGAGCCTCTTTGCTTCGGAGCTGCTTTCAGCCAGACCATTGTTCACCAAGAACCGGCTCCATCGGATCTCTCCCAGTATAAGTTGTCTGACGCCTACTGTCGGTATTTCATCAGGAATGCTTCCCCCCTGGATCACCTGCTCGAAATGGGCTGCGGCCCCAAGAGCAACAATCTCGTCATAGAATTGCTCGGTTATTTCCAAAGCCAACCGCTTTTTTAGGCTAATGGGGTTTATCGATTGGGTTTCCAGGTCCCGCGCCATATCGGCCAGCTCTTCGTCTGTCGTGTCAGTCAGGTATTCAAAGTAAGAGACGATTAATTCGTCGGGCAAGGACATGAGTTTGCCATACATGTCGTTGGGCTGCTCTTCCACGGAAACGTAGTTGTCCAGGCTCTTGCTCATCTTCATCACGCCGTCGGTGCCCACCAGAATCGGCATCATGAAAATCTGCTGGGGCCTTTGGCCTTCTTTTTCCTGGAGCTCCCGGCCGACAAGCAGATTGAACTTTTGATCCGTGCCGCCGAACTCCACGTCGGATTCAATCATCACCGAGTCGTAGGCTTGAAGAAGGGGGTAAAGCAACTCGGTGATGGCAATCGGGCGGTGGTTTTTGAACCTGAGGTCGAAGTCTGCCCGCTCTAAAAACTGGGCCACGGTGAAATTGCTGGTCAAGCGGATCACGTCTTCCAAGGTAAACTTGCCGAACCACTCGCTTTGCCAGACCACTTGGGTGCGGTCTTTGTCCACCACCTTGAAGAAGTGGCGCAGGTAAGATTCGGCGTTGCTCACGACATCTTGGTGAGTCAGCATGGGGCGAGTTGCCGATTGACCGCTGGGGTCGCCGATTTGCGCTGTCCAATCGCCGACAATCAGGATGACCTGATGACCTAGCTCCTGTAGCTGGCGGAGCTTTCGCAGGCCCACCACATGGCCCAAGTGTATGTCTGGCCGGCTAGGGTCAAATCCCATTTTCAGCCGAAGCGGATTCCCCAGTTGCAATAACCGAACGAACTCGTCGTGGGAGATTATCTCGCTAACGCCCCGGCGGGTGATTCTATCGATGGTTAAGTCGTCAAGCAACTTGGCTGCCTCGGTCTTGCTCCAAGATTATCCGTGCGTCGGCGACGTCCTGATTGATTTTTTCGATGAGCTCTTCTATGCCGGAGAACTTTTCCTGGTCTCGCAACTTGCTCACGAACTCGACGCAGAGCTGTTTGCCGTAAATATCCTGATTAAAGTCTATCAGGTGAACTTCCAACAATCTTTCTGTGAGGTCGAAAGTGGGGCGAATGCCGATGCTGGTGGCGGTGGGATAGCGCACGCCGTCTACAACGGCCCACGCCGAATATATACCGTCTCCGGGCATTAGCATGCTTTCGTCCAGTTTCAAGTTAGCTGTGGGAAAGCCCAACTCTCGGCCTCGTTTGTCCCCCGCAATTACCTCGCCGGTCAAGGAGTATTTTCGCCCCAGCATCTTGGCGCTGGCGGTCATGTCGCCCTCAGAAATGCTGCTGCGGATAAGGCGGCTTTTAACCGGCGCTCCGTCCATTACGAAAGGTTCAGCCACTTCCACCCAGAACCCCATTTCATCGCCGCATTTCTTCAAGAAGTCCAGGTCGCCCTCCCGGTTCCGCCCCAAAGCCGTGTCAGGGCCAACCACCAATCCCCGCATACCCAAGGAGTCGAACAATATTGAGGTAAAGTCGTGAGCGCTGATTTGAGACAAATCCTTGGTGAATTCCAGGCTTACCACAGCCTGAACACCCTGAGCTTTCAATAATTCAACCTTCTGATGGTGGGTGCTCAAATGCCCGACTGTCGTGCCTGGCCGCAGCACAGTTATGGGGTGGTTGCTGAAGGTTAGGACGAGGGGAATCAAGGGTGGAGTGGCGAGACGGACCAAGCGGTCGAGAAGATGGCAGTGGCCGAGATGGACACCGTCGAAAACGCCCAAGGTGAGCGCAGTCTCCTTATTGGGGGCGGCGTCGGCCAGCATCTGGCGAAAGCTCATTCCGGTCTTGCGTCCTTTGGCGCCGAGGCATTTTTTCGGGTGGCTGCCAAACTACCGTCAGGGGACAATGCAAATAGTGCCCTTAGTATGATTTACTGTGATAAACGGTTGCCGCAACCGGTGGTCTTGAGGTGGGAGCAACCTGATTTTCTGGCCAATCCCGTCCCGAATCGGCTTAAAAAGGCCTCGAAATGGACGGTTCGCGTAGCTGTCAGATAGGCCGGATGTTAGCACAGGCAAATAGGAGCGTCAACAAAATTACCGGCCCCGCCGCAGCTTTAAAATGGTAAAAACACACACGCCAAATTATGGGAAAAGGCATTGACATTATGTATAATCCGACGTTACAAGACCTATGCGCGTAAACGGCGGTAAGGTGAAAGGGTTGCGGCTGAAGGGCGCCGTTTCCTCTGGTACGCGCGCTACCACGGAACGAGCACGGGCGGCAATATTTAACATTTTGCCTGGAGAGTTGTACCAAGAGGGAAGGGTGCTAGACCTCTTTGCCGGGTCCGGAAGTTTGGGTATAGAGGCCTTGAGCCGGGGTGCGGAGTGGGTCGACTTTGTGGAATGGGACCGCCGCCAGTGCCAAGTAATCCGCACAAATCTGGAAACCACCGGATTCGTTGCGTCCAGCGAGGTCCACTGCGCCGACGTTGGCCGCCTGCTTGGGAGGTTGACCGAAAAATATGCGCTGGTGCTGATGGACCCACCTTATGCGATGGAAGATTTGGGACCTGTGATTGAGAGGTTGGGAGAGGATAACAGCCCCATCGAGGAAGACGGGATGCTGGTAGTAGGTCATTCTAGATTTCTCGAGCTACTGCCAAAATACGGCTCTTTGCGCCAAGTTTCTCTTCGCCGGTACGGTGATAACGCAGTAGAGTTTTTCGAAAAGATCAGTACGAGGATAATTAATGAATAGTATCGGCTTAGCTAGACGGCGTGGCCGCTGAGGGATAAGTCCAATGGTGCTAGGAGTTTACCCAGGAAGCTTCGACCCAGTCACTGTGGGCCACGTGGACGTGGTCCGGCGGGCGTCGTCCTTATTTGAAAGGGTAATTGTGGCGGTGTACGGCGCGCCTTCAAAGGATTTGTTGTTTGACGCCGATGAACGAGTCGATCTGTTTCAAAGGTCGGTCGAGGACTTGCCCAACGTGGAGGTTACCAAATTCGAGGGACTGGTTGTCCGCTTTGCCAAGGAGGTGGGCGCAAAAGTAATCATTCGTGGGCTCAGAAGCGGTTCGGATTTTGAGTACGAGTTTGATATGGCCTTTATGAACCGCCGGTTGGAGCCGGACCTGGATATGGTCTTTTTCATGACTTCCCAGGAGTACATGTTCGTTAGTTCCAGCTTGTTGAAAGAGGTGGCCCGGCTTGATGGGGATATTGAGGCCTTTTTGCCACCCCATGTGGCCAGGGCGGTAAAAATCAAATTTGGGTTGCCGGTCTAATAGCAGATAGGGCCGGACGGAGGGGGATATCATCGATATCATAAATATTATCGACCGAATGGAAACTCTAATAGAAACCAGCAAAGCTGTTCCGGTAAGCGGAAATATTCTCATCGACCGGAAAAAAGCCATGGAACTGGTGGACCAACTGCGGCTAGCAATTCCGCAAGAGGTCCGCTCGGCCGAAGAGGTGTTGTCACAAAAGGACCAGATAATTAATCAGGCCCAAGTGGACGCTCGTAGGACCAAGTCCAAGGCCGAAGAAGATTATCGGGACCGCTTGGACCAGAGCGAAATAGTGGCAATGGCAGAGCACCGGGCGGAAGAGACGATTCGGGACGCAGAACAAAAAGCGGGCCAGATGTTGATGCGGTCCGAAGATGAATCCAAGAACAAGCGCACAGACGCAGACGCTTATGCGTTGCGCAGCTTGAGGAACCTGGAAAAAGAGCTAAGCGCATTGACCGGCTCGGTCCGTAAAGGCATCGAGGTCCTAGCAGGCCAAGCGGTGGCCGGCCTAAACGGGCACTATTCGGAGAACGGCTACTCCGAGGAATAACTTTCAAGGGCTACCCGCCGTTTGGCTTGAGAAGGAGCGGACGTTCGTATCGCTCCAAGCTTATCAGCTTGGTCGGGCCGTGCCCGTTTGCGCGCTGAGCGGACGTGCCTGATCAACCTAGACAAGATCGGGAAGAGTGGGTGCCTCCTCCCGCTCGTGGTGAGATTGTCGAACCACCGCCATGTTTAGGGTATGTTAGGTGCTTTGGCAAGCTCACCACAGACCATACTTGGTACCCGTGTAGGCGGTAATTTCAACCTAAGCTCACCCAATCATGGTGGTCCTTCGACAAGCAAAGGATGCTTCTGTCGTCAATTGAGGCTAAATGAAAGGACGTGATGTCGTCAAGTGCGGCTTTGGCAAGGATTGAGGCACGGTTCGGGGCCCGTTTCAGGCACGGGCGGCGCGCGGAACTTACGCACGAAACTTGCCGTAATTCGGCGCTTGGCGGACCTGGTCTTGCCAGACCGTGACCCAGATCCCATCGTCCAATGTCACCTGGAAACCGTGGGAGTATTCATCCGGGTAGTCCACCGTCTTGTGGAACACCGTCGCCTCCACCGTCCCCGAAGTTTGCCTTGATTCTTCAGCTTTGCGGGCTGGTTCCCTCTGACCCCAGTCCTCTATGACGGAATATCTCGCAGCTAAATGGATTTTACGCACAACAACACGCCTGAGACAAACAGAAATACAGCGAAAAATCTCCGATAGTTTTCCGTAGTGATATCCGTATAGACTATCTTCTCTGTTATGACAAAAATCGTCATACCGAGAATCATATAGATTCCAATCGCCGAAAAATTGAAGTCGACGACGTAACCTGAAACCAGCAATGTCAGTATCTGAAATGTAGCAAAAGTAGCATAAGAGGCAGCCACTGTGGCTCGGGTGATGCGTTTGTCGTACCCTTTGGTGTGAACGATTGCCGTAAGCAATGAGCCCCCTAAGTTAGTCAGGCCATGAATGATGCCCATGATACTAAAATACGCTTTTTCGTACCTGACAAATAAGTCAATAACTTTATTTGCTTTGTGGTAGTAGTCTTTTGCAGCCACAAACAGCAAGAGGATCCCAACAATTATGCCAATGTTGATGGTCAACGCCGTGACAGCCAGCAAGAATATAACCACAAAGGGTATCGTATAAACAAGGATTGATTTGTAAAAATCCAAGTCGACACGCCCGAGGTCCTTAGCAATCTGAGAGAGGTTAATCAACAGAGAAATAGGGAGTAGTATGGCCACAGCTTCAATAAAGTTATGGCCATTTAGCAACAACAACGGAGTGCCGAAAAGTAAAACGCCAACCCCAAATATGGATTGGATGAATGATGTAGCGGCGACTGTGATTAGAACATCTAGCGACATAAGCTGATTAAATTGGCCAGCGCATCCATAGCTGCTACGATCCCTCCTTCGGGTCTTGGTTCCGCCGGGCTCGATACTTTTATGTCCCGACTCGTGGACCTAGATGTTTAGAGTCTCCTAACCTGCTCCCGCTTCACCGTGACCCACGTCCCATCGTCCAGCGCCACCTGGAATCCGTGGGCTAGTTCATACGGGTAGTCCACCGTCTTCTGAAACACCGTTGATTCCACGGTCCCTCGGTGGCTTCCAGATATAATCCGAATCTTTGTACCCCTCGGCATTCCTTGGTGCATCCTGCTCCGACTCAACAAACTGGGCCAACCTGTCTAGCAGATTAGCCCACAATAGTTCGGGGTTGCTACCAGGGGCTGTCACGCCCCCAATTCTACGCTCTCTTGAAGTACGCCACCAGGCCTGAGGCCAAGGTGAAGAGGTCAGCGCCGATCAGCCCGAGCACCTTCTTGTTAATGATGATGGTTACCGTTCCGCTGACCCGGTTGCCGCCGGAACTGACTTCCTCCAAGACGGCCCCGCTTACGACTGTCTGCTGCTCAAGTAAAGTGACTATGTAAATCCGCAGGTCCTTCTCGCTCATGGCCTCCAGTTCCGTATGGTAAGTCGGCGACCGTAACCGCTCAGCGGCGTCATTCACGAGTCCCTTCGCGTGAGTGTGACGTTTAACCATTGGTCACCGTCTCCAGTTGGCGCTGCGACTCGGCCAACTTGGCGTGGGCGGTGGCCCTAGCGATTGATTCCTTCTCTGGCGGATTCGGCACCCGGTCATAAAAAGCCACGTTGTTAGCCCAGTGATTGACCCACCATTGGGCCTTCACCAGCGGCGTGTGGACTGTCTGACAAAGACGTTCGATTCGGGCCATGTCCTGGGGCCGTATCGGGCCAAATCCCATTTCAACGAGCAGTTCGCTGGTGGCTTCAAATGCCCTCGCCACATTCCGATTGCCGGGCTGGATGGAGAATTTGTGGAATTTCTTGCTTTTCATCACGCCATCTTCTGCAATGACCTTCCGCAGTTTGATCCGCAGGGGTCCGATCGGGCAGAATTTCCACATTGCTGAACCGGGCTTCAGCAACCAAGACTTCCGATTCTTGGAAGTCGTCGGCCTCATATGCGCTTTGTCGTCCCGTTCCCCTGCCGCATTAAACATCGCCTGTGCTTCGGCGATGAGGTCTGCTTTCTCCTGGACCAGGGATTTGTAGGTTTGAGAAT
>MUCR01000048.1 GCA_002816455.1 SAR202 cluster bacterium Io17-Chloro-G4 | reverse complement strand
GAATTCGCCCGTTTTGGGCCCATCGCTCCGGTTAGAGGTATTGTAGCATAGCTGATTCGAGCCTAGATCGAAGCTGGCTTAGCTAGGCCGGCACCTTCTCAAAGTCTCGGCGTCGGACCTGTCGAAGGATCCGTTTTTCTCATCCAGCGTGGTTCGACAAGCTCTGCGCTTCGATCCCGGGCCTAGCCTCTCGCAGGCTGGCGGTGGCGACGGAAAAGAGAAAGCTGCCCACAATCGCAATCCATATGCCGTTGAGGGGCTCAAGCATCAGGCCTATGACTATGCCTAGGACGACGGCGGCCGCCCCAAGCGCCTGCCCAGCCCTGGAGGCCACGCGAGTAGCTTTTGTGTGGCTGCCGGTCAAACCCCATACCGCCGCGCGTAACACCCTTCCTCCGTCCAATGGATAGCCTGGGAGAATGTTGAACACCCCCAAGCTAAAGTTTGACCAGGCCAGTAGTATCAGCATAACTTCCAGAGTGGAGTCTCCACTGCCAAGGGCGTACCAGACTCCGCCAAAAATCCCCGCCAATATTAGACTGGACACCGGGCCGATCACGGCAATAAGGAATTCTTTCCAGGGCCCATCCGGCTCTCGGGACAAACGAGAAACGCCGCCGAATATGAACAATGTGATCCCATGCACCGGGATTCCCTGGCGCTTGGCCAAGACACTGTGGCTCAACTCATGGGCCAATACCGACATGAAGAAAAATACGGTCATGGCTATGGCCACCGTCCAGCGCTGGGCGACGGGCCATCTCAACCGCGAATCACCGAACTCCTGAGCCAAGAGAAACGTCAACAGCAGAAAAACAATGCCCCAACTGGCATTGATTTCGATGGGAATCCCTAGCAATCGGCCAATGCGAAAGGATGCTCCCATGCTGTTTCTTCTTACCCTCCCAGTAATCAGTGCCTATAGTGCCTACATTGAAGTGTCGATATTCAGTCGATATTCAATAGTAGGCTTGGACCGAGCCAACGGTCAATTGCTGTGACTGCCCATAGATTAGCCCGCTTGGCCGTTGTGGACAGACATGGCTTTAGCCGCTGTGCTTACGCCTTGGCAAAATTAGCCGTTTAGAATATCATCACTGGTAATCCAAGGCTGTTTCAATCTCGGTGGACATGCCATTTACCAGTTCGCGGACTGGGCAAAAAGCGGCCCAGAATGGGACGTCCAAAGCCTAAAGTAAGCTTGTTAATACCCGGGTTTAATCTAACAAACCATTTACTAAATCTCCCATAAGGGCAGTAACGACTTGGACTCTACTTTCCAATCAAGCATGCAATCAACCATGATCCAAGCCACGGGGCTGACCCATTATTACGGTCCTTTCCCCGCCATCCAAGACGTCAACTTTGACGTCCGTAGAGGTGAGATTCTGGGCTTCTTGGGGCCAAATGGCGCTGGCAAAACAACCACTATGCGAATCTTAACCGGGTACATGCCGCCGACCCGAGGCACGGTTACCCTTGACGGCTACGACGTTGTGGAAAAATCCTTGGAAGCTCGGCGCCGCATCGGTTACTTGCCGGAGACAGTGCCCCTATACACGGAGATGACCGTCACCAGCTACCTAAAATACATGGGGACTCTCCGGGGCATGCCTCCCAAACTCATTAAAGGTCGCACTGACGACGCTGTAGGCCTTTGTCACCTTGAAGACTACCGTAAGACCATAATAGGGAAGCTGTCCAAAGGCTTTCGACAGAGAGTGGGCATAGCTCAGGCGATCATGCACGAACCTGAAGTCTTGGTGCTGGACGAACCGACCATTGGCATCGACCCCATACAGGTGGTGGAAACCCGCCGCTTAATCGAAGATCTGGGCAAGTCTCAAACAGTGGTGCTCAGCAGCCACATACTGCCGGAAGTGAGCATGATCTGCGAGCGAGTTTTGATCATAAACGAAGGCAAGATTGTGGCCGAAGACACACCCAAGAATCTGGCGGAAGGGCTGCAAGGAGTTGAGCGGCTGGAAATAGAGATAGGCGGGCCGGTCACCGATGTTTTGCCAGCGCTACGCAAGATTAGGGGAGTTTCCCGGGTGACCCACCGTAGTTTGACTCAAAAAGAGCTTTACACCGTGCATGTGGAGTCCGGCAAGGACATTCGGGACGAAATCTCCAAGGCCGTCATTAGCAGCGGTTGGAGGTTGCTCAGCATGCAGACTGTGGGTATGAGCTTGGAAGAAATATTCTTAAAACTTACTACTCACGAGGACCTTTAAATATGCGCACGGCCCAAGCAGTCGCCTGGAAAGAGATTCAGGTATATTTCAGCAACCCCACAGCCTATATAGTCGGCATGATGTTTCTGGCACTCTCCGGCTTCTTTTTTGCCCGCGACCTGAACGACCCTTTTCCACAGGCTTCCCTCGAAAACTTTTTCTACGGCGCGAATATTGTTCTCATTTTAATAGCGCCGGCTTTGACCATGCGATTGATGGCGGAAGAGCAGAAGCTGGGCACCATAGAGTTGTTGCTGACCTCTCCGGTGAGGGACTGGGAAGTGATAATCGGCAAATATATAGCCAGCTTCGTTTTCTTGATCGCCACCGTATCTCTCACTCTGTATTACACTGTCCTGCTTTATGTGTTCGCCAGCCCCGATCCGGGACCCATATATTCCGGCTACTTGGGCTTGGCCCTGTATGGCGGGGCGGCCCTTGCCATTGGCCTGCTGTGCTCCACCCTGACCAGCAACCAGATTGTGGCGGCGGTGGTGGCGATGGGCATACTTTTGGTGATGTTTTTCGCCGACTTGGCTTCGGACAACATCGGAGGGACCGCTTCTACCATCATCAGCGAAATAAGCATTCGGAGCCACTTCGACGATTTCGACCGGGGAGTAATCGACACCAAACACGTCGTTTATTACCTCAGCGTCATCGCCTTTTTCCTCTTTATGAGCATTCGCGCCTTGGAATCCCGCAGGTGGCGCTAAGTTGAGCGCTTCTGGTACTGGAGGGACAGAGGATGAAGGCACGGGCGGCCAACGGAGAGGCGATTGGCGCCGCCGACGTCGTGGCCGGGTAGACCCCGAGACGGCGGCCATCGCCGCGCAGGAACTCGAAGAAAATCGAAACAACGCCGATTCCCCAGGGGATTTAGCCGACGCCGCCCAAGCATCTCGTACTCTCGCCAGCCTCTTCGAGCCGTTTTTAGACCGCATTGGCTCCTACGGCCCGCCCATCGTCCTAGCTGGCATTTTCGGCTTGATCAGCGGCATCGTGGTTGTCGCTTTCGTAGGCTCCATGCGTACCTATGGCTACGTGGACATTGTCATAGGCGGCGTATTGGTCCTAACTGTGGCACTGATCTCCCTTAGCTCGGTAATGGCGGCATTTTTAAGCCGCACCGGCCGCTACGGAATCAACTCTTTGATCATGATCCTCGCCTTCACAGGCATAGTCGTGCTGATCAATTTTATTTCCTTCGAAAACAATAAACGGTCCGACGTGACGGCCACCAATCAATTTAGCCTAGCCCAAAGTACAAAACAGTTACTGAGAGAGCTAAAAGAGCCTGTGCGGGCCACGGCCTTTTACGCTGACAGCGATAGTCTCGGCCCCAACCCGGACCAGAATACTCGAGACCGGCTTGCCCGACGCGCTCAAGTGGAAGAGACATTTAAAGAGTTTGAGGCCTTAAGGTCCAGTAAATTTAGTTTCCGTATAGTGGACCCCATTGTCCAGCCCGAAATAGTGCGGGTGTATTTTGGCTCATTGCCGACACCCTTGATCCAGGAAACGATCGTCGTAGAGGGCCTGGACTCAACGCTAACCCATGTAGTCCAGCCTTCGAACATAAACTACAGTGAATTGGAGCAGGACCTTTACACCAGCATATTGGTGGTTTCCGGGCAAGACCGGAAAACCATCTACTTCCTTTCCGGCCACGGTGAGCGAGACCTGGACACCACCAATGCCGGGCCGGGCGGCGATCCTTCCGGGTATGACAACATCCGGGCAGCCCTCCAGAGAGACAACTACGATGTCCGCACCTTGCTTTGGAGCCCGCTGGACGAGAACGTTTTCGTGCCGGGGGAGCCCGAGGTAAACTGCGTGTCGAGTGACCTGAATTGCCGACCCTCAGCTGCCATGGTCGTGATCGCCGGTCCTAAGGATAGCCTACCGGTCGCCCACGCCAGTGCGCTAAACCGGTATTTACTGGGCGTGAAGCAGGATGCGGGTGGAAATATCGTAGATCGCCGTGAGGCCGGCCGCCTGATATTTTTGGCGGAACCGCAAACCCCCGAATCCTTTGCGGAGTTCATGGCCTCTTGGGGAGTATTTATTAGCCGGGGATACATACGCGATCAAGAAAGGTCGGTACCAAACTTGCCTCACACGTTGCAAATTCAGGCGTCTAACCCAGTTGATTTACCCGATGAAGTAAAGCAGTCGATCGACTTTGAGGCGGCTGTCGGCATAATCGCACCCAAGGGCCAGTCTCTGGGGGTCACCCGTATGCCTGGCGCAGCACCAATACAGGTTGCAAGCGACCCAATCCGGAGCTCATTGCCCTTAGCAATCACGTCCAGCAGCAGCTATCTCATCGACGACTTGAATAGGACCGAGCCCGACACCGGACGGGATGGGCAAAACGACCCCCGGGGCCCATTCTTCCCGGTTTACTACGTTGAGGCGCTGGGACCAATTGGGGCTCAACCACCGACCTCTGCCATCGAAGATACAGATATCACCAGAATGGTGGTATTTGGGGACTCCGACTTCGTTAACAACCTCAATTACAACCTAGGAAGCGGGGCCGACTTTTTCTTGAACTCGGCGAATTATTTACTGGGTGACTATTCCCTGGTGTCCATCCGTCCCAAGGCGTTCACCTTCCGGGAGTTCAACCTCAATCGTAATGAATACAATTTCGTGCGCTTCTCATCCTGGCTGTTTATGCCTGGTATCCTGGGGTTGATGGCGGCATTAGTCTGGTGGGTCCGGCGCTAAAGCAATATGAACCTTAGGCTGTCCATATTATTGGTGGCGGTGCTTCTGATTTTTGGAGGCACCTTTTTGGTGGTCAGGTTAACTGGGTCCGAGGAGACTCCATTGACGCGTCCTTGGCTCTACCGTATTGACGAGAGCACCCTGGCCAACATCTCTGTGACCTATAAGGGCGAGACGGTTGAGTACAATAAAAGACCTGGCACCTTCGACTGGTACATTCAGGGCCCGGAAGGAACCTTGGTTTTCCAAGACTCATGGGGCGGCAAGCCGCTCCTATTGAGCGGACCTAAGGTGAACCGGGTGGTCACTGATAAGCTGGAAGACCCGGCGAATTTCGGTTTGGACCCGCCTGAAACCAGGGTTCTGGTCACCGACAGAACCGGAAACACCATAGAGTTTCACTTGGGCGACGCTACCCCGGACACCGTTGACCAATACGCCCGGTTGGCGGATGACGAGGGTCTGTACACTGTGGCAGGCGTCTGGGGGCAGGTAATTAACCGCCTAGTCACCGAGCCTCCCTTCCTGCGCCTCTATCAAGTGGAAGAGGAAACCATGCACCTGATCGAGGTCTCTTACCAAGACCAAATCGCCGCTTATAATTGGGCGGCCGATATCGACGGCTGGATTTTCGCCCAACCCCAGGGCGGCCCGGTGTCCCCAGAAAAATGGGGCGACACGGCGGCGTATATCAGCGGGCCTCTAGTGGATGACCGCGTGCTTCTGGACATCGATGAACCGGCCAAGTACGGCCTGGAATCGCCTGAAACTAAGGTCTTCGTGGGCATGCCGGGCATTCCTCCGGTGGAGTTTCATCTGGGTGATGCCACCGAAGACGGCCAGCACCGCTACGCCAGGGTCTTCGGGGAAACCGAACTGTACATCATGCCGATAGAGCGGGCACAGCGCATAATCGACTTGGTTGTTAACCCACCGTCTGAAAGCTAAGTATTAAAGAGCGCTCTGGAAGCTCCGTTCGTCCTGAGCTTGTCGAAGGACCTCCATCGCCGGTGCCATTTAGGTGGAGTTGCACAGCCAACGACGATTCCAACTACCCATTCATCAAGTGCCAGTCTAGGTACCGTGAAAACACCTTTGATTTTCCGGATGCCATGCTAACTTCTACCCGGAGGCCATTTTGAAAGCGGAAATATTTTCCATAGGACATGAACTATTGATGGGCGAGTTGACCGACACCAACTCCTCTTGGATAGCCGCCCGTCTGCCTGCCCTAGGCATCCAAGTCCAATGGGTGTCCATCATCGGCGACGACCAGCGAATGCTGACCGAGGCCTTTGCCCGCGGAATGCAACGTTCCGACCTTATCATCACCACCGGGGGTCTCGGCCCTACCCAGGACGACCTGACCCGGGAAGCCGTGGCCGGAGCGCTGGGCGAAACTCCGGTGGTGCAAGATGAGGTGGTCCGCGACTTGGAGCGTTATTTCCAAGGCCGGGGGCAGGTCATGCCTTCTCACAACGTTAAGCAAGCCCTGCTCATACCCTCGGCCAGTTTTATCACCAACCGCAACGGCACAGCCCCGGGCTGGTGGACCGAGCGGGACGGAACAATCGTTATCAACATGCCAGGACCTCCCGGCGAAATGCACGCGATCTGGGAGGAGGAAGTTGAACCAAAGCTTCTGGAACTGGTGGACGATGAGGTAACTATCACCAGAAACATCAAGACAATGGGCATGTCTGAAGGCGCCATAGACGAGATTGTTTCTGAGTTTTTCGGAAAGGAAAACCCTTACCTGGGGATATATTCCAAGGCCGACGGCATCCACTTAAGGATTATCGCCCGGTCAGCTGACGCAGCTTCCGCTTCAGCGTTGATTAAACCGGTGGAGGAGGCAATCCACGAGCGGCTGGGCGAATACGTCTGGGGATACGACGAAGAGACGCCGGAGCAAGCCATCGGGCCGGTTCTAAAAGAGCGGGGCTTAACCCTGGCCACCATGGAGTCTTGCACCGGGGGCTACCTGGCCAACAGCATTACCGAGGCGCCCGATAGCGCCGATTACTTTAAAGGCGGCGTAGTGGCCTACACCGATGCCATGAAAACAGTATATGGCGTCCCGTCAGAAACCATCGAAAAGCACGGAGGTGTTAGCCAAGCCACCGCAACCGCCATGGCTAAAGCCGTCCTGGAGGGGTTGGATGCCGACTACGCCATAGGTATCTCCGGAGTATTGGGACCATCTGAAATTGAAGAGAAGCCCGTGGGCCTGGCTTACGTGGCAATCGTCGGTGCAGAAGCCGTGCAGGAGTTGGAGTTGCGGGTGCCGCCCCGCCGGGTGGTCATCAAGCGCCGCATAGCTAATCAAGCCTTAATCGAGTTGAGGAAGATGGTAGTTGCAGAGTCACCCGGGTAGCCTGGCAACGACCGGATTGTTAGACCTCAGAAATATTTAAAAAGAGGCTCTCCTTGGCAAAGGGAGCCTCTTTCTTGTCCTTCTGGGTTACTCAGTGTTCCACTAAATAGTCAGTTTCCGGTAGAGCATGGGCAGCCGTTCCGGCAATGCCCAAATGTCCCCCAGAACTTCGTAACCCATGTCGCCGCACATGCTCTTTAGGTAGTCATGCCCCGCTTTGTCCACCGTGAGGCAGAACGGCGTGATATTTTTGCGTTTTGCCTCGATTAGGGCCATGTGGGTGTCGTGGACTGCGTACTCTTTCTCCACGCCTTCCCGGCTGTAGCCCCGGTCTTGAGGACGGCCGTCGCTAATCAGGAACATGATTTTGGTAGCTGCTTCCTGATTTTCCAGCTTGGATATAGCATGGCGAATGGCGGCGCCCATACGCGTGGCATGCAGCGGCGTGATTTTATCGATACGCCTCTTGATCTTGTCGGAGAAGCCCTCATTGATGTCTTTGATTACGTAGAACTCAACGTTTTCCCGGCCGTAGCCGGAAAAGCCGTAGATGCCGTAGGTGTCGCCAATCGCTTCCAGAGCGTTTATCAGCAACGCAGTACTTTCTTTTTCCAGGTCAATGATGCGCTTGTAGTTGCGCCTCACCAGACCTTCTCGCCGACGGCGTAGCCACACCATGTACTCCACCGGGTCGTCTGGAGCGTCCCGGTCGTCCACCACTTGGCGTCCCTCGTCAATCGCCTCTGCGGTTGATGCGCTCATATCCAGCAGGAACACCACCGCTACGTCGCGGCGGGCCCTGTTGCGGTGCCAATAAATTTTATCGTCGGGAGGCACGTTCATCCGCAGGTCGCACCATGCCTCTAGGGCTGCGTTTAGGTCAAGGTCCTCGCCGTCCACCAACCGGTAAATCTTCCTGAAGCTTTCCGGCATGATGAGCTCGAACTGGCGCTTGATGTGATTGGACAGGGTCAAGTAGTTTTTCAGGGAATCGTTGTAGAAGCCAAGGTCGCCCTCTTCAACAGTTTTCTCCTTGACGATGCACCAGCGCGGCTTGTAGTCAGCGGCCCGGAAGTCCCATTCGTCGTAGGCATAGGTCTGGGGTTCCTTGGCTTCAAGCTCACCGCCGTGGTCATCGTCGTGAAGCAAAGGTCCGTAACCTTGCCCTGGCTGGGAATTGGGCGGCGGCGTGCCCGCTTCTTTCATAATGTTTTGGGCGAACATGGTCATGTTGTTGTCGATTTCACCTTGCTCGGCATCCAACTCCAGTTCGGCGCTCTCTTGCAGCAATTGCTCCAGTTGCTCTTTGGTTAGGGGCTGGCCTTCTCCCTGCTCTCCAGCATCAGCCTGCAAACGGGTGAGAAGTTGGACCATTTCGGGTTTGAAATCGCCCCGGTAGTCCACCGGCTCCGGGGAATCGTAAGCCTCGCCGTCGGATTGCTCGCCGCTGGCATCCATGCCAGCCTGCAGCTTGTCGATAAGGTCTTGGAATTCCTCCTCGGAGAAATCCCCGGGTTCTTCCAAGTCTTGTTCTTCCCACTCCTCTTCGGGTTTCGTTTCGTTTTCGATGCGGGAAATGATTTCATAGGCGCGCAGGGTAGCCTCGGCCGCATCCTCGACCTGGGCCAGCACTGACCGCAACTCGTGCAGGATCTGCGCCAGCATGGTGGCTGCGTCTTCGTATTCTGCGGGTACCGGGAGCTCGGTGAACTGCTCGAGACTCATGTGTATCAGCAATTCGACCAAGGCTTCTTGCACACCAAGTTCTTGCATCTTGGGCCGGGAAGTAAGCGACTCGTTCTGAACTCGACCGGCAGCGGCTCTGATTCCCGGATATTCCATGCTCAACCGGTAATCCAGTCGGCAGTCTTCAAGGACTGTAAACAAATCGAATGCCAGGCGGCGATTCTCAAATAGGTGCAGAAATCGTCCCACGTCCGTAAAGGCCTCGCTGGGGCCTAGCGCAATTTGGCCCTCAGGTACCATTGGCTGTTGCCCGGCCAGTTGCATTTCGACTTCCAAGTCGCCGGTGGCTTGCCTTTCTGCCATTTCTTGGGCCAGGATAGTGCGGCGTTCTTCTAGTTCCTTTAGTTCCTGAGTACGCCGGGCTTCCGTCTCAACCTCCATCTCCGCGCGGCGATTAATGAAGTGGGCAGCTGGCTTGTCAAATTCGAACTCGAAACTGCCGAACTCCAAGTGGGCCACCTGGTGTGTAGAGACAACTTTGAACCACGAGAAGTTATCTTGCTTGTTGGTATAGTGGTCCACCACCGGAGGCAAAAACACCTTTGTACCGTCGGTGGAAGCAGAATCTTCGTCCACCCAGCCAATATTTTTGCGCACCAACTCCTGGGTGGTTAGGACTTCAATGGGAGAGCCGGACAGGGCCCGGCAATACAGCTTGATAATCCCTTTGACCCGGTCCAACTCCAAACTCGAGGACAGCGTTTCCAGCATGGATTCCGAGGTATTCGACTCTATCTTGAAGAATGCAATGCCGCTTTCCGGATTGTCTTTCAATAAGCCAATACCGTGCTGGAACCAAGCATCCAACTGGTTGACGGTGATGCGGTTCAGCACATCGTCCAAGCTTTTCAGGAACGGTGGCACCGCCTCGGGCGAAACAGCGAGCAGCGTCTCGCACTGGTCTAGAATGTAGCCCTGAGATCCTTGAGGAACCCGGGCCAAGGCTTGTGTGCCGTCGGAAAGGAACCGGGAGGTATCTCGCAAACCGACTTTGGCCAATCTCTCTCCCAGTTTCAAGAACCGGCCGGTCTGCCCTTCCTCAACGTGTTGCAGCGCCCTGGGCACCAACTCCAGGCAGGTTTTTATTTCCCGCCAACTGGTGTCGATTAGCGCGCGAGACATGGACAAAAATGGTTCCCGTTCCCGGCCCATTGCCGGAAGCACGTCTTTACCCAGTATCAAGCACTCGCTGGCCACGTCGTAAGACTTGTATGAAAGAGCTTCAATCAAAGACGCAAAAACTTCTACGTCCCAAAAAGGCAGGTTGCGGACTAAGTCGGGGCTAACCTCAAAGAATTTGGCGGCCAGAGTGCTGGACTTCCACGTGCCCTTGTATAAGCTGCGGCCTAAGCCGGCCCAGCGGGGTATGTACTGAGGCCGAAGGTTCGGGACGATCGAGGCGCTGGACTTGAAGAATGCCACAGCTAAGGTTGGGGAATCTTGAGCCAGGTAGGTTCCGCAACGGGCCCACTGCATAAAAGACGGGAATGACAAAAAGCGGGCCACTTGGGGACCCACATTGTAATATTCAACTGCCGATTCCCAAGAGCGAACGGTCTGGGTGCCTATCGACAGCCCTTCTTTCGCCCATAACGTGAGTTCCTCTGCGCCAAAAGCGGATTCCAGGGCCGGACTCGCTTCTTTATATGCTTCTAAGACGGCAGGCGGCAGTTTAGCAAGTTCACTCTCGATCTCGGTCAGTGGGCCGTTAGTCAAATCAGTGCGCCTCCTTTTCTAAACCGTCTGCCAGAACCTCCAAGAACTGCTGGAGGATCTTCGCTGTAACTCCGAATATCAAGTGTTTATTATAAGCGTAAGACCGGATAGATACGGGAATTCCGTCTTCCAGCCTGGTTTCTATTCTAAAGTTGGACGGGTCGTTAAGGCAATCTATGGGGACTTCTAACACCTCAGCGATTTCCACGGCGCTGGGCTTAAATCTGTAGGGGTAAGTAATAGAGCCAACGAATACTTTAACGTGGAAGCGGCTTCTGGTCACTACCTCATCCAGCTCACCCAGGACCGTCACGTCCTCCCTGTTAATACCCATCTCCTCTTCGGTCTCTCGAAGCGCGGTGGCAAGGAAGTCCTCATCCTCCGGGTCGCGAGCGCCGCCGGGGAAGGATATTTCCCCCTTGTGGTACTCAACCTCTTCAGAGCGCTTGTTGAGCAGGACGCAGTACTGGCCGTCTTTAGCGTAGAGAATCAATAACACTGCCGCGGGCGTCAACGACGGATCGTCTTCCAGTAACTGGGTCATCGACTGCGCGGCCCGCCGGGAAAGCGCTTTACGTATTACCTCCGGTGGGGATGTTGCCATTCACGCCCCTACTCGAAGATAGAGGAAACCACCTCTTCGATGCTTCGTTGCAGCTCCTCCTCATCGGTCAAGGTCCATACGATGGCTACCTGGCAAGCACGCCGAGCCGGAATGCCTTCAGCCATGAGGCGGGCGGCGTAGATTAACAGTCTGGTGCTGGCTCCTTCCTGCAGGCCGTGGTCCTCCAGGTTGCGAATTTTTTCTCCCAACTTGGCCAGGGCGTCAGCACTCTCAGCGTTACAACCGCTCTCGCGGGCGATAATCTCAGCCTCGATTTCCCTAGGTGGGTAGTAAAACTCAATGGAGATAAAGCGCTGGCGAGTGCTGTGCTTCAGGTCTTTCAGCGCGCTCTGGTATCCCGGATTATAGGAGATGCATAGAAGGAACCGGTCATCGGCTTCGATGATAGTCCCAGTCTTTTCTACGGGCAGAATCCGGCGGTGGTCTGTGAGCGGGTGAATCAGCACCGTGGTGTCCTTCCGCGCTTCAACAACTTCATCGAGATAGAGGATGGCGCCGGCTTTAACTGCGCGGGTCATGGGTCCGTCGATCCAGCGGGTGCCGTTAGCGTCAAGCAAATACCGGCCAACCAAGTCACTGGCGGTAAGGTCTTCATGGCAAGCGATGGTGACCAATGGCACTCTAACTTCGCCTTCTTCAACTTCCTGCTTCTTTTTGCCGCCTCTGGGGCCTTTTACAACGGTCAGCGGGCGGCCCAGTTTCCATGCCATGTACTCAACGAACCGTGTCTTGCCACAGCCCGTGGGTCCCTTCAACAGGACCGGAATGTGCTGATTATAGGCGGCGGTAAACAACTCCAACTCGTCCCCCACCACACGGTAGTAGGGCTCGCTACGAACCAGAAATTCTTCAATTGCGTATTCTTTCGATGCCTGAACAGTCGCCTGTGCCATTGCTGCCCCACATCCTTTTCTAGTAAATTTCCCGTTTCACTTCGCCCAGTCCCTGGTTATACGGTTCAAAGTTACCTGAATTCAAGGTCAAGGAGATTCCGTCGCGCTTGCCACCCTGATTTTCCACAGCTTCTCCACCGTGGATTCCAATTTGGCGACATCTCCAACATTGTCCACTACTACTTGAGACCGCCTCAGCCGCTCCGAACGGTCCATTTGGGAGTCGACGCGCTTTAGCACTTCCTCGGCCGACATGCCGTTTCGCGCTCCGAGCCTTTCGATAACCGTCTCAACCGGCGAATCGGTTGCCCAAACTTCATCAACCAAGGAGTCCCATCCCGCTTCAAATAGAAGGGCGGCTTCAACCACCGCAACTTTGACGTCTTTTCGCCTCAACGACTCCAGTTGATTCGAAACTATGCGGGCCATGCGCGGATGCATGATTTGGTTGAGCTTGGCTAGCTGGTCCGGGTCTCCGAACACGATTGCGCCGAGCTTTCGCCGGTCAATGTCCCTGTTGGGCTGTAATATGTCCTCTCCGAATGCTTGTACAACTTCCTGCCAGCTTTCGGAGTCCGGCTTATATGCTTCGTGGCCAACTTGGTCGGCGTTGATCACTTCCGCACCCAACGCCTCCAACATGCGGGTCACTTCGCTCTTCCCGGTTCCAATTCCGCCGGTGAGGCCTATAACCAACATTACTGTCTGGCGCCCGCATCATGGGCCACAGTTAACGGATTCCTCTCGCTCCGCAGCGGAAACATTACAACACTGTGT
>MUCR01000047.1 GCA_002816455.1 SAR202 cluster bacterium Io17-Chloro-G4 | reverse complement strand
GACTCAGAATGACATTGTGCGAGGGCTCACAGTGACAGTCAGCGGGGACTGAGATTTGAGGTTCCGTTCAAAGCCCAAAGAAAATTCTTTGCCTCGATAGACTTTAGCATCGAGGCTATTCGCTGTGCCCGTTAGCAATCACCAGCAGGTCGCCCTGACGTTCCAGCGCTCCGTCAGTCACCATCTGGCTAATCAGGGGCTCGATCCGGCTGCGCATGTCGGCGGTGACTCTGCCGAAGCCCAGCAGCTTTAAGACTGCGCCGGTAATGTCGTGGAAGGCGATGCCGTAAGAGGCAGCCACCACCCGGCGCACGGCAAGTGTCACCTCTTCGGGTGCGACAAACTCGATTTTCCTGGAAGACGCCGGCAGTTCGCTCCGGTCCCGCAATGCCGGTTCGGTCATATCTGACCGCCAGAGGAAATCGCCAGTTTTTGCGATGCTGCCGGAAGCCACCCCATGCTCAATCGCCCGGTCCATAGCTTGTTGAAAACGCTTAACCCGGCGGATTCCGGCGGCATCTGCGATACGGCGAGCCACCTCAGACGAATGAACCGGGCTTTCCAAATCAACGACCTGGGCGACCCACAAAGCCAAAGCCGGGTCAGCCTCCGTGGGGAAACCGGAGCCTTCAAATGCCGCTTTGGGGGTCGCCAAGTGGTACTCCGCTATCGTGTCGCCATCTGCGACGGCTACGACGCTTTCCCGCTGTACTTCCGATCTTTCGGCGACGCTTTCTCGGCTAGTAGCTTTGCTGTTCTTTGCTGACTCTATCGCCTCAGTAGCACGCCGGAGTTCTCTGTCTGGATGATTGAACCAGTTAGTGCTCCAGATGTGGTGGATTTGCCAACCCAGGCCATTTAGGACCTGTTCCCGCAAGCGGTCTCGGTCCCTGGATGAGCGGGAATTGTGGTAGGTTTCACCGTCCGTTTCTATACCCATCAGGTATCGTCCGGGTTGCTCGGGGTCGACGACGGCCAAGTCGACGTAATGACCAGCGGCGCCGATCTGAGGGCGCAGTTGGTAACCCGATTCAGCCAATGAGAGCGCTACCGCCTGCTCCAGGGAAGAGCCGGGAACTTCGGTACCCACAGCGGCTCCATTCGTGTCTTCTGTTCCCGCATAGGCCAAGAATGTCTTTAGCGCAAGAACACCGGGGGCTGATGTCCGGCTAACGTCAATGTCTTCTGCGGACAAATTGGTGAAAACTTCGCAGCGGCGGCGCGCCCTGGTGATCAAAACATTCAAACGCCGCTCCCCGCCGTCCCAATTTAGAGGCCCGAAGTTCATGGCCACGTTTCCGTCGGCGTCTTTGCCGTAGCCGATGCTGATGAATATCACGTCTCGCTCGTCGCCTTGGACGGTCTCCAGGTTCTTGACGAAGAAGGGCTCATCAGGGTGGTCGCTAAAAAAGCCTTCCTGGGAAGGGTCACTTCGCCGCCGTATCTCTACAGCGTCCTGGATTGCCCGCATCTGGGCAACGCTGAAAGCGGCGACGCCCAGCGTCAGGTGGGGATGGCTAGACGCATGCTCCATTACGGCGGTGGCCACCGCGTCCGCTTCCAGCGGGTTGGTCCGGGTACCGCCGCGGTCGTAGGCCGTGTCTGGCAGATAGTGGCTCTTAAGTCCTCCTTCCCGGCGTTCGGCATCTGGACTGGGAAAAACCACCAAGCTATTTTTGTAGAACTCTTGATTGGATACCGCAATCAACGATTCGTGGCGGCTCCGGTAATGCCAGCGCAACATGCGGTCAGGCGCGCCCTGGGCTGCAAATAGGCCCAACACGCTCTCTATGTTGGCGGTATTGTTTTCCTCGTCTTCTTCGTTGCCCTGGGTCATGGTGTCGAAAAAGCTGGTGGGCGGCAATTGCTGGCTATCCCCGACAACCACGGACTGCCTCGCCCGGAGAATGGCGCCAAAGGCGTCCACCGGCCTCACTTGGCTGGCCTCGTCAAAAATGACCAAGTCGAAATTCAAGCTGCCCGGCGGAATGTAGGTAGCTATGGATAGGGGGCTCATCATAAACACGGGTTTAATCGCTTGGACAGCGTTTCCTGCTCGGGCAATCAGTTGCCTTATGGGAAGGTGCCTGCTGCGTTTCTGGAACTCCCTTCTTAGCACCGCCACCTGGCCGCCGCCTTCCTGCCTGGGCAATCCCTCCCAATGGGCCAGTGCCAGCCTTGAACGGTTGTGCTCCAAGGCCAGGATGTCCAACTCCCGAAATTGCTGGATGAGCCGGTGATGGTTGGCGCCGTCAAAACCCCGCAGCGCCTCCCGTTCCTCCAATGCCACCCCCAGCAAAGCTTCATAACGCGCCAGCAAGAAAGCGTCCATCAAATGGTTTCTTGCTTCATCCCAATTCTCGGCCACAGACAGAACCGATTCCAATCCAGCGTTCAAGCAGTCATCCGAGATGTTATTAAAGCCAACCATATCGTGGATGTCGTTGAGCCGCTGGCCCCATTCCTCAAACGTCGTCTGTTGGTCCGGCAAAGGCTGGTCTTCGAAGCGTTGACCGCTGGGGTAGCGTTTGGCCAAGTCCAAATCTAAGGCCTCAACCACCTCGTCGACATTGCGCCGGTGTTGAGATATGGCTTCCACAACAGCGCTGGACGCCCCTGACAAGTCTTGGGTTGATCGCCCCTCGGCCAAGAAACCAACTATTTCTCTTGGCAGATTGCCCAGGTCTATATCATCCAGCTGCCACCAAAACCAATCGCTGCAGGTGGACAGGGAGTCCCAATCGGAGCTTTCACTCTGCCATTTAGCGCCGAACACGCTCTTTCCCAAAGAATCGCCAGCGGATATTGTTCTGCCTAGGTGCTGAGCTGTGGCTATGGCGTCCAACATATCCAATTGGGCGGTGAGCCCCGACGGAAGAGCACCTTGGCACAGCCCGGCCAATCGCGCCTTCCCTCGCCGGTAGTCGCTGGAAAACAAACGCCACATTTGGCGTCCTTTGGAGTCCAACAAATCCCTGAGTTCAACTAGGTCGAAGCTCCAAGACTCCGGCTTCAGAACACTTTGGTAAGTAGACCTCAGTCCGAATAACTTCGCGCCGTCTTTCAGAATAGACGCTATCTCTTCCCGGCGGGTCCGCCATTCTTCGGCTCGAAGGTTTAAGCCGGCGAGCTCCGGCGCCTCAAGGACGCGGCTCACTGCCATGCACAAACCATTAGATTCAGCAATGCCGGATGGGACGGGCAGCCCCATGGCGCCAGCCAAGACTTCCGCTGCATGAATCACTGATTCCAAAGAAGTGTGCGTTGGAGGCAAGGCGTTGCGGACACGCTCCAAGTCCGACGGTAGCATCACCCTGCGCCGAGTCCCCCAAAAGGGATGTTTTTGAGGCACGCCGACTATAGCCAGCCGGGCTTGCAATTCCTTTACCGCCTCTTGACGGTCGCGAAACTCTCCCTCGGACCACGTTTTCATTAGCGGCTGGTCTAATTTAGGCAGTTGGACGCCCTCGGTACGCTTCCGGAGCAATGCCAGTTCGCCGTATGCCAAGTATGGACTGACGCCTGTTTCACCCACCGGGCTGTTGACGTCCTCGCAGTAGTAATTTAATCGTTTCCGCAGGGTGCTTAGAGTATCTAGGTCCGACTCTATCTGGCCCAGCCTGGGCCTACCCTGTTCCAACGTCCTCTCAAGTTCAGCCAACACGGTTTTCTTGGTGGACTTGTGACTATGTAGTTCCAGACAGGCGTCACCCAGCCCGATGGCGTCCAGCCGGCGCTTGACCACCTCCAAGACGGCCATTTTCTCCGAGACGAACAGCACAGTACGGCCATGTCCCAGCGCTTCGGCAATCATGTTGGTGATGGTTTGGGACTTGCCCGTCCCCGGCGGACCCTGTACCACCAGGTTCCGGCCGTCGTTCACGTCCACTAACGCCAGCGTCTGGGAGCTGTCGGCGTCCACAACGTGGTGGACTTGGCTGGGCGGCAGGTACTGGTCCAAGTGTTCGTCGTTGCTGATTGACGGTTCGGGCTCGTAGAAGCCTTCGTTGAGCAGAGCGCCTATGATTGAATGTTCTTCGGGCTTGGCGTTGTCCGGCCAAATTATTGTGTCCAAGTCCCGGTACATCAAGAACTTGCTGAAGGAAAAGAATCCCAGGACTATGCTGCCACGGTCTACCGCCCACTCCGGAAATTCGCTTACCGCGCCTTCTACTGCGTCCAAGTAACTTACAAGGTTCAGATCTTCCGGGTCGGGCAATTCCGGTAATTGAACTCCGAATTCGCTGCGCAGCCTTTCCCGTAGCGATAGGTTGTCTCCCGGATCGTCGCCGGTATACCGTAATTGAAAGCGGGTCCTAACGCTGCTCCGGTCCAAGGCCACGGGAACTAGCACCAAAGGGGCCTTTCTAGGCTCGCCGCCGTCGTCTTCCATCCAAGTGAGCATGCCCAAGGCCAGGAACAGCGTGTTCACGCCTTGTTCCTGAATGAACGTGTTTGACAAGTGGTAAGTAGACAGCAAGCGGGACTGTAATTCCGCTGACGATAATGCCGTCTGTAGTCTGGAATCGGTGTGGCGGACAGCCAGATTGTTAACTACTTCATTCTCAGCCGGTTGCCCAAAACCATCGCCAAACACCTCATTTGAATCTGGCTCCGGGGTTGCTTCTTCCCGAGCGGGAAGGAAGGTCATGGCCTTCCCTTCTGCAGTTAATTGCCTATAGACCTCTGCCGGGACCTCATCGACCACCTCAAGCCCTCTGGTACGCAACAGCCGGTAGTTGAGGAGTGGGTTCCGCAGGCCCAAGTCCAGTAATTCTTTACGGGCCGACTCCAAGCCGTTTCGGACGACGGCTGCGCCCGCAGCATAAGCCTCGGTGGCCGCTACAACTGCGCTGACCAAAGGTTCAAGCAAGGCCGGAGAATAATTGCCCGACAAGTATTCAACGATGCCGCCCGGTACCAAGCCGCTCTCGATCTGAGTGTGTAGCTCTTGCGCCCATTCGGTTATCTGAGAGATGGTAGTCCAGTCCGAATCTTGCCCGCTCCACTCTGACCCGAATAGTTCCGCTCCCAATGAGGCGCGTTGGTCGATGGCTTCTCCCCACTGCTGAGCCTGGGCAATGGCGTCCATGAGCTTTAGCCGGGTCTCTAAGTCCGAGGGCCGTGGCTGATGGAACAGACCTGACAGCTGCCTCTCGGCGCGCCGGTAGTCGCCGGACAGTCTGCGGGTCAGACCTTCTCCTTTGGCAGTCAATATTTGCCGCAGTTCTTTCAGGTCTTGTTCCCAAGCATCCGGCATGATGGACCGGTCAAATTCGCTGTGCAGGTGGGTCAAGGCTAAACCAGCGCTTACCAGTGCACCCAGTTCCTCCCCTTGGTCCTGCCATTGTGCGGAACGCAGGGCCACGCCTTCCAAATTGGGCGCATCCAGGGCATGCTGCGCCGCGCGGCACAGGGCCTCCCTCTCCCCCTGTCCCCTAGGAACAGGCAAATTTAGGGCGTTGGCCAGTTGTTGGGCCGCAAGCTCCAGTGTTTCCAAGGGCGACTGTGTTTGAGCCATGATTATTGGTAGCCTGGGTCTTAATTTGATCCTAAGTTGACATAAACGGTACCACACCGTTGCTCTTTCGGCCATGCAATTTAATCCGTTTCAGGCCTCTCTTGAACAGACACCATTCGTGCCTATGCTATACTCAACGCCGGTTCCTTGAGCAGACTTCAGGCCCAAGATTAATCCCCTAATCCCGGCCTAAATTTTATCTATTTGTTCAACGATCAATAGTTGGAGAGAGCGCGCATGGACGCATTCGAAATTGGCGAGGTCATCACCCAGCACCAGCAAGAAGGAAAGCTCTACCACGAGTTTTTCCGCACCGAGAAATTAAGCTTGGGAGTCTACGTGCTTAAAGCGGGCAAAGATGACCCCCAAAGACCACATTCCGAAGAAGAGGTCTATTACGTTTTGGAAGGTCAGGGCACCATCCAAGTTGCTGGGGAGAACCGCCCAGTGTCCGCTGGCTCCACGATTTTCGTTGATGTGGGCATCGAGCACCGGTTCCACACTATCACCCAAGACCTAAAAATCTTGGTGTTTTGGGCCCCGCCGTGGCGGTCCCAGGCGGTGTCTTAGGGCAGCGTAGGCAGTTATCTAAAGTCTCTGTTAGACCAGGCCGGCATTTCTTGACGGCTTCAACGCCTGAATATAGACTGAATTAGGGTTGTACCACGACCCTCTGCCGCGCCGTTCGGGACCAATCCATCAACACTACCGATTCTGCTGATGGCTGACCGCTGAAAGCTGACAGCTAAAACCAAAGGAGACATTCGTGACAACTGCAACCCCCGAGGAAGCCAGGACTCAGATTGTAAACATGGTGCGGGAATTCGTCCGCCGCGACGTCGAACCCGTGGCCGCCCAGTTGGACCGGGATGACGAGACGCCACACGATCTGATCGACACTATGAAAGAGCTAGGTCTTTTCGGCATCACAGTTCCTGAAGAATACGGTGGCTTGGGCTTGGACTACACGACGTTCGCCATGATTTTCGAGGAAATCAGCAAAGGCTTCATGAGCCTCAGCGGCGCCATTGGCACGCATCATATTCTCACCTACGTGCTGACTCACTACGGCACCGAGGAGCAAAAACAGCGATTGTTGCCCGATCTAGCCTCAGGGCGCAAGCGTGGCGGGTTGGCGCTCACCGAGCCTGAGGGCGGCACCGACGTAGCCAACCTCAAGACAACTGCCAAGAAGGATGGCGAAGAGTATGTCATAAACGGCACCAAAATGTTCATCACCAATGGCCGTTACGGCGACGCTTTCTGCTTGCTGGCCCGCACCGACCCAAATGCTGAAACCAAGCACAAGGGCATAAGCTGCTTTGTGGTGGAAAAGGGCGACCCGGGCTTTCGCGTAGGCCGGGATTTGGACAAGTTGGGCTACAGGGGCTTGGACACCTGCGAACTGTTTTTTGAGGACTTTCACATCCCAGAAGAAAACCTGGTGGGAGGAGAAGAAGGCGCTGGCTTCGGTCAAGTGATGAGCGGCCTGGAGACGGGGCGAATCAACGTTGCCGCAAGAGCGGTTGGGGTTGCCCAGGCGGCGTTCAATGCCGCAATTCGCTACTCCCAGCAGAGGGAGACGTTCGGCGTGCCCATCTCCCAGCATCAGGCAATACAACTTAAGCTAGCGGACATGGCCACTAAGATACAGGCGGCCCGACTGTTGACCTACGATGCCGCCGCCAAGAAGGACCGGGGTGAGCGGGTTGACTTGGAATCCGGAATGGCCAAGCTGTTTGCCAGCGAAGCCTGCCAGGAAATAACCCTAGAAGCGATGCGAATCCACGGAGGAGCGGGGTTCATCAAAGATTCCCCCGTGGAGCGGTACTACCGGGATGCGCCCTTAATGATAATTGGCGAGGGCACCAACGAGGTGTTGCGCCTGGTAATAGCCCGCCAGCTATTGCGTAGGCCCGAGTACCAGATTTAATGGAGTGGTATGGGAACTTTTAGCGTTGCTATACAAATCGGAGACCTGGTAGGTCAACACTACGTCGAGGTGCAAGCCTTGGTCGATACAGGGTCAACTTACACTGTCTTGCCCGAGGATGTGCTCACTCAACTTGGTATAAATAAGGAAGGCCAACGCAGCTTCGAATTGGGGGATGACCGTCTCGTAGAGTATCCGATAGGCTATGCCCGTTTGCGTCTCGGCGAGGACCAGACAATAGTCTTGGTGGTGTTCGGTCCTGAAGGAGTCTCTCCATTATTAGGTGCGACCGCATTGGAACATCTGAGCCTAGCAGTTGATCCGATCCACCAAACGTTGGTTCCAGTACCCGCACTACTTAAGTAATTCCAGCTTCTGGTTCGACAAGTCCGACTACGTCTAGACTCTCGACTTCTGGTGGGAGCTCACCTTGAGCGATCCTGGTGGGCATAACCCCTGAGCACGAACCGCCAGGACCCACCGTTCATCGTGAGACTGTCGAAGGGCCGTTTTCTACTCAGCCTGGTGCCTTCTCACTTCCCCTTCCACTGGGGTTTGCGCTTCTCGGCGAAGGCTTTTGGCCCCTCTTTGGAGTCTTCGGTGGTCAGAAGGGCGTCGTACATGTGGTAGGTCAGTGACGAAATGTCCTGCACCGACATGTTCTGGCCCCTATAGGCCAACTCTTTAAAATATTGCACTGCCAGAGGAGCGTTCTCGGCAATCTGCTCAGCCAATGCCATCGCCTCCGCCATCAACTGGTCTCCAGGCACCACCTTGTTCAAGAAGCCCATGTCGTAAGCCCGCTGGGCGGTAACCGGCTGGGCGGTGAACACCAATTCCAAGACCGCTGACAAGGGCATGGACTTGGGCAAAATTGTGCCAAAGGGAGGCAGGAGGCTCCACTTGGTTTCGGTTATGCCCAACTTGGCGTCCTCCGATGCCAGCCGCAGGTCGCACATCTGGGCGATGGACCAGCCACCCGCTAGGGCGAAGCCGTTCACGGCCGCAATCAAAGGCTTCCACGTCTGAGGAAACATGAAAGGGCGATCCGGGGTCATGCTATTAAAGGCCCGGGCCTGAACTCCCTCGGCGTTGTCGGAAGCGCGCTCCTTCAAATCCCGGCCAGCACAAAAGGCCCTTCCCGCTCCCGTGATTATCCCTACGTAAGCGTCTGGATCCTCGTCGAACTGGGTGATAGCCTCGCCCAACTCGCCACGCAATTGCCTATTGATGGAGTTTAAGGCGTCGGGGCGGTTCATGGTCATAACTACTATGTTGCCGGTCTTCTCGTACAGGATGGTTTCGGCCATATACTTCCTCTTATTTATCGCTCATCTGTTTAGGATATCCAATCTGTGGAGATCTGCGGTTGTCCAGCCAGAATCGATGATTATAGCCCGCAATGTCTTGATGGGGAATGTGTCGCCAAGGCGATGAAAAGCTACTACGACCCTTCGTCCGTCGCTATGACGGTAAATCCGTCGCTAGTCAAAGCGCCGATTAATCTGCGAGCCGTGATGCCTCTGGGGATTTGGCGCACTAAATATTAACGACCACGCTTGGAGAGTCTCGTTCGATGACTCCGTTCTCCGGGCCAACTGGTATTGCGCTGGCCGCCTCCAGTAGGTCCTCTACGAAGATTTCCACGGCATCTTGAATGTTAACCAGTGCTTCATCGTAAGTGTGACCCCATGTGTGACAGCCCTTAAGCGCAGGGCAATAGGCGTGGTATGCGTTTCTGCCATCTTCGAATTGATCCTCTTCCACGACCACGCTGAATATATAAGATTTCACTTGATTGTCCCCATGTGCTTTAGAAAAATGTCGCCAAGATCAAGTTTAACATCTAATGGCTACGGGCCAAGTCCCAATACCTAGGCGTATTCACCGAGAGCCATGCCGCCAATGACATGCAGGTGGGCGTGGCTTTGGCTTTGCAATCCGTCTCGGCCGAAGTTGGAAAGTATCCGGAACCCATTGGGCGCGAACGACCATCCCATGTCCACAGCCACCTCACCCATCCGGTTCATAAATCCGCTCTCCCACATCTCGCTTTGGCGCATGTGCTTTTTCGGCATCACTAAGAGCATTAGCGGCACCCAAGTCAGCTTGTTGACGATTACGATAATCTCTTCATCCAGGTACCGGACGCGGGCGGGTGACTCGTTTGCGACGATCTGGCAAAAAATGCAGTTAGAATTGCTGCTCAATGAAATATGCCCTCTATCTAGGGTTCCTGTCGGCGGGCCGACTGCTTTTTGAATATAAGCGGCTCAAAATCCGCTGTCAATGGGGGGACTAACGAACTAGCTGGCGGCAGGGCGTTCCATCGGCTAAAACTCCAACTGTAGGCATGGTACGGAGCCTATTTTAGGCTGCTCGCTGGAATTGGCGTATGGTATGATGGTCGTCGGAGGCAGATATGTTCGGATTGGGCATCTTGACCGTCAGCACTTCCGGGGCTCAAGGGCAGCGAGAAGACACCAGCGGCCAAGCCATAAAAGAATTGCTGGAACAACAGGGCTATCAGGTTGTCCGCTACGAAGTGGTCTCCGACGAAAAAGAACTCATCGCCCAACGGTTGTCCCAGTGGGCTGACTCCGCCGATGTGGACCTAATTGTTACCACCGGTGGCACCGGCCTGGGCCACCACGACGTAACGCCGGAAGCATGCTTGTCCGTTATCGACAAGGAAGTGCCGGGTCTAGCGGAGGCCATGCGGGCCAACACTTTGCAGTTCACGCCTATGGCCATGCTGAGCAGGTCGGTGGCTGGCATCCGGGGACACACCTTGATTATCACCTTGCCGGGCAGCCCCAAAGGTGTGAGAGAGTGCTTGGATGTGGTTAATCCGGTGCTGCCCCATGCGTTAGAGTTGTTAAAAACAGAGAAAGTTAGTGAGCACCCAGTCTAGCTTTCCGTTCATTTACCTCGAACGTTGGCGAATTCAATAATTGATGCGTAAGGAATTACGACCCGAGATTTACATGGATTGCGAGAACACGGTATGAGCGAGCAACCGGCCGAGGGTAACACCGTTTACTGGCCCAGAGTAAAAGAGATTTTGGACGATTTGATGGCGCGCTGGGAGGTTAAGCGAGGACGCAGGCCGCTTCCCGGCATCCACCGATATTACTGGGAATCCCCTGAGCAACTGGCCAACGATGTCCTGTCTGGAATCAGAGCTATCGAACCTGGTGTGCCTGGCCGGGAGACAGCCTTTGTGCGCTCATTGGCCCGGACCATAGGCACTTGGGGCAAAATGCCGCTAAGAGGGCCCTTTCTAAACGAAGAAGAACTGGACGAGATCGTGTCGTGGATTGACGCCGGCATGCCCGAGAGTCCTTCCAGCCCAACCGGCCAATCAATCGCCGACAGCACTCACGGAGCGCCTGGTTCTTAATTAGCAGGGCATGGGGCGAGTAGGTCTAAAAATACAAAGGAGCCAGCATCTATCAGATACTGGCTCCTTTGCTTATTCAGATGTGGGGTCATGAGCCGGTTATTTCTTTGATATTAGCGACTATACCAGCACCGGCTCCTTGGATTTAGCGTATACCTGGATACGGCCGGACCAGTTTTCCACCACCACCAATCGCCCTTGGTTGTCGATTTTTACCGCACAGGGCTGGGCGAACTCTCTTTCGAAACTGCCACCGTCATTGGCGAAGGCTATGGCCCGTTGGCGAAGCATGTCCGGGTTAGAGATGAGCTTTTCCTTCCCCCACTGGGAATGCACATGGTCGCCCCGCAACTGAGCGACGAACCTTCCGTCTGGGCTAAGCACCTGGACGCGGTTGTTTTGCCAGTCTGCCACGTAGATGTCTCCATCGTCGTCGGTGCAAACGCTTGCTGGCCTCTTAAACTGACCTACGTTTGTGCCGGGCTGGCCGAACGTCGCTTGCCATTCTCCGTCAAGGTTGAACTGCTGGATACGGTCATTTCGCCAATCGGCTACGTAAACTAAGCCGTTTCGGTCAATGCTGATGCCCCACGGCCGGTTAAATTGGCCCTGTCCGCTTCCTAAGCCACCGAACTTGCCCAAGAAAGTACCGTCCAAACTGAATTTCTGCACCCGGTGGTTATGGCTGTCGCTGACCAACATAGTGTCCCCGCTTATAGCTATGCCGGCAGGCTGGTTCAGTTCCCCGTCGCCGGTGCCGGACTTGCCCCACGTGGCAAGCAATTCACCTTCTTTGTCGAAGATGGTAATTCGGTTCAGCCATTCGTCGGAAACGTAAACGTTGTTCTTGTCGTCCAAGGCAATAGACGAGGGCCATATGAACTGACCATCGCCCTTGCCATGGGAAGCAAACTCGGATATGTACTCCTCAGCCAGGGTAACCACGCTAATTCTCAACCCATCGGGGCGGTCTTCCCGGGACCGGTTAGCCACGTAGGTTGTGCCGTCGGCTGCGATAGCTACGTCCACCGGGTTTCGGAAGCCGGTCCCAGCGAACTCGTTGCGTCCCAGCGAGTGACTGTAAGCGAACGTTCGGTCAGTAAGTCCGAATAAGTGGGCGCTCATGGCTTTCACCTCGTGAATTTGCTTTCGGGTGCCTCTTCGTATCGGAGGATTCTAAGAAGGCCGCGGATAATACCGCGGCCTTCGGTTGGTCATAATATAGGGAAGTACCGTGCCAAAAAGTTTCAGCCGTTTGACTAGTTTAAACCAAGACCGGGTCTTTACTCTTGGCGTAGACCTGGATCCTTCCCCTAGTGTGGTCCAATATGCAAACTTGGCCTTTGGAGTCGATCTTGACCGCACAGGGGTGGCCAAGGTCCTTCTCGAAATTGGGGTTGTTGGCGAAAGCCAAAGCCCGTTGCCGGATCATGTCCGGGTTGGACTGGAGCTTCTCTTTACCCCACTGGGACAAGCCAGCATCGCCTCGCATGTCGGCGACGTAGCGGCCCTCGGCGCTGAGAACCTGTACACGGTTATTCAACCAGTCGGCCACATAGATGTCGCCATCGGCGTCGGCGCACACGCTGCTGGGCCGGTTGAACTGGCCGACACCGCTGCCGCTTTGGCCCACGGAGGCCTGCCAATCGCCACTGCTGGTGAAAATTTGGATGCGGTCATTACGCCAGTCCGCCACGTATACGTTACCGTCAGGACCGACGGAAACGCCCCAAGGCATATTGAACTGTCCAGGGCCGCTGCCAAAGCTGCCGAACTTGCCAATGTACTTGCCATCCAGCGAGAACTTCTGGATCCGGCTGTTGCGGCTGTCGGAGATGAACATGGTTCCGTCGGAGCTTATGGACATCCCGGCGGGGCGGTCCATCTCTCCGTCGCCGGAGCCAGCTTTACCCCAACTGCGCAGGTACTCGCCGTCTTTGTCGAAAATGGCAATCCGGTTCAGCCACTCGTCTGCGACGTATACGTTGCCATCGGCGTCTAGGGCGCAACTAGTGGGCCAAATGAATTGACCATCGCCCTCGCCGTAAGCGGCGAACTCGGTAATGTACTCTTCATTTAGAGTCAAGATGCTCATTCGGACGCCGTCGGGCCGGTTCTCATAAGACCGGTTTACGATGTATACCGTATCGTTGGGGGTCACGGCGAAGTCCACGGGATTTCGTAATCCCGTGCCAGCGAACTCGTTTCGGCCAATTGAATGGCTAAAAGTGAAAGTCCGTTGGGTAAGTCCAAAAAAATGGGTAGCCATATTTTTTTACCTCGTAATCTGATGATCCGGCACTACTAACCGGAAATCCCGGCTGTCCTGGGTTTGTCTCCGGCTGTCCTGGGTTTGTCT
>MUCR01000046.1 GCA_002816455.1 SAR202 cluster bacterium Io17-Chloro-G4 | reverse complement strand
CGACGTGGAAGCAGCCCTGTTTGGGTTCTCCCAGCCTGTCCCTTATTTCCTAATTGGCATCCTGACCCTCGGCCTTGCTGTGCAACGCTCCGGATTAGCCGAGCGGATGGCTGTCTACATGATTCGGTTGGCTGGCGGCAGTCCCCGGGCCCTTTATGTCCAGATGCTATTTTCCTTTGCTGCCTTGACCTTCGCCTTGCCCTCGGCCAGCACCCGAGGGGCCATCATGGTCCACGTCTACGAACAGGTAATGACTCACTGGCGGGTTCCCCAAGACGCTCCTCTGCACAAGGCCATCATGCTGGCCATGGGAGCGCTTAACCGCCTGGGCTCAACCGCCCTGTTAGCAGGGGGCATCACGCCAATCGTAGCTGCGTCGCTGATCGGAGAACTCACCGGAGAGGGATTCTCCTGGACTAGGTGGTTCGTCCTGATGGCCCTGCCTTTTTACTCGGTGCTGATAGTGGGCGGGACAGTGGTCTACCTGGGCTACCGGTCCGGATTCCGCTTGGAAAACGTCGTTGGCATCAGCACCGTGGCCACCGGGCCACTGCTGCTGCCTGAGATCAAGGCTGCCCTCATCGCCTTGGGCACCGCCCTGTTGTGGTTCACCGACTTCGCCCACGGTTTGGCGCCCACGGTCCCGGCGCTGATTGCCATGGCCATTATCCTGCTCCCCGGCTTTGGGCTGCTGACCTGGGAAGATATGGAGAAAGACCTAGGGTGGAGCAACTTTTTCGTAATTGCGACCTCGCTGTCCCTGGCCAACGCAATCATCGCCAGCGGCGCTGCTGCCTGGTTCGCCGACACCATGGTTGGAAGTGTGGAGGGACTGCGGGGCTCGCCGGCTTTGGTGTTGCTTGCTATCGCCGGAGCCTCTTCCGTGGTCCGGTTGCTGATGCCCAATATCTCCGGATACTTGGCCTTTATCATACCCGTGGCCATGTCCACGGGAGCGTCTCTGGGGTTAAACCCCTTGGTAGTCGGGCTAGCGGTGGTAATCGTCGGCGACTCGGTGGTGTACTACCCTGCTGGCGGCGCCGCCAGCGTGTTCATTTTCCAGCGAGCCAACCTCAGGTCCCCGGAGATTTTCCGCTTGGGCCTAATCATGACGGTGATAGCCATTGCTGTGCTTTTCGCCATCGTCCTGCCCTACTGGAGGCTGGTGGGTGAGAGCCTGACGGGGTAGGGAGGAAGTTCCTCCAACCTACCTAGAGAGATTCGAGTCGCCACCGTAGTACTGGGCTCAACTCCGCGCATCCTGACCTCCGACCAGAAGTCGGACCTGTCGAAGGGCCCGGTTGGCGAGCAAGACACTTGAGGTACAAGACATGAGCCAAGAAAACAATGCCCCAAATCTGCCCCTGGCCGAGCGCAGCCCTAACCCCAATGACACCGCCCCTGACGGATCGGAAATCCGATTCCTAATCGGCGAAAGTCACTCAGCTCGCAGAGCCAGCCTAGTGGAAGTGACTCTACCTGCCGGCCAAGTATCCAAGCCCGTTTATCACCGCACCGTGGAGGAAATCTGGTACATCTTGGAAGGCACCGGCCATGTGTGGCGATGTCCGCCCACATCAGCGCCAGAGTCAGTGCCACCCGTGCCCGTCAGCCCCGGAGACGCCCTGACCATCCCCACCGGCTGGCGCTTCCAGTTCAGCGCCGGCCCGAACGGGCCACTGCGGTTTTTATGTTACACGTGTCCGCCTTGGCCGGGCCCGGACGAGGCCGTGGAGGCGGGGATTGGTGGATTAGGGGAGGGGACGGTGTGAGGTCAAACTTGACACTTTTTGCTAGGGAAACATATACTCAAACACTAACAACCAAATACCAAAAGGCTATGAAGGGGAGTAGTAGACTTCCAGCGTGGCAAAGCGAGCCGGAGATGGTGTGAGCCGGCGCCGGAACGCTGAAAGCTGAATGGACCCCGGAGCCGCATGCCGATCGCCGGTGCACTTTTACGCCGGGGCTAGGCTGGGACGGTTGGACACCGTTAAAGGTCCACGGCACGGGGACGACGTAAACTAGTCCCCCCGCCGGTTGAGATTTCGGCAGCGTTCTGTTTATTAGCACGGGAACAAGCCGAGAATAAGGGTGGCAACGCGGTCACGCCCGTCCCTTTTGGGGGCGGGTTTTTTTATTGCCAAATTTTATCCGGGTTTGGCGATAACCTGGACGCAAGAGGAACGAATATGTATCACCCAACTTTGGAAGAAGTAAAAAACATGGCTGGGAAAGGGAACCTGGTGCCCGTGTACCGGTCGATAAATGCCGATCTTGAAACGCCGGTTTCCGCCTACCTCAAGGTGGCGCGGCCACCCTATTCATTCCTGCTGGAGAGCGTCGCTGGTGGGGAGCGTATTGGCCGGTACAGCTTCATAGGAACAGACCCTTATGACGTGATCAAGACCGGTCCCGGCCAGCCCGGCGGCCAAGTAGACCCCCTGAATTCGGTGCAGGCCGAGTTGGATAAATACGAGGTAATTCCAATTGAGGGTCTGCCCAAGTTCCATGGCGGGGCCGTGGGCTACGTGGCCTACGACGTAGTCAGTTACTTCGAGCCCAGGGTGCCCGTGATGCCCGGCGATCCCCAAGGTCTGCCTGAGTCGGTCTTCACCTTCGTGGACACTCTGTTGGTGTTCGACCATCTGCGCCACGACATCAAGGTGGTCAGCCACGTCCGCCTGAACGGGAACGTGGAACAAGAGTACGCCGATGCCACACGTAAAATCGAGGAATTAGTCCAGCGGCTTGCAGAGCCATTGGAACTGCCGCCCCAGATGCGGAATTCCGGCGTGGGCGGGAGCGATTCCACCATCGCTCACAGCGAAATCGAGTCCAACTTTAGCCGGGACGACTACCACAAGGCCATAGAAAAGTGCGTCGAGCATATTTACGCCGGAGACGTGATCCAAGTCGTCAACTCCCAGAGGTTTTCCCGAAAGACGCTGGCTCACCCGTTTCAGGTGTACCGAGCGTTGCGCAGTGTAAATCCGTCGCCATACATGTATTACCTGGATTTGGACGGGTTTCAAATCGTCGGCGCCGCCATCGAAACGGTGGTCCAGGTGCAGGACGGTATAGCTGCCACCCATCCCATCGCTGGCACGAGGCCCAGGGGGAAAACCACCGAGGAGGACGATGCCCTGGAGCTAGAGCTTAAGACCAGCGAGAAGCAGCGGGCCGAGCACATAATGCTGGTGGACTTGGGTCGTAACGACATCGGCCGGGTAAGCGTCACGGGCACGGTGAACGTGACCCAACTGATGGACGTGGAGCGGTTCTCCCACGTCATGCACCTAGTTTCCCATGTGGAAGGGAAGTTAAAACCTGAGCTTACTGTCTACGACGCCCTGCGTTCTTGTTTCCCGGCGGGCACCGTTTCGGGCGCGCCTAAAATCCGGGCTATGGAGATCATCGCCGAGATAGAGCAGGAAAAGCGGGGCGCTTACGGAGGAGCCGTGGGCTACTTCAGCTTTTCGGGGAACATGGACACCGCCTTGGTGCTGCGGACCGGTATCTATAAGGATGGTACGATGTACGTCCAGGCAGGCGGAGGCATAGTGGCGGACAGCGTGCCTGAAGACGAGGACCAAGAAACCAGACACAAAGCGGGGGCGCTGATGCGAGCGATAGACCTTGCCGAGGGCCGGGAATAAGAAAGCGCAGTTAGCTAAGGAGACGAAACGATTGTTTGACGTTACGCAACAAGGGGACATTGCCGTTCTCCGCATGTCGTATGGCAAGGCTAACGCCATTGACGTAGATTTTTGCCAGGACATTGTTGGGCGCGTCGACGAAATCAAAAAATCGCCAGCAAAGGGCTTGGTGCTCACAGGCGAAGGGAACATATTCTCTGCAGGCCTGGACCTCGTCCAGGTGCTGGAAGAAGGGCCGGGTTACCTTCAGTCGTTAGTCCCAGCCCTTTCCCTGGCGTTCGAAGCGCTGTTCTTTTGTCCCAAACCGGTGGTTGCGGCGGTAAATGGGCATGCTATCGCCGGCGGATGCCTGCTGGCTTGCACGGCGGACTACCGGATCATGTCTCAAGGACGGGGCCGCATTGGCATCCCGGAGCTCTTGGTAGGGGTTCCCTTTCCCAGCAGCGCCTTGGAAATCATGCGCTTTGTGACCAACTCCCAGCAACTGCAGAAGTTGATGTACGAAGGTACACCCTACCTTCCAGAAGACGCTCTAGGTATGGGCTTGGTGGACGAGCTGGTGGAACCAATGGACTTGCTAGACAGGGCCTTGGAAAAGGCCGAGAAGCTGGCTAGCATTTCACCCAGAGTGTTTGAGCAAACCAAGAAACACATCCGGCAGCCGACGTTGGATCGGATACGGGAGGGTGAGTCCAAATTCGAAAGCTCGGTTACAGACATTTGGGGTGACCCAAAGACCGTTGAGGCTATTAAGGACTACGTCTCCCGAACCCTGAAGAAGTAGGAGAGGAGGAAAACTATGCTGAAATCCTTTTTCCACACGGGATTTGTGGTAAAGGATCTGGAGAAATCAGTCCAATTCTACGCCGACGTGCTGGGCATGCGGAAGGGCGTCCGGTTGGAGCGGCAGGGTGAGTTTATTGAGCAAGTCCTGGCCTTTCCTGGGGCCCACATAGACCGCGCCTTCATGGACAAAGGGGAAGGACATATTCTTGAGTTGATCCAGTACCTTTCCCCCGCCAGCGGGAGTCCAAGCGTCAACAGAAACGACTTAGGAGCAGCCCACCTGGCCTTCTACGTAGACGATCTTGACCGGTTTTACGCCGAAACGTCAAAGAAAGGCCTCAAGTACAACAGCGCCCCTGCTTCCCAAAAAGATCATCAAGGCGAGGTGACGATGAAGGCCTGTTACGCCCAGGACCCTGACGGAAACTGGCTGGAGTTTGTGGAGATGTTCTGATGCTGTTGATGATCGATAACTACGATAGCTTTACCTACAACCTGTACCAATACTTGTCGGAACTTGGTGCTGAAGTTGTGACTGTGCGCAACGACAAGATCACTCTGGAAGACATTGAGGCCTTGGCCCCTGAGGGAATAATCGTCTCGCCCGGTCCTTCCACGCCCCTTGAGGCGGGAATCTCCAACGATGTGGTGCGTCACTTCGGCTCCAAGCTGCCCACGCTGGGAGTGTGCCTGGGGCATCAGTGCGTCGGCCACGTATACGGGGCAAAAGTGGACCGGGCCGGTGAGATACGCCACGGCAAGACTTCCATGATCCACCACAACGGCAAGGGCGTTTTGGCTGGACTTCCCAATCCCTTCGAGGCCATCCGATACCATTCGTTGGTGGTTTATCCGGAAACCCTGCCTGATAGCCTGGAAATCACGGCTTGGACTGACAACGGCTTGGTCATGGGCCTGCGCCACAAAGAGCATCCGGTGGAAGGCGTTCAGTTCCACCCCGAATCCATCATGACGCCGGTGGGCAAGCCATTGCTGCAGAACTTTCTTGACCAAGTAGCCGCTGCCAAAGCGGTGGCATAACGGCAATCCATGAAACTTTTTTCTGAAGTGGTAGTTTTGTTTGCGATTGTAGCGTGCGGAGGCGCCGGGGGCATGGTTGAGCCAAGGACGGCGCCATCGTCCACGCTGGTCACACAAGATGGCGAAGTGGCGACGGAAACCTTGAAATTGCCAACGTCCGTGCCTGACATGACCGTTACGCCTGTAGCAACGGAGGCGCTTACTGTCACTCCGAGCCCAACCCCTGGGGTTTTCGCGATTTCTCCGGAAGCGACGTCTGTGCCGATACCGCCTATCCTATTCCGCCTCATGCCCGACGAGGTTGAGCCTGGGGCTGAAATTGAGCTTGAAGGCACCGGCGGGCACATTGAATTAAGGACCGCCGATGGGTCAAGAATAGGCTTCATCGAGTCGGCAAAGAGCTTCCCTGTGTTTCTGGACGGGCAGCCCATCGGGTCTATAGTTTGCTTCGTGGCCACTTGCAAGGGTCCAGTCACCATTCCTCAAGACACCCTGCCCGGCAGCTATCAAATTTCGATGGAGGGAGGCTCCAGCCTCGACCTTACAGTGCTGGAAGGACCGCAGGCTACAGGCGAGGCCGGGCCATTAGTCCTTGCCCCCAGGGGATTTTCTGATGGTGGACCGATTCCGATACGGTATACCTGCGACGGAGAAGATATTTCTCCGTCTCTTGCCTGGAGTGGGGTTCCCCCGGGCACCGAGAGCCAGGTGGTGGTCATTGACGACCCCGATGTCCCTGGAGGTACTTGGGACCATTGGGTGGTCTTCAATATTCCAGCCGATGTCCGGGAGTTGAAAGCGCACAAACTGAACAAACCTCAGTTGCCCAATGGAGGTGTTCACGGCAAAAATAGCTGGGGCGATTCGGAATACGGCGGGCCCTGTCCGCCCCACGGCACGACCCACACCTATCGAATTTTCTTATATGCTGTGGACGTTAATCTAGACCTAGAAGCTGGGGCCTCCAAGGAGGATGTCATGGAGGCGATTCAAGGGCACATCGTTGAGGAAAGCCTCGTGACGGGGACTTTTGGACGGTAGTGCGAAGATTCGGCAATTGTGGCGAGGTAGACTGGTAATCAACTTAGACCGGTTATAATCGATCTCGAGAAGCGGAATGACAACGAAAGAGGAAATCATCAAGGTAATCCGTCAACTACCTGACGATGCCACCTTAGAGGACGCAATCGAAAAATTGTACTTGCTCCATAAAGTTGAGCGAGGCAATGGCCAAGCGGACGCCGGGGAAAAGATCTCTCAGGAAGAAGCTCGGCGGCAGATGGAGCGGAAGACATAGACATGAAATGTAGCATCGCGGGTTGTCCGGGAGAGTACGAGGAGCGCAAGATTCTGCACACCGTACGACACCAAGGACAGGGGATGGTTATCGACCATGTACCTGCAGAAGTCTGCTCAGTGTGCGGGGATGTGCTGCTCAAACCCGAGACTGTAAGCCGATCGGGAAAATTGCTAGAAGAACCTGTCCAACCATCCGAAACTGTGCCGCTCTACGAGTACGTTTAAAGCAATCGCCGCCAATGATTCGTGAAGCGATAGATACGGTAGTCTCCGGGCGTTCACTTTCCATGGAAGACGCATCTGCGGTGATGCGGGAAATCATGGAGGGAGAGGCAACTCATGGCCAAATGGGCGCCCTGTTTACCGCACTGCACATCAAGGGCGAGACTGTGGATGAAATCGCCGGCATGGCCACTGCCATGCGGGAAAAAGCCCTTCGGGTCAACGTTACAGGCAAAGTTGTGGACACCGTAGGAACAGGCGGCGACGGCAAAAACACCTTCAACATCTCAACGGCTTCCGCTTTCGTTGCCGCCGGAGCAGGGCTGAAAGTCGCTAAGCACGGCAACCGAGCAGCTTCAAGTTCCTGCGGCAGCGCCGACGTATTGGAGGCCTTGGGAGTGGAGTTCGACCTTCATCCAGAAGGCGTCGAGCAGTGCATAAGCGAGGTGGGCTTCGGGTTTATGTTTGCACCGGCTTTCCACGCCGCCACCCGACACGCCGTGCCCGTACGGCGGGAGATTGGCATTCGCACTGTGTTCAACATCCTGGGCCCATTAACCAATCCCGCAGGCGCTCAGTATTTGCTGGTGGGCGTAGCCTACCCCGAGTTGGGGCAGAGGGTGGCCGAGGTTTTTCAGACCCTGGGAGCGAAACACGCCATGATCGTCCACGGCGACGGTGGCTTGGACGAAATTACACTCTCCGGCGACACCTCGGTGTGGGAGTTGGCCGATGGGAAAGTGCGCACATGGACGCTGGCCTTGGCCGACACGGGGTTGCCCAAACGGGAGATTGACGAGATTCGCAGCGGCACAAAAGAGGAAAACGCAGGCACCATGCGGCGCCTTTTCGAAGGTGAGGCGGGGCCGGTCCGGGATTACGTGGTGATTAACAGCGCCGCCACATTGCTGGCCGCGGAGGCCGTGCCCAACCTGAAGGAAGGGATTGCGCTAGCGCAAGAGGTCATCGACAGCGGAGCCGCCATGGTCAAGCTGGAAGCGCTGGCCGAGTTGAGCCAACGCCTGGCTGGCCAAGCGAGTTAGAAGGGGACCAAATGCCCAACATACTGGATGAAATAGTGGCCGCCAAAAGGCAGGAGCTTGCTCTCCAGAAAGAGTTGGTGTCTCTGGCTGCGCTTCAAGATCAAATCGCTGGGCAGGCTATGCCGTTAAGCCTGTCGGATGCCTTGTCCGGCGGCGGGGTTAAGTTGATTGCCGAGGTGAAAAAAGCCTCCCCATCCAGGGGCTTATTGCGTGCCGACTTCGACCCGGAGAATCTAGCTGAGATCTACGCATCAAACGGCGCTGCGGCCATTTCGGTGCTCACAGACCTGCGTTTTCAAGGCGAGCTGGCCCACTTAGCCCAAATCAAAAGCTCCGGTGCAGCGGCCAAAGCCCCGGTAATTCGTAAGGACTTCATCTTCGACCCCTACCAGGTGTATGAAGCCCGGGCAGCCGGTGCCGACGCCTTTTTGCTAATCATGTCGGTGCTGTCGCCCCAGCTGCTCCAAGAACTCTTGGAGCTGGGCCACCAACTGGGTATGCAGTCATTGGTGGAAATCCATGATGAAGATGAGTTGCGGACCGTTGTGGAGTCCGGCGCTCAAATCATCGGCATCAACAACCGGGACTTGCGCACCTTCACCACCGACTTGGAAGTGACTCAGCGATTGGCGCCTCAGCTTCCCAAAGGCAAGGTCGTGGTCAGTGAAAGCGGGATATTCAACCAAGAACACCTTAGGCAGTTAGGGGGAGGTCTAGTTAACGCCGTTCTCGTCGGCGAGGCCTTGGTTACGGCGACCGATGTGGCGGCAAAAGTCCGGGAATTGACCGGCGCGTCTGTCCCTTCAGGCGGCTAAGGCTGGGCCAATCATGAAGATAAAGATTTGCGGGATCATGCGACCGGAAGATGCGGTCGTGGCCACCGAAGCCGGGGCTGATTTTGTGGGCATGATTTTCGTGCCCCAGCGGCGCCGGCGGTTAAGCGCCGCTGCAGGCCGCGAAATTGCTCAAGCTGTCAAGGAAGCTTCACCACCGGGAAAAACACCAAAGATTGTTGGAAATTTCGCCGACCAATCCCAGGAAGAAGTCAACCAATTCGTCGCGGAATGCGGACTGGATTTTGTTCAACTTTGCGGCCAGGAATCTATAGCATATTGCGGACAAATAGACGCCGAGGTGATCAAAGTTGTGCACGTCGACCCTTCGGCTGCTGCCGCAGCAGACTTAGATCACGTTGCGGAGCGGGTCCAGACCTACGCCGGAGTTGGCCACTTAGTCACCCTGGACCGGCTGGTTGTGGGCGTTCAGGGCGGCACGGGTCACAGCTTTGACTGGACCATCGCCGCCCATATAAGCGAAATGGGCTTGCCCATTATATTGGCCGGCGGTCTTGCCCCGAAAAACGTGGCTCAAGCTATAGCTGAGGTCCAACCCTGGGGTGTGGACGTCTCCAGCGGAGTGGAAACCAACGGTGTCAAAAACCACGACAAAATTCGAGCCTTTATCAAGAACGCCCGACGGACATTATCTCCAGAATGAGCTGATAGCTGACCGCTGAAAGCTAAAAAACCGAGGTGCCTGTATGGCAACCAAGCCAACTGTAAGGTTACCCGACGACAAAGGTCGCTTTGGAGATTTCGGGGGCAAGTTCGTCCCGGAAACTCTCATGGCCGCATTGTCCGAGCTCGAAGCTGCCTACGCCAGCGCCAAAGAAGACTCCGAATTTCAAAGTAGGTTGGGGCATCTCCTCCATAGCTATGCTGGCAGGCCCACCTCCCTCTATTACGCCGAGAACCTTTCCAGACACTGCGGTGGCGCCAAGATCTACTTGAAGCGCGAGGACCTGGCCCACACCGGCGCCCACAAGATCAACAACGCCTTGGGTCAAGCGCTTTTAGCCAAGCACATGGGCAAACAACGCATCATCGCCGAGACGGGTGCCGGTCAGCACGGGGTGGCTGCGGCTACCGCCTGCGCCATGCTGGGCATGGAATGCATCGTCTACATGGGCTCAGAGGACATAAAAAGACAGTCGCTCAATGTCTTTCGCATGAAGTTGTTGGACGCGCAAGTCATACCCGTGGAGTCCGGCACAAAAACGTTGAAGGACGCGATCAACGAAGCCATCCGGGACTGGGTCACCAACGTTGAAACTACCCACTACCTCATTGGCAGCGTGGTGGGGCCCCATCCCTATCCCATGTTGGTACGAGACTTCCAAGCCATCATCGGCCGGGAAGCCCGCAGCCAGATTTTAGAGGCCGAAGGCCGCCTGCCAGATTACGTGATCGCTTGCGTGGGTGGAGGAAGTAACTCCATCGGCACTTTCTTCGAGTTCGTCGGTGACCGGTCGGTGAAATTGATCGGAGTGGAGGCCGGCGGCGAAGGTGTCAGCACCGGCAAGCATGCAGCTACTCTCAGCGCCGGGCGGCCCGGAGTTCTTCACGGGTCCATGTCCTATTTGCTACAGGATGAGAACGGCCAAGTAAGCGAGGCTCATAGCATATCCGCAGGATTGGACTACCCCGGCGTGGGGCCCGAGCACAGTTATTTGAAAGATTCGGAACGGGCCCAGTACCTGTCGGTTGATGACGACGAGGCTTTGGAAGGGTTCCACCTGCTCTCTCGGACTGAGGGAATCATCCCGGCCCTTGAGTCCGCTCACGCCATATACTATGCGGCCCAACTGGCCCGGGACCTGCCGCCCGAGGAAATCCTCTTGGTCTGCCTCAGCGGGCGGGGCGACAAAGACATACACATCGTGGCTGAAGCTTCGGGGATGGATATTTAGCGGGCGTCGCACGCCCAAGGATTAGGACTACCGGCGGGCGTTCAGGCGATAAAATATTCCGGTCAAGATCGAGGTTGTGCCGGTATACGCTCCTCCAGCGTTGCCGAGAATTAGGTGTCGCTCTCATCAATCACGAGGACAGTGAACAGACTTCAGTTGTTCCGCGCCCTTCGTCATAGCAATTTCCGCTGGTTTTGGTTAAACGGCGCTGCGCAGGCCATGGCGCAGGGCATGCAATTTATGGCCTTGGGCTTGTTGGTGCTGGAAATTACCGGCTCTTCCTACCAGTTAGGCCTGGTGATCTTCGCCTACGGCATCCCCAACCTTTTCTTCTCCATGGTGGGCGGCGTCATCGCTGATCGAGCCGATCGGCTGGGACTGTTGATTTCCACCAGCCTCGCCGTTTCAGTGCTGATACTCGCACTTGCGATTCTCGAAATTGCTGATGTATTGGAGATGTGGCACGTCTACGCCATCGCGGTCCTCCTGGGAACGGTCCAAGCCTTGAATATGCCCGCTCGGATGGCCTTAGTGGCAGACTTGGTGGAACGGACTGAAATGATGAACGCCGTGGCGTTGCATACCATGGTGAACCAGGGTGGGCAGATCATCGGGCCGGCGCTGGCAGGAGGAATTATCGAGCTGGCCGGGATAGGACCTACCCTTTTGATTAACGCAGGGTTGTATCTGTTGGGCATCGGATTCCTGCCGTTAATCAAAGGTTTGCCGCCGATGGGAGAGGTCCAAAACTCGGCGTTGCTCAGAGATCTTCAGGCAGGGCTGCAATGCATACGGTCAACGCCGGTGCTGTATACCGTCATCGGGCTGGCGCTGGCATTTACTTTCTTCGGCATGTCTTACCGTCAGGTCCTGCCGGCCTTTACTAAAGAGGTGCTGGATGTTGGAGCCGGCGGCACCGGGCTGCTTTGGCTGGGCGCCGGTCTCGGTTCGCTGCTGGGAAGCTTCGCATTGGCTGCTTTGGGGGATTTCAAGCGCAAGTCCTGGCTTCTTGTGGGATCATTACTGTTCCTATGTGCGTTTCTGATTTCCTTTGCGTGGTCGCCGTGGTACTGGGTATCTTGGATCTTATTCTTTTTTGTGGGGGTCACAAGTACCGGGTTGTTCTGGCCTTTGGCGAACACGCTGGTCCAGCTCAACGTGCCCTCCGAGCTACGGGGTCGAGTATTGAGCATACTGCAAATCGCCCCGGCCATACATTTTCTCAGTGCGTTGCCTCTGGCGGTGGCGGGCGATGTGGTAAGTTGGCCCATTGCCATCACCGGTGCGGGGGTCATGACCTTGGTGGTCGCCCTGTGGCTTGGGGTTTGGCGGCCCGTCCTTCGCCGATTTGAGGGATAGCTTAAACTAGTTTGTGAGCATCACGAAAGTACGATGCCAAAAGTGCGATGCAAAAGGATGGATGATGGACGATACGAATCCCTCGGATGGGCGTGGCGGTCAACCCGTGACCATACTGGCGGTCCGCCCACACCCGGATGATGAAAGCACCTCGACCGGCGGCATGCTCGCCTATTACAATGCCCGGGATGTGCGGACCGGGGTGGTGATATGCACTGGCGGTGAGGAGGGGGAGATCCACGATCCCGATCTGGACCCGGTGGCCGATAGACCCCGGTTGGGTGAAATCCGCGAGCGGGAGGCGAGGGACGCTTGCGCAATTCTTGGAGTGGCTGAATTCCGGATGCTCGGCTACCGGGATTCGGGGATGCTGGACACGCCGGGAAACGAGCACCTGGCAGCGTTTATGAATGCTGACCGAGACGAGGCGACGGGCGAGTTGGTTCGGATTATCCGCGAGCTCCGGCCAAGCGTTATCGTCACAGAGCCACCGGGTGGAATGTATCCTCACCCAGACCACGTCATGTGTTATGAGATAAGCGTCGAGGCTTTTCAAGCCGCTGGGGATGCCAAAGCATTTCCTGAAGCTGGGCAGCCGTGGCGGGCCGAGAAATTGTACGGTATCGCACAGGTCGACGACGGAGCTTGGGAGGCATTGATGCCCAAGTTCACCGCTGCGGGATTTGACATGTCCTGGGCGGAGCGAAGCGAAAGCAACTCCCGCGGCCCCGGTCCCGATACGGCTACGGTGGCCCTTGACGTCCGCCCTTATAGTGAACAGCAGCGCCAAGCTCTGCTCGCCCATCGCACTCAAGTCCCACCGGACAGCTTTTTGGTCAGCTTACCCCCAGAACTGCGCCGCCTTGCTTTTGCTACGGCCTATTTTGTTCGCCTTTCTCCGTCCAGCGCTCCAAGCGAGCACGAACTTGATCTTCTCGAAGGACTCGACTAAACACGCGGTTTGGTTGATCCTCCGGGTTGTGGTCCAGCTCGCCGGTCGTTTTAGCTGCATTTGACAGCATAATAGTGCGGTGTTAGCGTTCGCCCGTCTCTCTACTTCGGGCATAATCCTTCGAGACTCCCAAATCCTGGCCTTGCCTTAGAAGTCCTCTGAGCCGATTAATTATGGGCTATGTGAAGATTTTTGTGCCTCGCGAATGAGATTCTTGTATCTTGACAGAAGGTTTAT